>DATKLB010000142.1:0-13746 GCA_035542615.1 Spirochaetia bacterium | reverse complement strand
AGTCCCTCTCGGGCTTCCGTCCGCGCCTCGAGCGCGGACGGGTCCTGAGGTGGAGACCATCCAGTCAGCCGGTCCTTCTCCGGCAGAGGGCGTGGCGCTCACCACTCCCCAGCCGCCGCCGGCATCATCTGCAAAGCGCTCTGCTTCCGCCGTCAGGCCAGCGCCGACGCAGGCTGGCCAGACCACGACGGCAATCAAGCCAAAGCCGCAGGCACCCTCGGCCCAGCCACCCGCATCCCAGGCACTGGCGGCGCCGATCGGGAGTTCCGGCTCTCTGACGCCCTCGCAATCACAGCCTTCAGCCGCCCCGGCTGCCGCCAGCTCCACGGCTCCTGCCACGTATGGGAGGCTGCGTGAGATATACGCTCGGGAGGGGGATGACGTGCAGATCGGTCTCGGCGGAGAAGGTTTTCTTTTTCTCGGCTTTCCCGATCTCAACCCCGACGGAATGTCCTTCAAAGGCAAGGAGACCCGGGACGGAAAGACCTGGTTCAGCTTCAAAGCGCTCAAGCTCGGCACGTACGACCTGGATTTCCTCCGGCAGGACAACAGCACCGGGACATCGTCGAAAGAAACCGTCCGAGTTCACGTCGTCTCGGAAGCAGACTTCTCGGCGCACATGGTCCAGGGCCAGGACCGGCCGGCGGAGTCGACAGAGACCGGGGACCCCGCCTTTGCGGAAAAACTGTCCAGCGTGGGCCAGGACGATGCAGCTCTCGCGGAGCTGCTCAAGGGATACCGGGACGGCAATCCGGATCTCAACGACCGCATTGCGCGGCTCTACCTGCGCACGGGCGCCTATGATGCCGCCGGCAGGTATTTCTCGAAGAACCTTGCGCAGCAGGGCCGGCTTGGCGAAAGCGCGGTCCTCGGGCTGGCGCACATCGCGATGGCGCAGAAGGACCAGGCGGAGCTTCTTTTTCTGCTCAAGCGCCTTCTCGCTGTCAGGGATCCCGGTCTGGAGGAAGAGCTGATATCGGCCGTCCGTTTCGAAAAAGAGAGGCAGGAGGTCGGCATGGGAATCGATCTGGCCTCCGAGTATCTGGTTCGGTATCCGGACGGAAAATGGATTGACGAAGCGGACTATCTTCTTGGACAGCTCCTCGAAGGGGATTCGCGTTTCCGTGACATCAAACGGGCGAGGACGACATACAATGACATCCTGGTTCGATTTCCCGAAAGCTCCTTCGCCCACGACGCGCGGGAGCGCATCGGATACATCGACCGGCATTTTTTCCAGGTTCGCTAGCGGCATCGACAACTTCGACGCGCCCGCGCTCCTTGACAATGCCTGGCGATCTCGGTATATATTGGCCTGTTCAATACTTACGGCGTAATCGCCGAACGGGTACTCCCGTTCCAAGAACGGATTCTGATGCTTGAGAAACTGAGCGGCAAGCTGGGCGATCTCATCCGGCAGATCGGCGGCAAGGCCCAGATATCTGAAAAAAACATCCAGGACGCGATCAACGAGATCAAGATCGCCCTCCTCGAGGCGGACGTCAACCTCCGGGTCGTGCGGAGGTTTGTGAACGAGGCCACCGAGGAGGCGCTCGGCGAGAGAGTGCTGCGCTCCGTCACTCCCAGCCAGCAGTTCGTCAAGCTCATCTATGACAAGATGGTGGCTCTCCTCGGCGGCCAGAACGAGGGGCTCGTCCTGAAAGGACCTGATACTCAGTCCGTGATCCTTCTGGCGGGCCTTCAGGGCTCAGGGAAGACGACAACGGCTGCCAAGCTGGCGCTGATGCTCAAGGACAAGGGGAGGAAGCCGCTCCTGGTCGCGGCAGACCTTCAGCGCCCCGCCGCCGTGGAGCAACTCGCCGTTCTGGCGGAGAAGGCCGGAGTGCCCGTTCATCGTGAAGACGTCTCGGACCCTGTCCGCGTTGTGGAAGGAGCGCTCGCCCGCGCCCGTCGGGAGCAGCTCGATGTGATCATCGTCGACACGTCGGGGCGCCTCCAGGTGGACGAAGCTCTGATGGATGAGCTGGTCAGGATCCGCGCGGCTGCCCGCCCCGACGAGATGCTCCTGGTCGCCGATGCCATGACCGGACAGAACGCCGTGGAGATCGCCCAGAAATTCCACGAGACGGTTTCCCTGACGGGCGTCATTCTTACGAAGTTCGACTCCGACACCCGCGGGGGCGCGGCGTTGTCTGTCAGGAGCATCACCGGGACGCCGGTCAAGTTCGTGGGTGTTGGAGAGAAGCTCGACGGACTGGAGCTGTTTCACCCGGAGAGGATCGCCTCGCGAATCCTGGGAATGGGGGACGTAGTCACCCTGGTCGAAAAGGCGCAGAAGACCATGGAGGCGGGAGAAGCCCTCGCGCTCCAGGAAAAGCTCGCCTCGGAGACCTTCACCCTGGAGGACATGCTGGACCAGTATCGACGCATGCGCAAGATGGGAAGCCTCCAGTCGATCATGGAGATGATCCCCGGGCTCAAGGGGTCGGCGGCTGAGGAAAAGATCGACGAGAAGGGAATGAAGAGGGAGGAAGCCATCATCCTCTCCATGACCCTGACCGAGCGGAAGAACTACCGAATCATCGGTCCCCCGCGGCGGGCGCGAATTGCGCGAGGAAGCGGCACGTCGGTTTTCGAGGTGAACAGGTTCTTGAAAAAATTCGAGAAGACGTGTCTCATGATGAAAAAGATGTCGAAGAGCTCGAAATATCAGGCCCAGGTGCTGTCACAGCTCGGCGCCGGGGAGTCCCACCAGGGAAGAGGAGGACGCCAGTGAGCGTGCGCATCAGGCTGAAGAGGTTCGGGACCAAGAAGCGGCCTTTCTACCGCATCGTGGTCATGGATTCCCGGTCCCCGAGAGACGGGCGCGTGCTCGAGGAGATCGGCCTGTACCACCCGATCGAGCAGAAGGAGAAACAGATTTCGATCAGCTTGGACCGGATCAAAGACTGGCT
This sequence comes from Spirochaetia bacterium, assembly GCA_035542615.1. Taxonomy (GTDB): domain Bacteria; phylum Spirochaetota; class Spirochaetia; order SZUA-6; family Fen-1364; genus Fen-1364. The sequence continues at coordinate 10,831 of DATKLB010000142.1, read as the reverse complement.
TTCCCGCGGCGCCACTCCATCGGCGACGGTGAAGCGGCTTCTGAACCGCAGCGCGAGAGCCTAGGGTCCACGCGCGTGGAAAAAGACCTCGTCGAGTACATAGCAAAGACCCTCGTCGACGACCCGACAGGCGTGGCCGTGAACATGATCGAGGGGGAGAAGTCGACGATCCTCGAGCTGAAGGTGGCCGACAACGACATCGGAAAGGTGATCGGCAAGCACGGCCGCATCGCCAAGGCAATCCGGACCCTCCTGAGCGCCGCCTCGACACGGTCGGGGAAGCGCGTTGTGCTGGAGATCCTGGACTGAGGCGTGGGGCGGCGTCGGAACCCCGGGCGAACATGCCTGCTGATCTTCTGGCCGTTGGAGTCGTCGCCGCTCCCTACGGCGTCCGGGGAGAGGTAAGGGGGAGGAGCTTCTCGGGGGAGCCCGATCACTTTGTGGCCCTGACGGAAGCGGTTTTCCGCAAAGGGGACACGGAGAAGAAGCTCCGGATCGAGTCCGTGCGCCCGCACATGCGGGACGTGGTGCTCAAGATCGCCGGCATCGACACGCCGGAAGATGCGCGCCGCCTCATCGGCTTCGAGATCTGGGTTCCGCGCGGGCAGGCTGCCCGGCTGCGAGAGGGCGAATACTACACGGCGGACCTGTGCAGGTGCAGCATCTGGTTCGAGGACGAGTTGATCGGATCGGTCCGCTCGGTGTGGGAGGGCGGGCCGTCGCAGCTCCTCGAGGTCAGGAACGCCTCGGGGAAGACTTTCCTGGTCCCCTTCAACGACCATTTTGTCGGTGAGGTGGACGTGGAGGGCGGACGGATTTTGCTGCGCGAGGACGAGATCGTCAGATGACAATCACGATCCTGACGCTGTTCCCGGGTCTCTTCGGAGGGTTCCTGACGAGCTCGATCCTGGCGCGAGCAATAGGGCGCGGGCTGATCGCGGTGACGCCGATCGATATCCGGGATTACGCGGCGGGAAGGCACAGGGTCTGTGACGACGCGGCCTACGGAGGCGGTCCGGGGATGGTCATGAAGCCTGAGCCCATCGTGGCAGCGCTGGAAGCGACCGGTTCGGTCGGCCGGAGAGTCGTCTACATGACCCCGGCAGGGCGGCTGTATACGCAGGCGCTGGCTGCGGAGCTTGCGCGGGAAACCGATCTCGTGCTCCTGTGCGGCAGATACGAAGGAGTGGATCAGAGGGTGATCGACACTTTCGTGACCGACGAAATATCGATCGGCGACTACGTCCTTTCGGGAGGCGAAGTCGCGGCAATGGTCATCGTGGATTCGATCGCTCGGTTGCTTCCCGGCGCGATCACGGGAGAGTCCCTGGAGGAGGAAAGCTTCGCCTCAGGGCTCCTGGAGTACCCTCACTACACGAGGCCGGAGGTGTTTCGCGGCGTCGGAGTGCCGGAAGTCCTCCTGTCGGGACACCACGAGAAGATACGACAGTGGAGGCTCACGAAGAGCGTTGAAAAGACGATGAAGCTCCGTCCCGAGCTGTTGAAGGGGGACAGCCTTCCGGTGGAGGCGCGTGCGCTGATAGGAAAGATGAGAAGAGAAGGAGTCGACAATGAACGCACTCAAGGCAATTGAAGCGGAGCAGACCAGGGAGAAGGCCGAGGAGTTCCGCATCGGCGACACGGTGAAGGTCCACTACAAGATCATCGAGGGCAAGACGGAGCGGGTCCAGGTGTTCGAGGGGATCGTCATAGCGATGAAGCGCGACGGCCTGCGAAAGACGTTCACCGTTCGAAAGATCAGCTACGGGGTCGGCGTCGAGAGGATCTTCCCTCTGCACTCGCCGAAAATCGCAAAGATCGTCCGAGTGCGGGAGGGCAGGGTACGACGCGCCAAGCTGTATTACCTGCGCGGCAGGTACGGCAAGTCGGCGAAGGTCGCCGAGCTCATTCACCGGCGGCGTGAGAAAGTCCCCGAGACGGGAGCCGCCGAGCAGCCCGACGCAGCGGCCTCCGAGCCCGCGGAGAAGGGCTGAAGACCGCGGGGCCGGCCCCTTCCCGTGAGCGGGCCTTTCGTGACACCGGGCGCGCCAAGCGGCGCTATCCAGATCTCTCTGCGGCCCGGCCTTCGCCTGCGGCCGGGAGAGGTGGTCGTCCTCACGGTCATCAAGCGACTCGACGCCGGCAAGTGGGCGGTCGGCATCGGCGGCCGGGTCTATCCGGCTTTTTCGCAGCTCGCGCTGGACCCCGGCGCCATCCTGAAGGCAAGGGTGAGCACCTCCGCTGGTCGGCTCCTTCTCTCGCTGACACACCAGCCGCTGGACGTGATTCGCGCCGCTCTGGTTCGTGAAGGAGTTCCGGGAGGGGCGGAGTCGCTGACGATTGCGCGAGCCCTGGTCCTTGCCGGGCTTCCCATCAGGGCGGAGACAATCGAGAAAGTACGGGCCCGCCTGTCCGGCCTCCGACTGGCGCCTCACAGGGGGGCACGGCTGATCGCGACGCTCATCGACAAGGGGATCGATCCCGCCAGCCGCGGAGTCGAAGCTCTGCTGGGCCTGCTCACCTTCGGGGAGCGAAGCGGGGCCGACCCGCGCCGCTTCCGCGGGAAGCCGCTACCGACAAGCGCGCACGCGATGAAAGAGATCGTCTCCGGCCTCGCGGCGTCGGCTCCCGAATCAGCGGATGCGATCCAGGCGTTCAACCACATGCGGGGCAGATCACAGACGTGGGTCGTGGTTCCTTTTGCTTTCGACGACGGACCGCAGCGTCTGTGCGGTACCATCAGGATCCTCTTTGATCCGTTCCTCTCGCGACCACTCCGCATGGCGCTGAGCGTCGGGGAGATTTCTTTCTTTCTTCCTCTCGAAGGAAAGAAAAGGAAGCTCTCGGTTTTTGTGGATGACCCGGCGCTGGAGGGCGCAGCGCGACGGGGACTGGACAGGCTCCGGTCAAAATTCCATAACATGGGAATGGAAGTTGACGATACTGTACTTGGAGGGGATGCCTTTGACGGGTTTTCCCCCACAGCGGAGGGAGCCTCCCTCCCAATCATCGACGTGGCGGGGTAATTCGTGACGGGGCCGGACGCTTGGGACACACCGCGGCAAACGGGGACCCCGAACGGGTATTCCCGAACGGGACACGAGGACAGGGCTGTCGCCATCCATTATTCGGAGGAGCTGCCGGCGCCCATCGTCGTGGCCTCGGGGAGGGGACGGATGGCGCAGATCATCGTGGACATTGCGCGTGAGAGCGGGGTCACTCTTGTCGCGGACCCCGAGCTCGCCGACGCCCTGATTCCTCTGGACATAAACACCGTGATACCTGAATCCCTGTACGAGGTCATTGCCGCGCTGCTGGTATTCGTGAGGGGTCTGAAAGCACGGAGATGAAGACCATTCGCACCAGCGATCTGCGGGACGGCATGATGTTCGACCAGCCCGTCTATATCGACGGCGACAACGTCTTTGTTCCGTCCGGTGTCCCCATCCGCCAGAAGGACATCGACAGGCTCATGCGCTGGGACATCGAGGAGCTGCGGACGGACGGGTCACCGATGACGGAGGAGCAGAAGAAGCTGGCGGTCCAGGCCACCCAGACCGCCCCGTTTCGCGACCTGCCGGCCGAAAAAAAGGACCTCGACGCGTACCTGCGCGCCATCGACGAGTACGAGCACATTGCCACCGGTGTCGCGCAGGGGGATGCGCTGGATCGTGGAAGGGTCGACGCGATCATCAATCTTCTGCTCGAGCGGATCAAGGAAGGCCGGAACGAGATGATCCAGCTCATCCTGATGGGGGGCAGGATGGAGCGCAAGATCGCGGCGGGGGTCATCAACGTCACCATCCTCTCGGCGATCATGGGGATGATCCTGAAGTTCACAAGCCATCGCCTCATCCAGCTGGCGACGGGCGCCCTGCTTCACGACATCGGGATGGTGAAGGTTCCCAAGACCATCCTGCAGAAAAAGGAAAAGCTGTCAGCCGATGAGCTGAACCAGATCCACACACATCCCATCCACTCCTACCGCGTGATATCGAAGGAGCTGAAGTACCCCGAGGAAATCGGCATCATCGCGCTGCAGCATCACGAACGGTGGGACGGACAGGGCTATCCGCGCAAGCTTCACGGAGAAGATATCAACCTATCAGCGCGAGTCGTGGCGGTCGCCGACGCGTACGTCGCCATGATCAACAACCGTCCCCATCGCAATTCCATGATCGGCTACAGCGCCATGAAGAACGTGTTGAACGATAACGGGCGGCATTTCGATCCCAAGATCCTGAAAGTCTTCCTGGAGAGCATGGGGATCTATCCCATCGGGAGCATCGTGCAGCTCAACAATTCCGCGATCGGCCGCGTCGTGCAGACGCACACCGAAGCGCCGCTGCGGCCGGTGGTGGAGCTGATCATCGACGAGTATGGAAACTCGCGGAGCGAGCGCGAGGTTGTCGATCTGCTCGACAAGAAAGGCTCGTTCATCGTCAAGGCGGTGGATCCGAAAACGCTCGCCCCGAGTGCGGCGGGGAGCATTTCGTGACGAGCCCGTCACGAGCCCGGGGATCGGCAGGGGAGAATCGCGCCGCCGCCTGGCTTTCATCCCGTGGATGGACGATCCGGGAGCGCAACTTTCGCACCCGCCGGGGAGAGATCGACATCATTGCGGAAAAGGGTGTCGAGGTCGCCTTCGTCGAGGTCAAGGCCTGGGGCGCCATGCCGCGCAGCGAGCTGGAGTATTCGATCGACTCCCGCAAGCAGAGGCGGATTGCGCAGGCCGCGAAAGCGTACGTCGCAACCAACCCCGGGATCGCGGCCAGGCGGCTGCGATTCGACGTGATCTTCCTGGGCGGGGCCGCGGCAGAGGTCTGCCACATCGAGAGGGCATTCAATGGAGGGATCGACTGATGGTGCGCACGGCCAAGAAGACCGATCCCAAGAAGATCGCCGAATTGAAGATCAAGATACATGACGAGGAATACCTCCTGCAGGCCATTCAGAAAATCGCCCAGGACCTCACGCAGAATCTCGAGCATGGAGAATAGCGAATGAGCTCCCGGAGCTTTCGGAGGCGCAACAACAGGCGCAAACACAACCGGGGATCAGACGCGCAAAGGGCGGCACGGCAGGGGGACGGCGGTCGTGAGGACAGGCCTCACGGGCCTGACGGATCAGCGGAAGCCGACGGGGCACCCCCGGCCGGCGCGGGAAACGCGCAACAGCGGGATGGCCCAAACGGCGCGGAACGGGTACCCCCGCCTCCCAACACGAACGGACCCGGTCCGCACGGCAACCCGCAACGAGGCCATCGACGGCATCCGGGGAGCAGACGCAGCGCCGGCGGGCAGTCCGATGCGCCGCGCCGCGCGGCTGGCGCTGATCCCAACGCGCCGCCTCCCGCGCCGCTTGTGTTTCCCGATTGCCCGATCTGCCGGCAGCCAGTCCGCGAGCTGCCCTCCGCGCTGACGCATCGGGAAACGGGCCAGCCCGCGCACTTCGACTGCATCATGCGTGAGCTGCGGGATTCGAATGAGCTGGCGCCGCAGGAGAAGATCTGTTATCTGGGGGGCGGGAGCTTCGGCATACTGGAGTTTCGCGCGCCGGGCGCTCCCAGCAGATTCGTGATCAGGAAACGGATTCAATACGAAGGGAAGGACGCAGCCCCGGAGTGGAAAAAAGTTCTCCTGATCTCCCTTTGACGTCCGGCGGCCCGACCCTGCGGGCGCGCCGTTACTTCGATGACTTCAGCTCGTCGAGAACCTGCAGCGCCTTTGCCTTGACGGTGCGCAGGTAGTTGCCCTGCGCGATCTTCACGAGCAGCCGGTACGCCTCGGGATCCTTGAGTCCGCCGGGTGTTTTCTGGGCGAGCTTCTCGATGGCCAGGCTGATCGCATACCCGAAGTTCTGATCCGGGGCAGTGGGATCCTCCATGTTGTAAGCAAACTCTATGGCCTGGACGACCTGATTGCCGGGATTCATTCCCAGATTTCCCAGGGCGTACGCAGCCTCCGCTTTGACCATCGGCTCGTCGTCGATGAGCAGAGTCCGGATAAGAGCGTTCTTTGATTCTTCAGTACCCACGCGGCCGAGCAGGCTTGCCGCGCGCCGCCGCACCTCGGGGAAGTTGTTGACCTGCCTCCCGGCCTCGCGAACGACCCTGCCGGAGCCCTCCATTGCGAGGTATTCCAGAACGAACTCCACCTGCGCTGTGTCGCTCCCTGACACACCGGCGTTGATTTTTTTCTCCAGATCGTCGAGGGCGCTCATCTTGATGTCGTAGTCATCCGACGCGGCCTTCTCTCGCAATATCTGGAACTCGACGCTCCTCAGAAAAAGCTCTTCGATGGTTATTTCCTTGGACCCGGGCTGCGATGCCGTCTGCGATCCGGAGGGGGAGGCCGAGGCTGACCCGCCTTGTGTCGAGTTTTGGGCGCTCGCCAGGGAAGCGGAGGCAAGGAACAGGATCGCGGCGAGGGCAAAGACGACTCCCTTCCGGCCGGCGTGTCCGCTCGACGCGCCCGCGCAGCCCGTCACGGATGGATTCGTGGCTCGAAGATCGCCATTCTTTTTCGCGGCGAACCGCGCCGCATGGGGTTCACTCATATCTGCTCCCTGTTCCTTTCATTCCTGGTCTGTCGGCCATATTCCCACTTTCCAGCGCCCGTCTTCCCGTACGAGATAATACAGAATCACAGGTCTCCCATCAACGATTGTCAGCGCCTTGACGTGATCTGCGTCAACGAAATTGATGTCGTCCAGGGATGCCTGGATCCGGCTGCGCACGACCACGTTCTCGAAATAGTCCTTCAGGCTGCGAAGCACGATCCCGCTTTTCTGCAGCACTCCGCTGGTGGACGCTTTTGCAAGGAAGCCGGGGTCGCTGGTCCGCGCGACGTAGTCCGCCGTGAGGTATGACCGCCAGCCATCGTAGTCCGCGGCGTTGATAAGCGCCGTCAGATCCGCGATGACCTGCTGGACTTCGTCGAACGTCCTGGTGTAGAGCTCGGGAGTGACGACGAACTCCTGCGGGGTTCCTCCGGACGGGGCTGCTGAAGCCTGAGATGAATCCGGCTTCGGCTCAGGTGCAGCCGTTTTCTGCTGCGAAACGCACGAAAACAGGACTGTCACTGCGGCCAACGTGATGCAGAACCTCCACGCCGGGCTCATTACCTGCAATTCTATCCGCCGGCATGCCGTTTGTCAAAAATTTTTCACTTGATGAGCAGTGGAAGCTCCGGTATTCTCGGTGCATGTTCAAGGTGCTGCTTCCTGGAACCTTCGACCCCCCGACGAACGGCCACATCAACATACTAAAGAGGGCATCCCGGCTGTTCGACGCTGTCCAGGTCGTGATTGCCGTCAACCCGGAAAAGTCCTACCTGTTCAACGCTGACGAACGGCTCGGCATGATGAGCACCCTCGCGCGAGAGCTGTCGAATGTCGCTGTCTCGACCTGGAACGGGCTGATCGTGGATTTCGCAGACAGGATCGGTGTTCATGTGATCGTGCGCGGCGTGCGCGCGCTGGCAGATTTCGAGTACGAGTTCGAGCTCTCCGTCATGAACCGGTCCCTCAACCCGAGAATCGAGACGATTTTCCTGCCGACAGACCAGAAATACTCGGTCATCCGATCGTCGGCAATCAAGGAAATCGCCGGTTTCGGCGGAGACATCTCCGGCATGGTGCCGCCGCTCGTCGCAAAAGCGCTCCAGGAAAAGTTCCATCATGCCCCTCGCGAGCAGACGCTGACGCCTTGACATTCCCGGAGTGTTGGTGTAGCTTTCGGTCCAGTCGCGACATACGCCGCGACGTGTGAACGCGGTCGCGGTCGAATCCGCGGTCAACATGTCCCTCATCATGTTTCAACCGGAGTGACGTAGTATGGCTTTGCCGAAGAGAAGAATATCACGGGCGAGGGGAAGGCAGCGTCGTGCGGCCAACATGCGGCTCGCTGTCCCGACGCTCGTGGAATGCAGCAACTGCGGAAACAGGATGATGCCGCACCGGGTCTGTCCCAAGTGCGGTTTTTACCGTGGCAAACAGGTTCTCAAGCCCGAAGAGATGACCTGAAGTGAACTCCGCGCCTGATTGACACCATTTCAGAGGAGGTTGCGTTGTATGGATGAGCTGTTCGAAAAGATGAAAAAACTCATCGCCGACAGGCTTGAGATCGACGAATCGAAGATCACTCTTGATTCCTCATTCCGGCAGGATCTCGGGGCGGACAGCCTGGACACGTACGAGCTTGTGTATGCCATTGAAGAGGAGCTCGGGATCAGCATCCCGGATGAGAAGGCGAATGAGTTCGAAACTGTCCGGGACGCCCTGGAGTACATCCGTTCCCAGCTGAAAAAATAGGAAGGTTTTGTTCAAGAGAATCAAACGCGCAGCGGCAGTATCGCTGAAGCCCGAGAGGAAAAAAGAGCTCCAGCTCTTCGAAAGGCACACCGGGATCCGCTTCCGGGAGCTGGAGTTTCTCAACCAGGCATTTACGCACCGATCGTTCGCGAACGAGCTGGGTGAGTCGGCGGAAAACAACGAACGCCTCGAGTTCCTGGGAGACTCCGTTCTGGGTCTGGCTGTCAGCGAGTATCTCTATGAGACTTTGCCCGACCAGCCCGAAGGCGAGCTGGCGCGAATCAAGAGCTTCGTGGTGAGCGAGGCGAGCCTCTCGGAGATCGCGCGCACACTGCGGGTCGACAACTACATTCTCATCGGCCGTGGAGAGGAGTACTCGGGGGGCCGCTCGAAGAAGGCCATTCTCGCTGACTGCCTCGAAGCCATCATTGGCGCATACTACCTGGATTCCGGCTTCCAGCCGTCGCGGCGCTTTGTTTACCAGATGCTCATTCCCGAGATCAACAAGGTACTGGAGGACAAACACGCCAAGGACTACAAGACTCTTCTCCAAGAGTATGTCCAGAAGCGCATGAAGACCTACCCGAAGTACAAAGTCGTGCAAAAGACCGGGCCGGATCACGATAGGACCTTCTGGATCGAGGTGCATGTCGCAGACAGGTCGTTCGGAGCAGGAAAGGGCAAGAACAAAAAAGAAGCCGAACAGGAGGCTGCCCGCATCGCCTACGAAGGGATGCACGTTGCCCAGGCCGCCCAGCGCACGGGACGGCCCGGTTCCCCATTGCCTCGGGGCAGGGGCGCAGGAACGCCCTGACAGCCGGGCTCAGCCTCCCAGTCGTTCGCGGTACAGCCGGCCCGCGATGTCCAGCAGCTTTTCCCTCGTGTTCAATTCTGGATCGTCGAGCACCGCCTGGAGAAGCTCATTCAGGATGATCCCGATCTTCGGTCCCGGGGGAACGTCGAGGGCCGCCATGAGATCGTTGCCGTTGACCGCGAGCTGCCGGACCGTCAACGCACGGCCGCCCCGGAGCACGTCCCTCACCCTCGCTGCAAAATCGGCAAGCCCTTCCGGGAATACGGTCGCGTTCTCGCGGCACATCCCGATCTGGTCGGCCCTGCGCAGCGAGATGAGGTCGTCGATCTTCTCTTCTCCAACCCGGGCGATGAGCCGCCGGACGGCCGCGTCAGACCATTCCTCCTGGTAGTTGAACATGTGATTGGCGATCAGGTGCGTCACGTCCTTCACAACGGCAATGGGGAGCTTCAGCCTCATGAGAATTTCCTCCGTCATTGCCGCCGACACCTTTTCGTGAGAATAGAAGGTCGGGCGGCCGTCGGCCTCCACGTGCCGCGTGCGAGGCTTTCCGACATCGTGCAGGAGTGCGGCAAGCCGCAGCACGATCGACTCCTTCGGCGCCGCGTCGCACGCGTACAGCGAATGGGTGAACACATCGTAGCAGTGGAGGTCTCCCTGCTCGACGCCCACCCCTTCGAGCAGCTCGGGAAGGATGACACGGAGAATTCCCGTATCACGCATCAGGAAAAATCCAACAGAGGGAATGGGGCATTCCAGGGTCTTCAGCAGCTCGTCCCGGACTCTTTCCGCTGACACCCGGGAAAGCACCTCGAGCGCACCCGGGATGGCCGCTTGCGTTTGTTCTTCCATAGAAAAGGACAGTTGCGCAGCGATCCTGCATGCTCGGAGGGGTCGAAGCCCGTCTTCCTGGAAGCGTTCCGATGGAGACCCGATTGCCCTGATGATGCCCACGGAGAGGTCCCTCCGACCGTCGTGCGGATCGATCAGCGCGTCAGTCGCCAGGTCATACGCCATCGCGTTGATCGTGAAATCGCGGCGCGAGAGATCGTCGAATATCGTCGGGGCGAAAGCCACGGTATCGGGCCGTCTCCCGTCGCTGTAGCCGCTTTCGGTGCGAAAAGTCGTCACTTCGAACCTCGTTCCCTTGAAAAGAACGGTGACGGTCCCGTGCCTGATTCCGGTCGGTATGACCCTGCGAAACAGCGCGGTGACCTGGTCGGGGAGGGCGTTTGTCGCGATGTCGAAGTCGGTATGGCTTCTTCCCACCATCATGTCGCGAACAGCGCCGCCGACGAGGTAGCACTGGAAACCGGCCAAGCGAAAGTGAGCCGCAAAATCCCTGACGACCCGCGGAACGTGCATTGGTGCTCATGTAAGCTTGGAGGGCTGGTGAGTGTCAACAAAAAAAGCCGCCCTCTGCAAGGCGGAGCCTTGCCTGGGCGGCTTCCAGAGAAGGCGGGCCCCGCTGGCCCCGGCCTCCTTAGCGGAACAGCTGCAGGACGGTCTGCGGCTTGGTGTTCGCCTGCGCCAGCATGGCCGTGGAGGACTGCACCAGGATCTGGTCCTTCACGAACTCCACCATCTGTGAGGCCATGTCGGTGTCCCTGATCAGAGACTCTGCGGCCTGCAGATTCTCCGCGCCGACCGCCAGCCCCTTCATCGCGTAGTCCAGGCGGTTCTGGTATGCGCCAAGGTCGGCCC
>DATKLB010000141.1:0-3649 GCA_035542615.1 Spirochaetia bacterium | reverse complement strand
GAACTTCCCTGCAATGATACCCATGGGCTGGATGGCGCCATTGTGCATCGCCACCGGCAATACGATGGTCATCAAGGCAGCAAGCTTTGTTCCCCGCTCATCGATGCGCATCATGGAGCTCTGGCAGGAGGCCGGGCTTCCCGCCGGGGTGCTCAACCTCGTGACCTGCTCGCGCGCCGAGGCAGAGATCCTTCTCACGCATCCGGACGTGGCAGGGATTTCCTTTGTCGGCTCGACGTCGGTCGGCAAGCACATCTATGCAACCGCCGCGGCACATGGCAAACGCGTACAGGCCCTCACGGAAGCAAAGAATCACGCGCTGGTCATGCGGGATGCGCCCCTGGAGCGCACGGCAAAGGGAATCGTCAATTCCGCCTGCGGCTGCGCCGGGGAGAGGTGCATGGCCCTGCCTGTCGCGGTCGTCGAGGAGGAGATTGCCGGTCCGCTCGTCGAGGCGCTGGTCAAGGCGATGCAGGATCTGAAAATCGGGCCTGCCTACGACAAGGCGAGCCAGCTCGGTCCGCTTGTGAATGGCGATCATCGACAGAGCGTCATTTCATGGATCGAGAAGGGAGTCGACGAAGGCGCGGAGCTCGTGCTCGATGGTCGGGACGTCACCGTGTCCGGCTACGAAAAGGGCTTCTATCTCGGACCCACCCTGTTCGATCACGTGACGAAGGGCATGAGCGTCGGAGACCGCGAGATCTTCGGACCGGTGCTCTGCATCAAGCGCGTGAAGAGCTTCGACGAGGGCGTCGAGCTGATGAACGAAAGCGAGTTCGGAAACGGGAGCGTGATCTACACCCAGAGCGGATACTTCGCCCGCGAGTTCACCCGCAGGTCCCATGCGGGCATGGTTGGCGTGAACGTGGGCATTCCCGTTCCCCTGGCCATGTTCGGCTTCACGGGACACAAGGCGTCGTTCTTCGGGGATCTTCATACGATGGGAACCGACGGGGTGCGCTTTTTCACGGAGATCAAGAGCGTGACCTCGCACTGGTTCTCGGAGAAGGAAGCCCGCGAGGCACGCGTCCGCAACAGCTGGGACGGGATGATCTAGCACGCCCTCCGGGCGTGCTAGGGCCAGATCTTCGCTTTCGCGTCCATGACCCACGTGTGCTCGGGCACAAAGGTGGGCGTGCCGTAGCGCGCGCCGTCCAGGTGCCGGATCACCCAGATGTAGAACATCGCATACCCCGGCGCCGCGGTATGAGGGTGCACCGAGCCCGGCGGGATGATTACCGTGTCCCGGTTTCGAAGGAGGTATGCTTCTTCCCCGATCTGGCACAGGCCGAAACCCTCGGGCAACTGGAAGCGGTAGTGATAGATCTCGGGCTGGGGGTGGTGATGCGAAGGGTAACTGGACCACTTGCCGGGGAAGTTGATCACCTCGCCGAGAACGAGGTTGGATTGTGATGCTTTGGGATCCTCGATGATCGTGCGGACGATCCTTGTCGAGGTTTCGTTCATCGTTCCCCGTCCGCGCTCCTCGCTTCGACATTCATCCGGCGTATAGAGATGGGGGGGGAACGAGCGGGAGTTCTCCGTGGCGTGAACCGAGACTTCCGCTCCCTCGTTGAATGCTGTCAGTGTTGCCTCGGTATTCGAGGGCAGGCTCAGGCACCAGGGAGATTCCTCGAACAGCGATTCGCGCGAGACGCGGTACTTTCGGCCTTCCCACGCGATCTCCAGAGTGCCATCCAGCAGGATAAATGCCCTTTCTTTCCCGGGCGCGGAGCGATGGGTCTGGTCGCCCTTCAAACGCAGGATGCCGAAGTCCATCAACGTCTCAGCCTGATGGGCAACGATCTCCGTGTATCCGATAGGAAACTCGCGCTCGTGTCGTATCCTCATGGCGTGTCGCGGGGATTCTACATCCCTCGCGCAGCCGCATCAAGCGCAGCGAGCTTCCCGGGGCTCGCAGTTTTCCTTTTCCGGCATTACTTTAGAGATGGCATATGGGCATGAACACACTGAACGCGAACGACAAGGCGCTGCGGATCAACATCGACGCAGCGCATTACGGAACGTTCGCGGAGATCGGCGCGGGCCAGGAAGTGGCGCGCTGGTTTTTCCACGTGGGCGGGGCTGCCGGCACAGTGGCAAAGACCATCTCCGCCTACGACATGGCGGTCTCCGACGCGATCTACGGCCCGGCAGGCCGCTACGTGAGCCGGCAGCGCCTGGTTGCCATGCTGGACCACGAGTGGACCCTGCTCCTGGAACGGCTGGATGCGAAGCGCGCGGAGAAGACCAGGTGCTTCGTCTTCTCCGACACGATCGCGACCAAAAGCCACGCCCGCCAGGAGGACGGTCACGGCTGGCTGGGGATCCGGTTCCAGACCGGGCCTCGCGGGCCTGCATCCGAGATCATCATCCATGCCCGGATGTGGGACCTGGAAAACGTCCGCCAGCAGGAGGCGCTGGGCGTCCTTGGCGTCAACTTGGTCTACGGCGCTTTCTACTCATCGAGCACCCCCGAGGCCCTTATTGGATCGCTCATGGACGGGCTTACGCGCGACCGGATGGAAGTGGACATGCTGAAGTTTTCCGGGCCCGCCTTCCCCGGCGTGGACAACCGCCTCATGAGCCTCCAGCTCGTCGAGCAGAGGTTGACCAACGCGGCCATGTTCGCTCCCGATGGCGAGGTGGTGGAGCCGGCTGAGCTCCTCTATCACCAGCCGGTTCTGATCGAGCGGGGAAGCTTTCGACCGATCACGCGCGTCACCCTCGACATGCAGGAAAGGTCTCTTTCCCAGCTTCGCCGGATGCCTGACATGGACGGTCGCGAGCCGATCGTCCTCATGGAGATGACTCTTCGCAATCTCCTGACCCTCGGGGAGAAGGTGGATCACGCCGATTTCCTTGCCCGCATGGACACGCTGCGGGTGCTGGGCAAGACGGTGATGGTCTCCAACTACTCGCGATTCCATAACGTCACATCGTACCTGCGCCGCTACACCCATGAGAGGATCGTCATGGTTCTCGGCATCCCGACTCTCCTGCAGCTTTTCGACGAAGAGCACTATCGCGACCTGGAGGGAGGAGTTCTGGAAGCGATGGGCCGGCTCATGGCGGGACCTGTCACCCTCCACGTCTATCCCTGGAAGAACAACGAAACGGGTGAGGTCGTGACCGCGAAAACCTTGCAGGTCCCGCAAGGTCTGCGGCATCTCTACGCCTATCTCCTGGAAAACGGCCGCATCGAGCCTATCCGGGATACCGCACCGGCCGACCTTTCCATCCTGCCTCGTGACGTGCTCGCGCGGATGCAGAGGGCCGACCCATCCTGGGAGGAGCTGGTCCCGGAGGAGGTCGTGCGCGTCATCAAGTCGGGCGGGCTTTTCGGCTTCCACGAAGCGGCCGTCGCGGGGAGGAGCGGGTGAGCACCCACAGCGAGCAGACCCGTCCCTCGCAGCCTCGCCGGGCGCTGGGCAGGGTGAGCGCGTACCTGGAGCTGACCAAGCCGCGGATCACGCTCCTGGTTCTGGCAGTCGCAGTTGGCTCCTTCTACCTTGCACAGCCAAAGGCGCTGGATTGGCCGCGGCTCGTGGAGAGCGCGGTCGGTGTCAGCCTGCTCGCCTTCGGGATCTTCGCCTTGAACCACTATGTCGAGCGAGACAGTGACTCGCGCATGCTCCGCACCGTC
>DATKLB010000140.1:0-2098 GCA_035542615.1 Spirochaetia bacterium | reverse complement strand
CAGGTGCGCTATCGGTCGAGGATCTCCCGAATCCGTGAGGCCAGGGTCTGCACGGTGAAAGGTTTTGCCAGGAGCTCCATTTCCTCGTCTCTCACGACGCGTGCGCTGATCACTTCTCTGGGGTATCCCGACATGAACAGCGCCTTCAGCTCGGGCTTTTGCGCCCGCAGTCGATCGTACAGATCTGTTCCGCTCATGCGCGGCATGACGACGTCGGAGACAAGCAAGTGAACCGCTTTCCCATAGTCCGCGAATACCTGCAGGGCGGACACTCCGTCGGAAGCTTCCAGAATCGTATATCCCAGGTTTCGAAGGCTTTGGGAAAGCATGGTGCGAATGGCTTCCTCGTCTTCGACGAGCAGGACGGTTTCCCTTCCCTTGGACGGCTGGAGCTCTGTGAAGGCCAGCGGCTCCCGCGCAGGTGCCTCGATCCGCGGGAAGCAGATCAGGAATCGAGTGCCGGCGCCGGGGTGGCTTTCAACTTCGATGGTGCCGTGATGCTCCTTGACAATGCTGTACACCGTGTACAGCCCGAGCCCGGTGCCTTTGCCTTGTTCCTCCGTGGTGAAAAACGGAGTGAAGATCTTCGTCAACGTTTCTCTGGCCATGCCCTGCCCCGTGTCGCTGAAGGTGAGCTGGACATAGCGGCCGGGGGGAGATCCTCCTGGCGCCGCGTAAAGACCCCTTCCAGGACTCTCTCGGTCGTCGCGATCTCGATCCGTCCTTCCCGGGGAATCGCATCCTGTGCGTTGAGCGCAAGGTTCAGGAGGATCTCCTCGATCTGTCCCGGGTCGGCGGCCACGAGGTACGGTGGCGGAGAAAGGTGGTAGACGATGCTGATGTTTTCCCGCAGTGCCTGGCGGAGCATTGGGCTGGATTCCCCGACAATCGTGTTCAGGTCCAACGGCCTCAAGTCCAAAGCCCTTCGCCCGCCGAGAGAGAGAAGCTGGCGTGCGAGGTCCCGCGAACGATCGCCCGCCCGGATGATTTCATTGACCGACGAGGTCATCGCCGAGTCCTGTCCCAGCGATTCCCTCAGCAGCTCTGCATGGCCGAGGATGACCGTGAGGAGATTGTTGAAGTTGTGCGCCACCCCCCCGGCCAGGATTCCCAGTCCCTCCAGCCTTTGCGACTCGGCCACACGACGTTCCAGATCCAGACGCTCAGCCTCGGCCTTCTTGCGCTCCGAAATATCCACAATTACCTCGGCCACCAGCCATTTCCCCGAATCATCCTGGTAAGGGAGGGCAGTGACCTGGGTGGGCTCGTTGTCATAACGAGGCAGGGATTGCTCCTGGACTTCGACCTTCCGGGTCTTCAAGGCCCTTTGTACGGCGCAATCATCGGGGGGTGGATCTTCCGCGAAGATAGTCGTAGCAGACCCGGCCGTCCGGATCACCCAGGATCTTCATCCGTGCGGGATCGATGTACTGCACGACCAGGTTCTCGTCGATGATATCGAGCCCCGTCCGGGTCGCCGCTATGATGAACTCCGTGCGCTGAAGCCCGGCCTCACGTTCGGCCTCCAGGTTTTTGCGTTCGGTGATGTCCACGAGGGATCCCTCGATGATCTTCTGACCGGGGTGCAGGCTCAACGAAGTCAGGCAGCTTCGTTCTTTCCCGCTGGCCTCGACGATACGGCACTCGAAGTTCGTGACGCGGCCGTCACGCGCCAGCAGGCGCATCATCTCTTCGTGGTCGCGCGAATCCGCCCAGTGGATCGTCGAGGGGGTGCCCAGCACATTCTGGCGCGTCCCCCCGGTGAGCTCCAGGCATTTGCGGTTGTACGCCTTTTTCCTGTTTCCGAAGCACCCGCGCGCCGCCATTCCTCTTCACGTGGTCCAGCTCACCGGGTTGATGGTCATGATGAGTGGTATAAGCGCGGACCTGGCCAACGCGGCCCGATTTTCCCGAGTTTGCAAGGACCTCCCTCATCTCCTCGCTCCTGGTCTGCATCTTCGCTGACTTCGCGTTCGCCGCAGGCGCGCGGAGGTACCTCGCGGGAATCCTCGTTCCGCCTCTGGCTGCAATGAGCGCCTATATCCTCGGCGCAGGGGAATTTCTGACGCACGATGTGTGTCTTCGTGTACATCGATTC
>DATKLB010000139.1:0-18353 GCA_035542615.1 Spirochaetia bacterium | reverse complement strand
AGTTTTCAACGGATCCGCAACTCGGATTCGAACCATCTCCTCCGCCTGATATGATCGGACATGCCGCTTCGCCAACAGCTTCAGTCAGCACAATCTTGGCGATACTCAACAGTGGCACAACATATTACTTCGGGGCGATTCAGGATGCAGCGGGGGCTGGTGGCACTCCTGCAGTGAACGATCCCGTACTGATCTACAATGGCAAGGGAGTTTCCCTGGCAAACGGAGTAGAGAATGGCGGAGCGACTCCCTACTCCGTCACAAGCAACCAGACCATCACCTTCACCCTGACAGATACCATAAAGATTGCTCCATAGGGTACGAGTGCAATCGTAGACCGAAGCCGGAGGGATCGTCCTTCTCCGGCTTGGGTCGCCATGGAAAGAGATGGTAATAACGACAAGCTTACTGCAATGCCCGTAGCGGTCAAAGTGGCAATTCATACCGTCCAATACATGCATGATGGCCCACGTTCCGCACAGGCCGTCCGAGACGAGCGAGGGTTCCTTTCCGGGTCGGCGGAGTTTGCCACGACGTGCCTCGAGGTCTCGCAGCAGAGTACGCGCATGTCCTGCAGGTGTCCGATCATGGCCGTTCTGTTCGCCTTCAGCAGTCTGTGCGTTCCACAGCCTGCGTCGCGAGACCTCTTCAGCCTGCCAACAAGGGGAGGTTGGAAAATGAAAAATTGGAAAGCGATTCCCATGGTTTTTTCCGCTGTCGTCTTTCTGTTCGGGATCGAACTGACTGCCTGCGTTCCTTCCACGAACGCCAAAGCAGGACCGGGCGCAGACAAGGTCGGTTGGGTCGACGAAGGATTGAGGATCCTGGAAGTGAAGCGCGCCGACGCCGAGACAGGCCCCGTCATCCGGGGTGCTGTTCTCAACACTTCGCCCCGTGTCCTCAGCTACGCTGAAGTCAATATCACGCTCATTGACGCCATCGGCAGGCCGATCTCGACCACGAGCGCATGCACCACTATGGTGGAACCGCAGGCGATCTGGAAATGGGAGGCGCCTGTGTATGCCGAGGGCGTCGCTGACTTCCAGGTTGTCAGCGTTGTCAGGAGATACTGACCGCCATTCACACAGCGCCACGCTGCACGGGACGCAGGAAGCCGTCGCCGAATCGCCATGGCCCTGTTGCGAGGGCGACTCGAAGGGAAAAAAGAGACACATCGGGAACGCGCTCGGGACACGGTAGGCTCCAAAGCCCACCCGTGCCCCTTTGTTGAACGCGGCTGTGCCTTTCCTCGCGCTGGTACCAGAGCCAGTATATTGGAGAGGGGGTGCCTGCTTGGCATACGACACGAACCTGGGCCGCTACGGTCTGCGGCAGAACATTGCAAAGCGCCTGCTCGTTGTCGGGTGAAGTCCGACGGGCTCCAAGGGGCGCCGACTGGTGATCGCCTATGTATTCTGGCATTGGAAAAAACCCGATGTTCCCGCCGACGAGTATGAGAAGCGCCAGAGGGACTTTCATGCAGCGCTCGCCGCTGCTCCGCCGGCAGGGTTCATCATGTCCCTGAGTGCAAGCGTTGCAGGATTGCCCTGGACTGACAGCGAGGCGGCGTACGAGGACTGGTATCTTGTCCAGGACTTCGGCTCGCTCGGCTCCCTGAATGAAGGCGCAGTTTCCGGCAGCCGCTCGGGACCCCACGACGCAGCGGCAGCAGCGGCCAGGGACGGAGCAGGAGCGGTCTACGCCTTGCGTCACGGAGAGCCGACGTCCCATCAGAGGCACGCGCTCTGGTTCAACAAGCCGGCTGGCATGTCATACAGGGACTGCTTTGCGCAGCTTCTGCCGCGGATCGACGAAGTCCGCGGAGC
The DNA here is from genome assembly GCA_035542615.1 of Spirochaetia bacterium. Classification (GTDB taxonomy): domain Bacteria; phylum Spirochaetota; class Spirochaetia; order SZUA-6; family Fen-1364; genus Fen-1364. The sequence continues at coordinate 16,527 of DATKLB010000139.1, read as the reverse complement.
GCTCTGGATCCGCCAGATGGCGCTCGGCCCGGCCAGGGAGCTCTGCATGCAAGGGGACAGACCGTTGAGCCTTCCGCCGGCGTTCGAGGTCATTCAGAGCCCGCTGCGGCAGGTCTGGCCGCTTCCGTGAGCAGCTCCGGACCTGGTTTCAGATCTTCTTTTGACCGATTGACCGATGTCCACAGATTACGACACATTGGCCCCGCTCTTCGAAGGCGAGCATCGACTGTCTGAAAATGCATCAGGAATCTTTTCTGAAGCGGGCAGGAGGCAGGACATGGGTGGATTCACAAAGGCCGAATACGATCCCAGGGAAGCCCGGATCGGCATAGGCGTTCTCGGGTACGGTTTCATGGGTAAGGTACATTCCAATGCGTATGTGAAGATTCCCTACTCCTTCGAGTCTCCTTCCGCCCTTCCGCGCCTGAGAGCTATTTGCGGCAGAAATGATGAGAAGGTGGCTGAAATCGCCCGTCGGTTCGGTTTCCAGGGTTACTACACCGATTGGAGGGAAATGATCGCGGACCCCGAGATCCAGATTGTGGACAATTGTGCGCCGGATAATGAGCACTGCACTCCGTCCGTCGCCGCGGCGCAAGCGGGCAAGCATGTCATCTGCGAAAAGCCCCTCGCCATGAACGTCCAGGATGCCAGGGCGATGGCCGCCGCTGCGAAAGAGGCTGGGGTCAAGAACATGCTGTGTCATAACTACAGGTTCATTCCCGCGGTTCGCCTCGCCCGGGACATGATCGAGCGTGGAGATCTGGGAAAAATCTACCACTTCCGAGGCCGCTACCTTCAGGAGCCAGGGCACGACCCGGCGGCATTTGCGGAAGAGTGCTGGTACGCGAGCGGGACGAAATCGGGGGTCCTCCTGGGCATCGGCTGCCACGCTATCGACATGGCTCGCTTTCTCATGGGGGAGATCACGGCGGTCAGCGGCCTCGTACGGACCTACAACCCTTCTCGGGTGCACAAGGACGGGAAGCTGGAACAGGTGACGGCAGATGAGGCGAATCTCGCTCTTGTCGAGTTCGCGAGCGGCGCCACGGGGACCATCGAATCCTCGGGGGTCTCAACCGGCAGGAAAAACGAGCACGCCTGGGAGATCAACGGCTCGAAGGGAAGCATCGCCTTCGACCTGGAAGATCCAAACCATCTTCAGGTCTATGTGGACTCCGCACCCGTCATTATCCGGGGATTCGCCGCGGTTTCCGTGACGGACCCTTCGCATCCCCTGCAGACTCTGTACCTTCCCCCCGGGCATAACGCCGGCTGGGAATACGGTCATGTGCATGCGCTGCATCACTTCATCGACTGCGTTGCGAATGACAAGCCCATTTCACCTCTCGGTGCGACTTTCGAGGATGGCGTTCGAATCCAGCAAATTATGGAAGCCATCGGAGAATCGTCCCGGAACGGGCGCAGAATAAAGCTTCCTGCGTAGTACTGCCCCAGGCCATAGCTGCAAGAAACCGGTCCCCGGCCCCTTGACAGCTCGATCAGGGGGTGCCATCATGCGACACGTGTCGACAACTCGTGTCGATAAGAAAAACCATGGATCCAGGCCACTGACCACCATTGCGGTCGTTGGGAACATCAACCTCGATGTCAAGACATCCAGAATCGCCACTTCTCCCGGTATCATGGCAGACGGGGAAACCTCGATCGAGGACATTCACGAGTCGATCGGCGGAGGAGGAGCCAACACGGCCGTTGCCGCCGCTATCATGGGAGCCCGCGTCCATTTCTGCGGATGCATCGGGAGCGATGAGTTGGGGAAGCGTCTTGTGCGGCATTTGAGGTCGATCGGTGTCACGCCGCATGTGAAGGCGGTCCCTGTCAGCACAGGGAGATCCATCGCGATGAGCTGGGACAACGGTCATCGCCATTTCATCAGCAGCCTGCCCAATACCGCCCTTCTCGATGTCACCGCTGTTGACGTCCCCGCGCTGGCGCGCGCAGGCTGCATGCACCTCTATCGGGCCGACATCTGGTTCAGCGAGCCGATGCTCTACGGAGGGAACAGGGCGCTGTTCAAGGAGTGCCGGCAGGCGGGAATGGAGACCTCAATTGACGTGAACTGGGACCCGCGGTGGAACGCCGGCCTGGAAAGTGGCGAGGTGAGAAAACGGATCGATGCGGTGAAAGAGACTCTGCCCCTGGCATCGTACGTCCACGGAAACGAGCGCGAGATCATGTTCTTCTGCGGGTCACAGACGATCGAACGAGCCGCTCGCTCCCTCGTGGAGTGGGGGGCGGCAGCGCTCATCGTCCACAAGGGCGCCCGCGGTTGCGCGGCGTTCATCAATGGAGGTTGGATCGAGATCCCCGCGGTCCCCGTTTCGAAAATCGTCTCCGACACGGGAAGCGGGGACGTGTTCACCGCGGCGTTCCTGGTGCATGGCCGGCTCCCGCTCGCCGAGCGCCTGGTGGAGGCCGGCAGGGCGGCGGCCGATCACCTGCGGGGCACTCCCTCCTACATTCCTCCGCTCGAGGAGACGTCATGAGCGAAAAGCCCAACTGGATCACGAGTGCCATTGCACACGGCAGCGGCCTTCGCGAGCACGCGAATGTCTCATTTGAGAAGGGGCGGAGGATCCTGCGCGCCATCCACGAGGTGGGAGAGCACGTGTCCATCTGCACAGAGGATGGCAGCCTCCTGGTCCGCTTCTCCTATGGCGGCGACATCCACTATCCCTACTGGGCGCCCGTGTGTACGCCGTCCGGCGCATCGATCAGCATTTTCTCTCCGCACGATCATATCTGGCACCGTGGCCTCTGGATGGTATGGAAGTACGTGAACGGCGTGAACTTCTGGGAGGGCCCCTTTTCGGGTGAGCCCGTCCACGGAGCGCAGGTCGTCCCGGAGATCGACAGCATCCGCGTGGGCAAGAACAGCGTGAGCGTCTCCCTGCGAGTTGAATGGAAGACAAGCGATGGCCGCAGCCCCCTGAGCGAGAAGCGCAGCTTTGTCCTCACCTGGCCTTCGGCGGAGGCTCCCTACTATTACATGGACGTCACGAGCGAGCTCGCGGCGAACGGGGAGGAGGCCGTCATCAGCGCTGTCGATATCAAGCAATTCGACTGGGGCGGCTACGGGGGGATCGGCTTCCGCGCGTCCCGCGACATCGCGAGCTTTCCTGACCGGCTGATCATCTCCTCAGGCGGGAAGGTTTCTCACGAGGTTCACGGAATGCGGGGGGATTGGGCGGCCTACTGCGGGCTTCGAGACGGGTCACTGGGCAGCACGTGGGCGGGCTTCGCCCTGATCGATGCCAGGAACAACCCGGTGCATCCCGTGCCTTTCCATGCCAGCGCTGAAGGCATCTGCTACATCGGGACCGCACCGGCGCGCTACGGGAGCTTCACGATTGCTGCCGGCAGTCCGCGCGTTTTCAGGAACCGCTTCGTCTGCTTCGACGGAGAAACGGATCCTGCTCTCATGCAAAAGCTCTTCGAAGAGTTCTAGGAGGACAGGTCATGGAGTGCTTCGAGATTTCACTGGAAACGAAAATCATCTTCGGCCCGGGGAAGTTCAAGCTTTTGGGGAAGGCGGCGGCAGGGCTCGGCCGTTCGGCCATCCTGGTAACCGGCAAGAAAGCCATGCGGGAGATCGGAATCCTGGGCACGGCGGCGGCGCTTCTGAAAGAGGCGGGCGTTTCCTGCGTCTTTTTTGACCGCGCGGAGCCCAATCCCCGCACCTCCACGGTGGACGAGGGGGCCGCCCTTGCCCGCAAGGAAAAAGTGGACCTCGTGATAGGCCTCGGCGGCGGAAGCGCCATCGACATGGCAAAGGGAATTGCCGTCTGCGCGAAAACCGGCCTGCCCGTGTTCGACCATGTCCTGGGAGGAAGCGATTTCAAGAGAACGCCGCACGACTGCGCGCTGCCTATCATCGCTGTTCCGACGATCGCGGCGGCGGGCAGCGAGTTCGGGGACGGCGCGGTCCTGACACGCTGGGAAACGCACGAGAAGGTGGTGCTTGCGGGGAAGCACCTTTTTCCCCGCGTGCTCATCTGCGACCCCGAGCTCACCCTGAGCGTTCCCCGCGGCATCAGCGGGGACGGCGGCATCGACATCATCGCCCATGCCATGGACAACTACATCTCCAACACCGCCAGCACGCCGCTGCAGGATTCCTTCAGCGAGAGCGTCATGAAGACGATCATCGAGTACCTGCCGCGCGTGCTCAGGAATGGGAAGGACCTGGACGCCCGCACCCAGGTGTTGTGGGCGAGCACGCTGGCCAACTCCTGGGTGATTGGAGCCGGGAAGAACGGCGCGGGCCCCATGCACTTCATCGAGCACTGCCTCAGCGGCCACTACGATATCAGCCATGGCCGAGGCCTGGGGATCATCATGCCGGTGCTATGGCGGTTCAACTGCGAGACCCACCCCGAAAAGTACGTGAAGCTCGCCCGAAGCGTGTTCGGGATTGCCGGCACGGGGCTGAACGACCGGGAGCTCGGCATGCTCGCCATCGACGCGCTGGAAGAATGGATGAAGGAGAACGGGCTGCGCTTCCGGCTGCGGGACGTGGGCATTGACCGCTCCAAGTTCAAGACCATTGCCGCTGACTGCATCAGGATCTACGAGTCTTTCGGCGGAAGCGCGGGGTCTCTGCGAAATGCCCGAAGGCTCGGAGAGGAAGAGATCGTGGAAGTCCTGGACCGCGCGCTGTAGCGGTGAGGCTATGACGCCGAGAGAACGCCTGGAGACGGTGCTCGCCGGCGGCACGCCGGACGCGGTGCCCTTTTTTCCCGTGCTTCGCTTCTGGTGGGCGCAGCAGGAGGAGAAAGGTACGCTCCCCGAGCGGTGGAAAGGGGAGGGCGGCCTGGCGAGGCTGCACGCGGAGGTGCCCTGCGGAACCTACTGGCCTCCCGAGAACCATTGGCGGAAGGAATACAGCCGCTGCGCGGAGAAGAGCGAAACCCGGGGTTTCGAGCGGGTCACGGTGTACGAGACGCCACGCGGCGCGCTCCGAAGGGTGGAGCGCTTCCTCCCCGAGTCCCAGTGCTGGGCTCCGATCGAATGGCCGGTCAAATCCCGGGTGGACCTGCGGGCCCTTTGCTTCCTCGCTGCCGACAGGCGGTTCCTGCCTGACACGGATGCGTTTCTGGAGTGTGTGCGGGAATGGGGGAGCCAGGGCCTTCCGCTTCTCCTGCCTCCCGTGCGATCGCCCATCTGTGCGCTCGTGTACGAATGGACGGGCGTGGAGTGCCTGTCATTCCTGCTGGCGGACTGCCCGGCCGAGGTCGAGGGTGCGCTGAAAGTCCTGACTGACGCGGACGACCCGGTCTTTGAGATCCTGTGCCGCTGGCCGTGCGCGCCGCTGGTCGAGATGAATGACAACCTCTCCTCCGAGGTGATGGCAGGGCTTGTCCGGCGTTTCGGGATGCAGACATACGCCCGGCGCGCGTCCGAGCTGCACGCAGCGGGAAAGCTTGTCTCGGTCCACATTGACGGAACCCTGCGGGGGCTCCTGCCGCTGTTCCCCGGCCTTGGCTTCGATTGCATGGAAGGGCTTACGCCGCTTCCTGCGGGAGATCTGGACATCCAGGACCTGCGCGTTCTGGCCGGTCCGAACATCAGGCTCTGGGGCGGGCTTCCCGGCGCTATCTTTTCTCCGACTTTCCCCGAGGAGGAGTTCCGCCGGGCAGTGGCTCATGCGCTGGATGTCGTGAGGAAGGACCACCGGTTCATCCTTGGGATCGGGGACCTCCTGCCTCCGGACGGCATCCTGGACCGGGTGAAATGGGTGAGCTCGCTGGTTGAAATGAAATGACGCACAGGGAACGGGTGCTGGGCGCAATTCAACGCCGGGGATTTGATCGGATTCCCGTGAAATATGACGCCGCGGAGGAGATAGATGCGGCCCTCATGCGGGAACTGCATCTTCCCGACAGGGAATGCCTGCTCGATAGACTCGGGGACGATTTTCGTTACGTTGCGCCCCGGCACAAGGGCGGCGGTCCTGCTGCCGAAATGGATATGAGCCTGAAGGGCCTGTGGGGGGAAGAATACGTGCGCCGCGAGGCCGGCGGCGGTTCGATCTACGAAGTGACGAGGATGCCCTACGCGGAGATAAGCACCGCGACCCAGTTGCAGGCGCTGCCGAGGCCGACTGCCGACTGGTTCGACTTCTCCGGCATCCGGGCTGACTGCGAGGCGCGGTCCGGGTATGCCGTGGTCTGCGGCGAACCGGGGCACATGGACTTCATCAACGGGATTGCCCGCTGCAGGGGCTTCGACACGGTGCTCATGGACATCGCGGATGAGAACCCCGTGTACCTTGCGCTCGTCGAACAGCGGGCGGAGTTCTTCCAGGAGCTCTATCGGCGTTCCTTGGAGGCGGCACGCGGCGGCATCGATTTCGTTCACGTGGGTGAGGACGTCGCCACGCAGCGGGGCCTGCTCCTGAGCCGGGAGAAGTTCCTGCGGTTGTTTGGCGGCGCGTACCGCCGGTTTTTCGACATGGTGCACGCGCACGGCGCCCGCGTCCTGTTCCATTCCTGCGGGGCCGTTGCCGGGTTGATCCCGGACCTCATCGATCTGGGCGTCGACGTCCTGGACGTGGTCCAGGTCAACGCGCAAGGCATGGCACTCGAGCGCCTGAAAACTGCCTTCGGTGCGGACATCTGCTTCTGCGGCACGATATGCACTCAGAAGCTCCTGGTGTTCGGTACCGCGGCAGACGTCCAGCGCGAGGTGCGAAAGCGGGTTGCGATGTTCGAGACTGGAGGATTGATCATCGCCCCTACTCACTCCATTGCTCCTGGGACCCCGCTGCCAAACATCCTTGCCGCTTATGACACGGCAACGAGCACGGCAGCGCGGATTTTTCCTTGACAGCCCAATGAGCCTGTGGTACGATGCGACACGTGTCGACAATTCGTGTCGACATTCAATCCATGCCGTACAAAGGGGGTTTGGGAATGAAATCAAAAGGGACGTGGTTGAAAATCGGCCTGGCGGTGCTGTTCTGCCTCATGATCGTCGTGACGGTGGACGCGGCGGGGAAGCGTTGGAAGATCGCGTACCTGCAGACGGGCGCTGATCCGTACTACCAGAGGGGTGTGGAGGGCGTGCAGCTCCTGGCCAAGACGCTGGGCGTGGACGTGATCGTTCTCAACGCGGATACCAAGCCCGAGAAGGAGCTGGCCAACGTCGAGGACGCAATCACCAAGCAGGTCGACGGGATCGTTCTCTTCTCAGTCAGCATGTCGTCCATGGCGGGCTCGCTGGACAAGGCCAAGGCCGCGGGGATTCCCGTGTTCATGATCTTCGGGTACTCGGAGAAGACCAGGGACAAGGTAGTCGGCGTCATCCAGGCACCGACGGGAGTCTCCTCCAAGCTCTGTGGCGAGTGGATCGCCAAGAACGTGCCGGAAGGCGAGATCGCGGTCATCACCGGGTTCCCCGGCCGCGGAGACGCGGAAGCGTACACCGACGGGTTCGTCAAGGCCGTTGCGGCGAACAACCCCAAGCTGAAAGTCGTGTCGGTCGTTCCGGGAGACTGGAACCGCCAGAAGGCCTACACGCAGATGCAGAACATCATCACCGCGCATCCCAAGCTGGTCGGCGCTTTTGTCCAGAATGATGACATGGCCCTGGGCGCCATCCGCGCGCTGCAGGAGGCCGGCAAGATGCAGCAGGTGTCCATCGTGGCGCAGAACGCTGCCCCGTACGGCGTTGAGGCTGTGCGCGCGGGAACGCTGAAAATGACTGTTGGCTGGTCCCCGTCGCAGGAAGCCATGATTGCCTGCAAGCTCCTCGTGGACCACCTGAACGGCAAGAAAGTCCCCAACCTTGTTCAGAGCCCCATGAGGATAATCACCACGAAGACTCTGAACGACGCGGTTCCCTGGGATCCCACGCAGCAGATGGTTGACGACCTCGTCTCCGGCAAGGTTCCCATCATCGTCCCCGGACATCCTCTCTGGCTTGGAGAAGTGCCCGCCGGGGCAAAGTGAATCCGAAAGGGCGGGCCTCAGCGGCCCGCCTCTTTTGTCTGCGCCGCGCAGGAAGACCCCGTGACAATAGGAATCGACAGCTCGCCTTTTCACCGCATCCGATGGAGCACGGACGCCATCCTCCGGTTTGTGTCGGGGCTCGACGTCTCCCGCGTGTCCCTGGAGATCGAGCACCTGCCCGCCCTGGACCGCACGTACTTGTGCGCCCTGCGCGGCACGATGCGCAGCCTGGGGATGGAGCCTGTTCTTACCTGGAGGCCCTCGGGCAGCCTGCGGGAGAAGGACAGCGGAACCCGGGACCGAGACTTGCTTGAAAGCCTGGAAGCCGCCGTCCTTGTCGGCGCATCCGTTCTGAGGATCGTTGATGAGGGAGGAGTCGCGGATGCCGCGCTTTTCGCCTCGATTACACCGGTTGCGGCTCGCCAGGGTGTGACGATGGCCCTGGAAAACTCCGCGCGCTGGACTTCAGCGGACCTGCTGACCTTGCTCGACGAGGCGGGATCAGAGTCCCTGGGGGTGAGCTTCGATATCGCCGCTGCGCTGCAAGCACAGGAAGACGTGCCGGCAGCCGTCTCAGGCCTGGGGCGCTGGATCAGGATAGTGCAGGCAACGGACCGCGCTTGCCTGCCAGTCGTTGTCGCCTCCCTTCGCGGAAGCGGATACTCCGGCAGCCTTATGGCGCGCATTGACGCCGAGGCACCGGAAGATATGATTCGTGAAAGCGTGCACCACTTGAAAGAGCTGGCCCGGGGATGATAACGAGAAACGATGTGGCGGCGGCGGCGGGTGTGTCACCCTCCACCGTTTCCTACGTCCTGAACGACGGTCCACGGAGTGTCTCAGAGGCGATCAAGGAACGCGTGTGGAAGGCGGTCAGGGAGCTGGGCTACCACCCGAACGCCGTTGCCCGCAGCCTCCGGACCGCGCGCGTGGGAATGGTCGGTCTCATGGTGCCGGACATCTCCAACCCGTTCTTCGCCGGGCTCTCCCGAGGCGCCCAGGACGTGGCGAAGGAGCGCGGGTATTTTGTCGTAGTCTGCAATACCGACGGAAAGCTCGATCAGGAGATCTCCCTCATGCACTCGCTGTACGAGCACAGGCTGGAAGGGATGATCGTCGACCCGGTGGAGGTCATGCCAAAGGACCTCACGTTTCTTCAGGACCGGGAGGTCCCCGTTGTCCTTTCAGGGCTGGACAGGGAGCAGGCCATCGCGGACTGCGCCGGCGTGGATGACACCGAGGCTGCGGCGGACGCCGTGAGCCATCTCCTGGAGCTGGGCCATATCGACATCGCCCTCATCACAGGTCCCCTCAAGCTGCGGCGCATGAACAACCGGCCGGACGGATATCGAAAGGCGCTTGCCGGGCGCGGCATTCCGTGGCGCGAGGAGCTGGTGACCAACGGCTCCTATTCCCAGGTCTCGGGATACGAATGCGCCCGCGAGCTCGCCGCGCGCAAGGTGAAGTTCACGGCCGTCTTTGCCGCGAACGACCTCATGGCAATCGGCGCCATGGCCGCTTTCCAGGAGCTGGGCATGCGCGTACCGGAGGATGTCGCTCTCATCGGCTTCGACAATATTCCCGAATCAAATGTCGCGACCCCCCGGCTCAGCACCGTGGACAACCCCCATTACACGCAGGGCAGGGTTGCCGCGGAGATGCTCTTCGAGCGCATCAACGGGGAGTTCACCGGGGAACCCCGGGCAGTCGTTCTTCCGCACCGTCTCATCATCCGCGGTTCGACAGTCGCAGGGAGGCAGGGATGACGGATCACGCAAAAACTCCCGTCCTGACGATGACGGGGATCTCCAAGTCCTTTCCTGGCGTAAGGGCCCTGGACGGCGTGAACTTCGATCTCCGCGAGGGGGAGGTCCATGCAATTGTCGGTGAGAACGGCGCGGGGAAGTCCACGCTGATCAAGATTCTCTCCGGCGCGCACCGGCCCGACAGCGGGGAGATCACGCTGCGCGGCAGGCCAGTCATGAACCTGACGCCCCATTCAGCGCAGGAGTTGGGCATCGCCACCATCTACCAGGAGCGCAACCTCGTTCCGCTCATGAGCGCAGGGGAAAACATCCTGCTCAATCACGAGCCGCGAAACCGCTGGGGGCTCGTGGACACGCGCCGCCTCTACCGGGAAGCCCAGGAGATCCTGGCGGGGCTGGACGTGGACATGGATGCGCACGTGATCGTCTCGACGCTCGGCGCGGCGCGGCAGCAGGCGGTGGAGCTGGCGAAAGCCCTCTTTCTCAAGGCGAAAATCCTGATCATGGACGAGCCGACTGCCGCGTTCGACCAGGCGGAGATCCAGAACCTGTTCGCCATGGCACGGCGCCTCCGCGCCCAGGGCGCCTCCATCGTTTACATCTCTCATCACCTCGAAGAGGTTTTCCAGATCGCAGACAGGGTGACGGTGCTTCGGGACGGGCTCCGCATCGGGACTTTCGACATTTCCGATGTGACGGAGAACAGCCTCGTGTCCCTCATGGTGGGACGGGAGATCGCCAAGGTGTGCGTTGATATTGCTTCGGTGAAGGAGGAGGAGGTCCTCAGGCTGGAAAACCTGTCCGCGGACGGACTCCTGCATGACATCAACCTCACGGTCCGAAAGGGAGAGATCCTCGGCGTGGCGGGTATGGTTGGATCCGGCCGCACCGAGCTGGCGCGGCTTCTCTTCGGCGCCATGCGCCCTTCCGCCGGCCGCATCCTTTTCAAGGGCCAGGAGGTGGTGGGGCAGACGCCCTCACGCTCCATCAGGAGCGGCATCGGTCTCGTTCCCGAGGAGCGGAAGATCGACGGCCTCGTGCTCGGAATGGACGTGGGAAAGAACATCACGCTGGCGAGCCTGCGCCGCTTCCGCACCGCCTTTCTCCTGGACCTGGGGAAGGAAAAGAAGTCCGCGCTGGAATACATGCGGCGCCTGGCAATCAGGTCTCCCAGTGCCGCGCAGCAGGTTCAGTACCTGAGTGGCGGCAACCAGCAGAAAGTGGTCATGGCCAAGTGGCTGCTGGCGGACGCGGATCTGCTGATCGTGGACGAGCCGACCAAGGGCGTGGACGTCGCGGCAAAGGCGGAGATCCACCAGCTCATGCGCGACTTGTGCGAACGGGGGAAAGCCATCCTCATGATTTCCTCCGACCTGCCGGAGATCATCACGATGAGCCATCGCATTGCCGTCATGCGAATGGGACGAATCGTTACCGTGCTTTCCTGCGAAGGAGTGACCCAGGAGACCGTGCTTGCCCATGCCATAGGAGGAGAGGGGAATGGAAACTAGAAACAGCCCGGGGGCGAAACGCGGCATTCTGCGGTGGGTCGGCAGCCGCATCGACTGGCAGAGCCAGGGAGTGCTCGGCGTGCTGATCGTCCTGATCATCTTCACGTCTCTCTCCTCGCCGGTGTTCCTGACCCCGATCAACCTCGTGAACGTGCTTCGCCAGATCTCGATTCTCGGCATGGTGGCCTCCGGCATGACGGTGGTGATGATCTCCGGAGGAATCGACTTGTCCGTCGGGTCGATCCTCTCGTTTGTCGGTTGCGTCGCGGCAAAGGCGCTCGTTCACGGGTACGGCATTCCACTGACGCTGCTCATCGGCGTGGGCGGCGGCGCGCTCCTGGGGCTCTTCAACGGGCTCATCATCGCCAACACGCGCGCCCACCCGTTCATCATCACGCTCGGCACGATGACCCTCATTCAGGGAGTTGCCCTGGTCGTGACAGGCTCCTATCCGACGATGGCCGAGGGCGCTGATTTCGACAAGTTCCTGTGGCTCGGCACGGGCTCGTTTCTCTGGATTCCCGTTCCGATCATCGTGTTCTTCGCCGTCATGGCCATCTGCTGGACGCTGCTTCGACGGACCCGGTTCGGCCGGCACTGCTACGCTGTCGGCGGCAGCGAGGCCACGGCGTACCTGTCCGGGATCAACATCAAGCGGCACAAGGTTGCCATCTATACGTTCGTGGGTGCGCTCACGGGGCTTGCCTCCCTGGTCCTGACGGCCCGGCTCGCCTCAGCCCTGCCCACCATGGGGAACGGCTACGAGTTGCAGTCCATCGCGGCTATCGTCATTGGGGGCGTGGCGCTCATGGGAGGTCGGGGAAACATGTGGGCCGCTTTCACCGGAGTGCTGCTTCTGGGCGTCATCTCCAACAGCCTCTCGCTTCTGAACGTCAACGCGTTCTACCAGTACATCGTGCTCGGAAGCATTATCGTGTTTGCCGTGGTGCTGCAGGAGTATAGAAAGTCGACGCGCTAGTAAGCGCCCGGATGCAGTATTATCGCTTGAAATCCTTTCAATCAAGGAGCCGCCAATGAAAGTCGGGATCGACAGCTATTGCTACCACCGCTACTTCGGAGAGGTATACGAGAACCAGGAGAAGCCCGGGAAGGTGATGTCCTACGAGGATTTCCTGCGGCGTGCCATCGAGCTGAAGGTGGACGGCGTATCGCTGGAAACGTGTTTTCTTGCCGGCACCGACGAGCCGTATCTCCGGCGCCTGAAAGACATTATCGACGAGGGCGGCCTGGAGGTGGTGGTGGCGTGGGGCCACCCGCAGGGTTTTCGAGGAGGAGCGGCACCCGAGGCCATCGACGACTTGAAGAAGCATTTCGCGACCTGCCGGACCCTGGGAGCAAGCGTCATGCGGGTTGTCGGCTCATCTCTCGACTATCGCAACGATCCCCATGGTCCACAGATCGAAAAGCTTGCAAAGATCTTCCGCGAATGCGCGAAAATGGCGCAGGATCAGGGGATCCGTCTCGCGGATGAAAACCACTTCGATTTCACGACCCAGGAGTATCTGGGGCTCTTCGAGAGCGTGGGCTCCCCGTATTTTGGCATGTGCTTCGATACGGGAAACTGCCTGAGAAACGGGGACGATCCCGTGGCCTCGGCCCGTGTGCTGTCGAAATACATCTTCGCCACCCACACAAAAGACGTTGCTCCCCTGTACGGCTGGGATCCCAAGGATTGGATGTTCTTTGCCTGCACGCCCGTGGGGAAGGGCATCATCAACTTCCCTGCGCTGGTGGGTGAGCTGGAGAAGTCGGGTTACAACGGCCTGTTCGCCGTGGAGCTGGACTACATGGACCCGAAGTTCGTGGAGGAAGACCGCTCCGTGAAGGCGAGCATCGCCTACCTCAAGAAGCTGCAGAAGACGTTCCCTCGTCGAGCATAGGAGATGCTGCATGCGCTTTCCGAACCGTGACGGGGAGAGGATATCCACGAGCAGAGGCTCGGGAGAAGGCAGGGGGAAAGACAGACCGTGATGACTCCACGGGAACGAGTCAGGCTCGCCCTGGACCACCGCGAGCCCGACAGGGTGCCGATCGACAACAACGGGATCGTGTCCAGCATCCACGAGGTCGCCTACGGAAACCTCCCGTATCGCCTTGGGCGCTCCGAGGAAATCGAGATCCTGGATCCCGTCCAGAGGATCGTGCGCGCAAGCGAGGAGGTCCTCGTGACCCTCGGCGTGGACACCCGATACCTCTTCCCGAACGCGCCGGACGGCTGGGAGTACCACGAAAACCCGGACGGGACCTGGGTCGATGAGTTTGGCACGACCTACCGCAGGCTCGGATGCTACGCGGACGCCGTTCTTCCGCCACTTCGGGGGAAAAGCTTTGCGGAAGTGAAAGAAGCCATCGAGAGAGAGAAACATGGCAATCCCGTATAACGCGACCGGCATCTGGCCGTCGGCGAACTATGGAGACGCGCCGAAATACGCAAGCGGCGTCCGAGGGCAGGTCGACATATCCGCATCCGACAGGGACAATTTACGGAGGCTGGCGCAAAGGCTTGCCGCCCTGGCTTCACGGCCCGCCGAAATAGAAAAGCGGGAGCTGTGGCGAGCGCACAACTCCCTGCGTTCCACCCGGCCTCTGCTCCTCGTGGACCCTGAGAACGGCTGGAACGAGATTGTGACCACGGGATCTTTGCAGTGCACAGGGGAGCTTGCCCGGCGCTGGGAAATGGTTCTGCGCAAGGAGCTTTTCTGGGGCGAATCCATCCGGGACGACAAGCCGCTGGAGGCGCTCTTCGAAGTCGGCTACACGTACACGGACTCCGAGTGGGGCATGGAGGAAACGTATCACGGAGGAGCGGCAGGGCAGTCATATGCCTGGGAAGGGGCCGTCCGCGGTCCGGAGGACGTCGCCAGGATCGAAATGCCGAAGATCACCGTGGACTACGAGACAACCCGGGAGACCCTCGCGCTCGCCCACGAGGTGTTCGGCGGGATCCTGCATGTCGGCTTGCGCGCTGTCTGGTGGTGGACCCTCGGCATGACGTGGGACCTCGCGCGGCTGGTTGGTCTGGAGAAGATGCTGTACCTCCTGTACGACAATCCCGACATGATCCACAGGATCATGGCAAAGCTGCGGGACGGGTATGCGGCCAAAATAGATTTCCTGGAACAGAACGGCCTTCTGTCCCTCAACAACAACCACGCATATGTGGGATCGGGCGGAATAGGGTACACCCGCGAGTTGCCCCACGAGCCGCGCGGCACGAGGGCCGCGACGACGGCTGACATGTGGTGCCTCTTCGAGAGCCAGGAAACGATCGGCATATCTCCGGACCAGTTCGAGGAGTTCGTCTTCCAATATCAACTCCCCCTGCAAAAGCGCTTCGGACTGATCTGCTATGGCTGTTGCGAGCCCCTCGACGCGCGCTGGCACGTGGTAAAGAGGACTCCCAACCTTCGACGGGTGTCGGTGTCTCCGTGGGCCGACCAGGAGAAGATGGCCGGCTTCCTGCAGGATGACTACATCTTCTCCCGCAAGGCTCCGCCGTCGCTTCTCGCCGTGCCACAGATGGAAGAAGATGCCGTGCGGGCGGATCTCCGAAAAACCCTGGAGCTTACGCGCGGTTGCGTGCTGGAGATCATCATGAAGGACAATCACACCCTCGGAGGCAACCCTGACAATCTCGTGAACTGGGTGAAAATTGCGAGAGAGGAAATCGAAAGAAGCGCCCGGGGGGCCTGAGGATTTCACCCCGCTTTGCCTTGCCCCCTGTTCCGCGCGATGATAGCATCTCCTGGGGAGGGTGGATGCCAGAGAGAAGCGGCGACTGGTACAAACAGGCGGAGCGGGACCTTGACGCTGCCCGCGAGCTTCGCAAGGATGGCTTTCACGAGTGGTCCTGCTTCTTGGCCCAGCAGGCTGCCGAGAAATCGGTCAAGGCGGTCCTCAACAGGCTGGGCGCGGAAGCCTGGGGCCACTCGGTGCTGGACCTGATTAGCGCGCTTCCCGCGACACATGCCCCTGACCCTGACATTCTGGGTGCGGCCCGCTTCGTGGACCGTTTCTACGTGACCGCACGATATCCGAACGGGTGGGCCGAGGGCACACCTTCTGAATACTATGGAGACGACGATGCCCGGCAGGCAATCGATCATTCACAAAAGGTCCTCCGGTTCTGTCACGATCTTCTGGCTCGATAGGGAGGCTCTCCTCGCGAACCTGCGGGAGGCAGCGCACACGCTTTTCCGCGACCGCCCCGAGGTCTCGAGCATCGTCCTGTTCGGATCGGCGGCAAATGGACGCGCCGTCCCCGGAAGCGATGCCGACGTGATGATTGTGGCGCGGGACCTGGAGGTCCGGCCGTTGGACCGTCCCCTGGTGTATATGCCTTATTTCGAGGGTGTGGGCCTCGGCGTCGAGCTTTTTGTTTACACTGAGGCGGAGCTTGGTTCGGCTGCCCCCGGCATCGCCCGCACTGCTCTCAAGACCGGAATCACGCTGTTCTCCAGGAAGGTGATCGACTGGCGCGGCTGAAGGGCGCTACACTCAAGCGCCCCGAGAGGATGGCTTGTCGGCGATGTGCTGCGCATGCGGGAGCTAAACCGCAGGGCGGCTTTTTGCCCGCATCACTCGGGCGACGAGGATGAGTGGCACCACGGCAAGGAGAGCGCTGGATAGGCCTACCCCGGGATAGCCCGCGGCCGCGGAGAGCACCCCGCTGCCAAAGCTCCCGATAGCCGCCGCTAACCCGACAAGCAGGTCATTGAAGCCCTGGACACGAGCGCGCGACGCTGGGGCAAGCTGATCCGAGAGCAGCGCCGATCCCCCGACAAAACAGAAGTTCCAGCCCAGGCCCAGGAGAAGCAGGGCAAGAGCGAGCGGCAGGGTGCCCGCGACGAATGGGGCGGAGAGGCACGCTGCCAGGATCGCGAATGCGCCCGCCAGAATCACTGGTCCACGACCCCACCGGTCGACGAGCCGGCCGGACAGGATCGAAAATGCGTACATGCCGATTGTATGGGCTGAGAATACGAGCGAGATGTCCCCCAGTCCGTGGTTCATCATCGACATATGCAGGGACGTAATCACCATCATGGCGACCATGGCCGCCTGACTGAGGACCATGGTGATCACCGCCGCGAATGCTGCGGGAGACACGCGGGATCCTGCGCTTCGTGCGCAGCGCACGGGATTCAGGGCATTCCTGCATCTTCATCGCCCACAACATCCACCACGTCTTCCAGGTGGTGGACCGCATCGTGGTCCTGCGCCGCGGTGTCCTCGTGGCCGATGATATCGACC
>DATKLB010000138.1:0-10112 GCA_035542615.1 Spirochaetia bacterium | reverse complement strand
TCGAAGGTTATTCCTCCGAAGGAGAAGCAGATGGTCGCGTTCCACGAGGCCGGCCACGGACTGCTCCACTATTTCCTGAAAAACTCGGACCCGCTGCACAAGATCACCATTATCCCGCACGGGAGGGCGCTGGGCATTGCTTTTTCCCTGCCGGAAAACGACACCTACTCGCGAAACAAGGGTTGGCTCGAGGACCGGATCACCATTTCGATGGGCGGGTACGCGGCGGAAAAGATTTTCTACAATGAGACGACGACCGGCGCGGCCAACGACCTCGAGCAGGCAACCGAGATAGCCAGAAAAATGGTCTGTGAATGGGGGATGAGCGAGGTGCTCGGGCCGATTGCGTACGGTCAGAAGGAAGAGCCGATCTTTCTCGGCAAGGAGATCGCCCGGCACAAGGACTACTCCGAGGAAACCGCGCGCGCCATCGACAACGAAATCAAGAAGATCGTCGAAGGCTCCCTGTCCGAGGCGATGCGGATCCTCACCGAGCAGAAAGACAAGCTCAAGCTTCTCGCCGACACCCTGCTGGTGAAAGAGAACATGGATGACGATGAGATCCGTGCCCTCCTGGGTTTCCCCCCGAGGAAGAAGGACAGCGAAGCAGAGAGCGCGCCCATAGCGGCCGCCTCCGCCGGTCCCCGATAATATCGGTTACCCGGCCGATAATCAGGGTGTGAAAAAGAACGCGGTCGTTCCTCTTTTTCTACTCGTCGCACTGGCCGTCGGCGGAACTCCTTCAGCCGCCGCCCAACCCCTGAAATGCGATTCAGGGCAGGCGCAGGCCGACTCATTCCTCGACAGGGCGCGTTCGTCCCTCGATGCCGGCGCCGTGCAGGAGGCGGGGGACCTTCTCAAACCTGCTCTCGAGATCGCACCCGAGTATTCGGAGGCCCTGTTCCTGCGAGCCCGGATCGAGCTTGCGGATAGAAGCACGACGCTCGCGGCCGTGGACGATTTGCGGCGAGCGCTGGTCAGCGCAACGTGGAATGTCACCGATCCGTTCATGGCCCGGCAAATGCTTGCGGAAGTTTTTTTGCGAATGGGAAGGCTTGCTGATGCCCGCGCACTTCTCGTGGGGCTGGCTGCCCGCGACCCGCACGACCCGCGTAATTCGCTCCTTCTGGCCAGGCTGTACGCCAGACAGGGAAATATCATCGCCCTGCGCCTCACCCTGTCCGACGCCCTTGCAAAGTTCCCGCTGGATGACGAGATCGCACTGCTTTCCGCAGACCTGCGGGAAAGGGAGGGGCAGCGACCAGCCGCCCGGCAGCTCATCGCCACACATCTTTCGGTGCATCCCGACAGTCTCGGTCTGCTTCTCCGGGCTGCCCAGCTCGAGCCGACGCCCGGCGCGAAAGTGGCGGCTGTCGATCGCTATGTCCGACAGGGGGGGAAAGACCCTCTGGCTGCTGTCGTTGCGCTGGAAGCTCCAACCCGCGATCCGAAGAAGTACCTCTCGCAGTTCATAGACAATGGCGGGCTTTCCCGCCAGGATCTGGTGGAAAGGGTCGCGGCGGTCGCCAGCGGCAGCAGGAGCCTTTCCGCGGCGTTCCGCTCAGCGCTCTCCGAGTACTCCGGGAATCGGGACCTCGACCCCGATGGAGAGGGTTACGTCGAGCGCTGGACGTTCGAAAAAGGCGCGCCTGTCTCCTGGGTTCGCGACTCCTCCCGTGACGGACAGCCGAAGTACACGGCAAGGTTCCGTGGCGGCGCGCCGGTGTCTCTCACGGTTCGCGCCGGTTCCGGCGCGCCGTTCACGTTCGGCTACGGCTCGTACCCGTTTGTTCAATCGATGACGGAACCAGAGCCAGCCGGCGAAGGTACGCGATCGTGGCTTGTTTCTCCCTTCACGGTCCGGTTCCCGTTTCTCTCGGGCCGGCCGACCGCGACCGGGCTCGCGCCTCGAACGCTCGGCAATCCGGGAAGCGCGTCCGCTGACCGGATCCGACAATCTGCCTACCGGGAAGAGGATCACTCGGCTGACGGCTCGACGATCGTCAGGAGAATCGATCTCGATCGAGGCCGGAGGGTGTTCCTGGAAGAAGACACGCTCGGGACGGGCAGGTTTGATCACCGGGTCTGGTATGAGAACGGTCAGCCGGTCCGGGGAGCCCGTGACCTGGACGGAAGCGGCAGATACCTGCTCTCAGAGACGTGGCGTAACGGCAGGCTGGCAGCAGTAGCCGTAGACACACGAGGCGATGGAAAGGTAAGTTATCGAGAGCGCTACGTGCCGAGCCCGGTGAAATCCTGGGACTTCAACGAGGACGGAATCGACGACAGCCGGGAATATCCCCTGGGGCCGCATACAATCGAGCGGGATTTCTCGACCGCGTTGAACGGTATCTTCGACGTCAGCTTCGTATGGAAAGACGCGGACCTCGTCGGCGTCAAGCGCAGGGGCATGTCGGTTCCCGTGACCCACGACGCGGCTCGAGGCGTGGTCTGGATCGGCCGTCCTGCCCCTGAGCGCGCAGTCTTCGACCGCGCCGGTCCGCAGGGGTATCGGGCGATCGGCGGTCGGCTCTACGTCGTCTTTGACAGGGAAGACGTGACGTACGCGGAGGAGGTGCCGTGAGGTCATCGTTTCTTGCTCCCACGCTTTGTGCGCTGCTCCTTGTTCAGTGTGCGTCGGTGCCACCGGGACCGCCGGCGCCGCCTCTTCCCTCGGTCAGGATCAAGGAAATCCAGGACCTCATCTCATCGGGCTCATCTCTTCAGGCCCTCCAGGAAATCTCCTGGCTTCGACGCGAAAGAGCGGGAGAGGTGCCGACATCAGACCTGGATGCCCTGGAGTCCAAGGCGCTCGATGAGCTGTCGGCGGCTTTCAACAAGGCGACCAATGAGAAGAAATTCGATGACGCCCTGCGATATTTCAAGTCTGCCGGCGCTCTCGGGAAACCTTCGCTGACGGGAGACTGGACTGAACGAAGGCTCCTGGACGATCGGGCTGCCTCCGAGCAGGCTGCCGGAAACGACGTGGTCTCCCTCTTGAGCCGACTTCGCGCGGACGCGCTGCCCGACCCACCTGAAACAGATCTGGATGCATCTCTTGACGCGGCTGTCAAGGTCGGCAACCGGGCCGCCGCGCGGTTTGTGCTTGCCATGATGAAGGAAAAGGGGTTCACGCTCCCGGCCGAGGCCTCGGCCGCCTCGGAGGGCCCGCCCTCGTTTTCCCAGATGCTCACGGGGACGGTAACAATCCTGGTGGACAGGGGAATCAAGGTCCAGAATGGCGTGGGCTACCCGGACCAGATCATCGGCAGCGGTTTCTTTGTCGACCGGCGGGGATATATCCTGACCAATCACCATGTCATCAAGAGCGAGGTGGATCCCAAGGACAAGGGCTACTCCCGATTGTACATCAGGCTCTCCGAGAGCCCTGCGGGAGAACGGATCCCGGCCAAGGTCGTCGGGTACGATCCTACTTTCGACCTCGCCCTGGTCAAGACCGAAATCACTCCCAGCTTCGTCTTTGGAGGCTACGGCGCCGAGCAGGTGGCGCCCGGGGACAGGATATTCGCCATCGGCTCCCCCGCGGGGCTTGAGAAAACCATCACGTCCGGCATTGTGTCGGCCATGGGCAGGCACCTGCTGCAGATGGGCGACATCATGCAGGTCGACGTGCCGTTGAATCCCGGCAACAGCGGCGGCCCGATGTTGAATGAGAGGGGCGACCTGATTGGAGTCGGATTCGCAGGGCTGGAACAATTCCAGGGGCTCAACTTCGCGGTACCCTACCGCTGGATCGAGAAGATACTTCCCTCCCTCTATGATGGAGGTCAGGTCGTTCATCCGTGGATGGGGATGGCACTTGCGGAGACCACCAAAGGGCTGGAGGTTGTCTACAGTGTTCCGGAGGAGCCGGCAGCGCGGGCGGGAATCCTTGCGGGAGACATCATCGAGACGATCGATGGGAAGGCCTATACGAAGATCCAGGACGTTCAGGAAGCCGTCCTCGGGCATGAGCCGCCTTCTCTCGTACGCGTGACCTTCCACCGCGGCGCACGGCCCATGGACGCCATCCTGTGCCTTGGAAAGCGCCCGGAGCGCCCGATCGAGGTCGCGCTTCAGCGGGACACCCGCGACAACGTGCTCTATCCCCTGTTCGGCATGAAGCTGCAGAAAATCGGCTCATTCTTCTGGAGTAACGACTACATCGTCACTCGCGTCACGCGGGGCTCGGTGGCAGACGAGTCGGGACTTTCGGAGAACGATCCGCTGTCGATCCAGGACTGGAAAGTCGACAGCGACAAGGGATTCGCGGCGCTCCTGCTGGTGATCAAGAAGCGCAAGGCCGGCTTCATTGAAAGCGCGGTACAGATCGCCACGGAGCTGGAAACGGACAACTTCGTATAGCAGTCGCCTCAGTTCTGCGGCTTGCGCGGACGCCTTCTGAGGGTGACCTGGTTTCCCGGCTCGTTGTACTCCACTTCGTCGAAGTAGATCTTCGTGAGGAATATGCCCCTGCCATTGAACGCCAGGAGATTCTCCGGAGAGACCACAGGGAGAGCCCTCCAATCGAACCCCTGCCCTTCGTCCCGGATCGTGACCTCGAACAGGTCAGGGGCCAGCCGGGAGGTGATGAAGACTTTTCGCCCCGCGCGTCTGCCTTCGCCGGTTCGCTCTGCAATCAGCTCCGCCAGCCGGCCCTCGCGGATTGCGGAGCTCTTTTCCTCGAAGCTGATTCCCAGGTTTCCGTGCTCCACGGCGTTGGTGATCATCTCCTCGATTCCAATCCTGAGATTGAGGGTTTCTTCTGCGGGCAAAATGTTCGGAAGCTGCTGCATGATCCGATTGACGACTGCGCCGTGGCCGGGCGCTCCAACCGGAAGCACGAAGGACATCGTCTCTTCGATGAGATAGGGGGAAATGCGCGCGGACCCGGCCGCCTCCTGCCGAAAGCTGACGATCCTGCGAATCTCATCCAGCAGCTCGCGGCTGTTGAACGGCTTCTTGAAGAAATTGGTTGCCCCGCCCCGAAGGGCTCGCAGGAGGACATCCTCGTTTCCCTGACCCGTCATCAGGATAACAGCGGCCTCACGGTCGATTTTCCTGATCTCAGTGAGGAGCGCGAGCCCGTCCATCCGCGGCATGCGGATATCCGACACGACGACCAGGGGAGACCGGTCTCGAAAAAGCCTGATCGCCTCCTCGCCGTCGTTTGCGCACACGGGCTCGAAGCCCTCGCTTTCGAGCATGCGCCTGAGGAGGGACCGCAGCGCCGCTTCGTCGTCGACGACCAGGACTCCAGGGCTTCCTCGAGTGTCCATGCGCTTCGAGCCTAAGTGCAGCCCTCGCCGATGTCAAGTCGCGCCGCGAATCGACATGAATTGAAGAAAACCATGGCGTTGGCTATACTCGGCCTCCGACACACGGAGGTCGAGGCGGGCCAACAGTGGAAAATGCACTGATCAGGAACTTCTGCATCATCGCGCACATCGACCACGGAAAATCCACGCTGGCGGATAGATTCATCCAGCGCGCCCGGCTCGTTTCCGAGAGGGAGTTCCACGACCAGATCCTGGACACCATGGAGATCGAACGGGAGCGGGGCATCACGATCAAGAGTCAGGCGGTGGCAATCCCCTACACGGCGAAGGACGGCCGGAATTACGTTCTCAACCTTGTGGACACCCCGGGACACGTGGATTTCTCGTACGAGGTCTCCCGCTCCATATCGGCATGCGAGGGCGCGGTGCTTCTCATCGACGCGAGCCAGGGGGTCGAGGCGCAGACCCTCGCCAACATGTACATGGCCCTCGAACACAACCTGGAGATCATCCCCGTGATCAACAAGATCGATCTGCCCAGCGCGGACATCGAGGGCGTCAAGAAGCAGATCAAGCACGACCTCGGGTTGGACCCGGAGGGGGCGCTCCTGGTTTCGGGGAAGCTCGGCACTGGCGTGGACGCGCTGTGCGAGGCCATCGTGCAGCGCGTGCCGGCACCGTCAGGAAGCCCCGACGAGCCGCTGAAGGCGCTGATCTTCGACTCCCATTACGACGTGTATCGCGGAGTCATCGTACACATTCGCCTCTACGAAGGTGTCCTGCGGCCCGGCATGACCATCCGCTTCTGGTGGAACGGTTCGACGTACAAGGTCGAGGAAACGGGAGTGTTCCGCCTTGGCCTTGTTCCAGCGCCGTCCCTGGGCCCCGGCGAGGTCGGATACCTCATCGCGGGAATCAAGACCGTTGCCGATACGCGCGTCGGGGACACGGTCACGGACAACGACAGACCCACCGCGGCGCCCCTAGCCGGTTTTCGGGAAGTCAAGCCGGTCGTCTTCTCGTCCATCTATCCCGTCGATGCCAACGACTACGAGGAGCTGGTCGAGGCGATGGCAAAGCTCAAGCTCAACGACGCCTCCCTGATCTACGAAAAGGACTCATCGGTCGCGCTTGGCTATGGCTTTCGCTGCGGATTTCTGGGGCTCCTTCACCTGGAGATCGTTCAGGAAAGGCTCGAGCGCGAGTTCGAGATGTCAGTTGTCTTCACCGCGCCATCGGTCCAGTACAGGATTACGCTGCAGGGCGGCAAGGAGACTCTCGTCGACAATCCTGCCAACTTTCCCGACCCGTCGCAGATCAGCAAAGCAGAGGAGCCCTACATTTCCGCCTCCATCATCACCCCGGCGCAGTTCCTGGGCAACATCATCACGTTATGCCTGGAGAAGCGCGGGGTCCAGAAGAGCATGACCTATCTTGACGAGAAACGCGTGGAGCTCGTGTTCGAATTGCCGCTGGCGGAGGTCGTCTTCGATTTCTACGACAGGCTGAAGTCGATCAGTCGAGGATATGCCTCGTTCGACTATCAGATCCTCGGCTTCCGCGAGACGCAGCTTGTCAAGCTCGACATCCTGCTCAACGGCAAAGTCGTCGACGCGCTGGCGCAGCTCGTATTTCGGGGGAACGCCTACCAGACCGCGCGCCGGGTGACCGAGCGTCTTCGGGACGTGATCCCGCGCCACCAATTCAAGATCGCGATCCAGGGGGCCATCGGGAGCCAGATCATTGCGCGGGAGACCGTCAATGCCTTCCGAAAGGACGTGACGGCGAAGTGCTATGGGGGAGACATCACGCGAAAGCGCAAGCTGCTGGAAAAACAGAAAGAAGGAAAAAAAAGGATGAAGATGGTCGGCGATGTCGAGCTGCCGCAGTCGGCGTTCCTTGCCGTGCTGAAGACCTCAGAGGAGTGACTGAACCCTCCGAAGCCGCTCAGCGTAGTAGCGGGCCGCAACATCAGCCCGCGCAAGGAAGCCCCTGTCGGGCGCCTCGTTCCGCGGCCAGTCAGGAAAATGAATCAGGGCGTAGTCGGCATCGTCGAGAAACCGCAGGCAATCCGGGGACGCGGTGCTCGAGCCGAGCGCGGCGCGCAGCAGCTCTTCGCCCCGGTCAAGGATTTCCAGCTCAGAGCGGATGAATGAGCGCAGTCTCTCGACTGTTGTCACTGACGCTCGGCCGGCTTCCAGCGTGTGACCGCCCTCACCGGCGGCATTCACCATTTCCTTCAGCTCTCGATGACTGACGCGAGGTGCTCCAAGATCGAGCCCGGATGCGCAAGCGTCGTACACTCTGCCGCCCGCGTACGCCACGATCCTGCGCAGGCTGTCGCGATACGACGCAAGGATGGCGTCAGTCAGGACAGGCCGGCCGGTCTTGTCGGGGACGATCTTCTTCCGCCTCTCCACAATGGCCTTGAACGAGGTGCCCTCCGCGGCATCAAGACGGAAAGATCCTGCAAGGGCAGCCAGGTGGAGGGGAGCTCCCCTCGTATGGGTGAGGAATCCCGGATAGCTGAAATCGAGGCCTGCAAGAAAAACCTGCTTGCTCGTCAGGCGGAGCGCCGCGTTGAGCGCGGCAACGCCGACGGACCCGAGGGCCGGGAACGGGCAGGGAAGGATGCCAGCGCCCGCCATCCTGGTGAAGAGGCGCAGAGGGGCGAACGCGCAGGAAAAGAAATGGACCCTGCCGTCGAAAAGACGCGGGACAGCAGGGAGGGACGAAAGCTCACATGCGAGCAGGGTCCCAGCCTCAGGAAGACGGGGAAGGAAATCCTGCAGGTTTGCCAGCTGCGCCTCGAGTGCAACCACGATGTCGGGGGGAAGCGATTCCTGGGCAAGACGGGGCAGCGCGGTGTCCACGGCGATCAGGATCACATTGCTGCGCACTGCCCGCAGGGCCGGGAGAAACTCTTCCAGCGACGGTCCGGCGCCCGCGACAACCACGGGGAGGGATGTCCTGAGCGACGTCAGATCGCCTCCACGCGCAAGGAGCGGAACATTCGCGAAGAGGTTGCGGACCTGGAGGCTGCCCAGGGCGATCAGGGTGAGCCTGTTGCGCCAGTACTCGTGTAGCTGATCTTCGAGCGCGCGGCGCATGCCCGCATACACCGCGGGAGCCAGCCGGTAGCCGGCATTCAGGGGGACTTCAACGACCCTGCGAAACCGCGACTCTCCCATTTCGCGCAGCGCTCCCGCTGCTGCCTGTTCGTCATCGGTTCTCACGATCATGAGTCTCTGGTCGCGTGGCAGCCCCTGCGCCATGGCAAGTGCCATGAGAGGCTGGTGCGCCTCCACGCAGAGCACCGCGCAGCCCGGCGGGAGCGAGGCAAGCAGCTCAGCCAACCCGTATCCGAGACCGATTGAAGGCACATAGACGAGGCTACGGGGGGAAAGTGAAAAAACGCGCGCCTTTCGGCGCGCGTATCCGACGGGATCCGGGGAGGGGTAGAGATCTACGCCCCTCCAGACAGCCGTGGTGCCTTTTTCCGTCGGGAGCAGGGTGGGTTCATCGACCGGCATCGCCGGCCTATTGCCGCCGCGGGGCGACGGACTGGGAGAACACTTCCTCGAAGTTGTCCTTGAGCTTCCCCGGCGCCATCAACGCGCTCGTCAGATCGACCTGGGCAGACTGGCTGGCCACGTAGTCGATCCAGCCACCCAGGAGATTGACGGTGGTATCCGGCATTTGCCGTTCGCCCAGCAGCTTGAGCACGAGTATCTGGTCATCCAGAACAACAGGGGCGGAGGGCTGGTCCTTGCCCAGGGAGAAGGCCCGGTAGAAGAACTCATCGCTGTATACCGCGTTGGACGGTGTCGCTGTCTCCGGGATGGCCTGGACAGGGACAAATGAGAAGACGTTCTGGAGGTTGACCGGAAAGAAGTCTGTGCGCGTCACCTTGTGTCCTGCCTCTGCCGCGGCTTTGTCGAAGCCGATCTCCCCCGAGCGCCGGGAAAGCCGCAAGGCCTGACCATTGAAGTAATCCTCGATCTTGCCCTTCTCGTACTTCGCAAGGTATCCCTTGACGTCGTCGAGAACGTTGGGATTGGAGAAATCGGGATTGAGCGCCTCTGCGTCACAGCGGTAGACCATCCAGCCGAACGTGCCCTTGAGCACGTCGCTGATTTCCCCTGCCTTCAGGGAAAAGATCCGGCTGGCCGTATCCTTGTTTTCGAAGTCCGCCCGCAGGTCGTAGGCGTAGCGCCACCCCATGTCGCCGCCCTTGTCGGCATAGGCGTCCTTCGAGTACGTCTTCGCGAGCTCTTCGAACGTGCTCGTTTTCTGTGCGATCTTCAGTCTTATCTGAGAGGCCTCGGCTTCGCTCGACTTGATGAGGATTCTGCTTACCTTGATCTTCCGGAAAAGAGACGCGTTCGCCTCGCCGTATTTCCTGACCTCCTCCGGGGGGAAACTCGAGAAGGGGAAGCTCACGAATTGGAAACTTCTCTCCGGCTTCACCATGGAAACGATGAAAGCGGATTCCTTCGAAGATGTTTTCACGCTCGTGAGAATGTCCGTGGCGATTTGAGAGGAAAGGAGATTTTCCCGATAGAGCTTGCGGGTTGCTGCTTTCTCCTGGCCCGAGGCCTTGTTATACCTCTCTTCGCTGAACTTGCCGTTCTCATCGAGATACCCGGGATAGGAGACAAGAGCCCTGTCGATGGCATCGTCGGAGACCTGCAATCCCGCTTTCTCTCCCATGAGGAGCACCGCCACATGCATGGCGGTCTGCTGGAAGGCCTGGTACCATACTGCCTCGACCATCGCCTCCGTGTTCTGGTTCTGGCCCGATCTCTGGCGGACCTGGGCGGCGAGCCTGTC
>DATKLB010000137.1:0-15229 GCA_035542615.1 Spirochaetia bacterium | reverse complement strand
CTGCAGGATGCGGGCAGCTGGACAAGCCGGACCACGATCGATGCGTTCCTGCGGTACACGGAGATCGTGACGAAAAAGCTCGGGGACCGCGTGAAGGACTGGATGACCCATAACGAGCCGTGGGTGGTCGCCTATGTCGGCCACCTCTTTGGCGACCAGGCCCCCGGGATACACGACCTGAAGACGGCGCTCGCTGTGGCTCACGGCATTCTGCTGTCCCATGGAAAAGCGGTACCCGTGATCCGGGCCCACTGTCGCGGCGCCCAGGTGGGAATCGTCCACAATCTCGAATGGGTGGAGCCGGCGTCCCAGCGGGAGGAAGACGTTGCGGCAGCGATGCGTCATGACGGGGCTTTCAACAGGTGGTTCCTGGACCCGATATTTCACGGCCGCTACCCCGGAGACATGATGGCGTGGTTCACGGGGATGCTGCCCGAGATCCGCGGCTCCGACATGGAAGCTATTGCCACGCCCGTCGATTTTCTCGGCGTGAACTACTACACGCGCAGGATCATGGCTCATGATCCCGCGGGGAGAGGCACACAGGGTCGCAGCGTGCTCGCCGCCCGCCAGGTCCACTGGCCGTTCACGCCCCGCGCCGACTTCGAGGAATGGGAAATGGCCCCCGAAGGCCTCTATAGAACGCTTCTTCGCGTCGCTCGCGAATATCGGCCCGGCTTCATGTACGTGACGGAAAACGGCACATGCCTGCCGGACACGCCGGGTCCGGATGGTGTGGTGCGGGATCCGGTACGACAACGGTATGTCGCTCGCCACGCCGCGGCGGTCCGCCAGGCGATTTTCGACGGTGCCGACGTGCGCGGCTATTTCCTCTGGTCTTTCATGGACAACTTCGAGTGGAGCTTCGGGTACACCAAGCGCTTCGGCATCACCCACGTGGACTACCCCAGCCAGAAGCGGACGGTAAAGGATTCGGGGCGATGGTACTCGAAAGTCGTCCAGGAGAATGGCTTCCCCGCTTCGGACGCGGCGCTGCCAGACTGAAACATGGCTCGAGGATCAGGCATGCCTACCCGGCCTGCGAAGACATCTGCCTCCATTCATCGGAGCGGTCCGCGCTGACAACGGGAAGGGCCCTCTCCAGGCCTGGACGCAGGGTCTCGAGCCACGGAGGCAGCTTCAAGGCGGTGCCCAGGGATTCCTCCGGCTCGTCACGCGAGAAGCCGGGAGGATCGGTTGCCATCTCGAAGAGAATGCCGCCGGGCTCGTGGAAGTACACCGAGCGGAAATATCTTCGGTCGACGACGGGTGTGGCAGGTGTCCCGGTCTCCATGATCCTTTCGCGGAAAACGCGCTGCTCCTCGTCATCCCTCGCTCGCCAGGCGATATGATGGAGCGCACCCACCCCCGTCCGCGCCCGCGGAGCCGCGGGCGCGCCCTCCACGTCGACCTCGGAACCAGTCCCTCCCGAGCGCGTCGCAAGGCGGATGCAATTGGAGAGCTCGCGCACGACGCTGAGCCCGAGCACGGAACCGAGAAAATCGGTCGTCGCCTGCGCGTTCTCCACGGTGAGGGTCGCGGAGTGAAAACCCCTGATCGCCGCCTCGGCCGGAACAACGCGCGACCACGCTCCTTCCGAGACCGTATCCCCTGAGTCGACGAGCTCGAGAGCGAGCCCATCAGGATCATGGAAACCGATCTGCGTCTCGTCGCGGCTTGTGGTCGGCGCCTCCTGCTCGATTCGAAAATGCTCGAACCTCCTCTGCCAGAAGCCGAGACTTCCCCGTGGTACTGAAAACGCGACACCGGTGACCTGTCCTGCCCCGGCCCTCCCCCGCAGGCCCGAGGCCGTCCAGGGAAAGAAGGTGAGAATGCTCCCGGGCGCGCCCACTCTGTCACCGAAGTAGAAATGATACGTCTCGGGATCGTCGTAGTTGACGGTCTTCTTCACCAGCCGCAGACCAAGAACACCCGAATAGAAATCAAGGTTCTTCTGCGGGTCACCGGCGATACCGGTGATGTGATGAATGCCGGCCGTGGCGCCCTTCATATGCCGCCCTTCGTCGTTTCAGGCCTTGCCGGCCGCCACCTTCACTTTGCCCTTGCCGCCGTAGAAGTCCCACCATGGCTTTGCGCCCTTTTCCAGAATCCTGTTGAGCGCGGTGATGTTCTTCACGCCCCGGTCCTCCAGCCATTCCCGAAGCGCATCCACGCCGCGGCTGGCGTAAACCGGAATTCCGTCCTGCCACGTGGCACGCCCGCAGAGCACTCCCGAAAACGGTGTGCCTGCCTCCGCGGCAAGCTCGAGGGTGTCTCGAAAAACTTCGTCGCTCACCCCCGCGCTGAGGTAGATGAAAGGTAGTTTCGAGGCAGCGGCGGCGTCCCGGAAGTGCTTCATGGCCTCTGCCCTGCTGTATCCCTTCTGCCCTGCATAGGTCGCCGTGCCTTCCACGTATGCCATGTTGACCGGGACCTCGACCTTCAGGACATCCACCCGGTATTGGGGCTTGGAGAACTCTTCCATGTACGCCCGTACGTAACCGGGCTTTGCCTTTGCGAACTCGAGCCCCTTGGCATCGCCCAGAGAATCGTTGTAGCAGATCACCTCCAGGAAGAAGGCAACGTCATTTGCCGCGCATTCCGCGCCCACGCGCTCGATGAACGCGTGCTTCACCCTGTTGATCTTTTCGGGGTGGGTCGAGTTGTAGTACAGCAGGATCTTGATGACGTCGGCGCCCGCCGCGACAAGGCGGCGCACGCTCCAATCAGGAAGCAGGTCGGGATACCTGCTGTCATCTTTCGTGTCGTAGCCGGTTTTCTCGTACGCCAGGAGCACGCCGCTGCCTGGCGCGCGGGCCTTCACCGCCTCCAGCCCGAACTCCGGGTCCAGCAGGATGGCCGTAGCATGGCGCGTGAGGACTGTCGAAACGGCCACCTTGAACTTCACGAGGTCTTCCGGCGTCGCCGGAGCCCCGCGTGCTTTGCCGATTGCCTTCTCCAGCGAGCCGCGCTGATCCATGGCCGCGGCGGCGATTACCCCTGCATCGTTGGCGCAGGCATTGATGCCCGCGAACTTGCCTTTCGACATTGTTACCGCCATCTTTTTTTCTCCTTGAAATGAATGTACTACCGGGCGACCCGCGCCGTCATAGAGGCTACTTGAGGTGCTCCTCGGTGTACAGGGAAAGCTCGATCACGCGCTCCAGCAGCTCCCGGCTGTCGAACCCGGGGAAATTTGCCAGCACCAGCTCCTTGGCAAAAAGGCGGCAGATGTACTTGAGCTTCCGCGCGTGCTTCTGCGCGGCGTACACGTAGTCGCGGTGGCCGTTGTTGATGACGATGAGATTGTTTTTCTCATCGTAGCGCGATCGCCACAGCTCTCCCGGCGCGCGCAGAAACGTGTAGCCGGGAAGGCCTTTCCCCCGGGCATCGCCGGCGTCCGGCTCGCGCTCGATCAGACTTTCGCTCACCGTGATCCGGCTCTGCGCTGTCACCGAGATATCTGCCTGCCGCGCAACGGCCTCGAGGACGGTCAGACCGGGCTCATCGGGAGCGATGAATGTGACGATTTCTCCAGTCGCGGAAGAGAGGGCGCCGCCGCCTTCCTTGATCGTCCATGTGATCTCGACGCCCTCATCGATGGGACGTCGTCTTTTGTCCCGGGCGACGCACCGAAGGCCCTTCTCCGTTCTGACCTTCATGACGACCGAAGACGGCGAGATTACGGCGCTGTACAGCGGCCCGGGGAAATCGAAGAACTCGCGCTCGGCTGGTCCTTCGCCGGCGCCCTGTTCCAGCACCGCCGGCATCTCTCCTCCCGACACGGCACCGCCGCTGTCCTCATCGCCCTGAGCCCCAGTGTGCCGTCCGCCACCGGCCGCCGTTCCCTGCGGGCCAGCCTTCTGGATCTTGTGGAGATCGAACCACTGATAGTCATCGGGGGAGAGGGTCAGGAATGCCTCCTTGAAGGCTTTCTGAACGGACTTGAGGATGTTTCGGCTCGCCTGCTCATCCTCGGCGGCCTTTTCCTGCGCAATGATTTCGTTCAGCCGCGCGCCGGTGGCTTCGAGGGCCTCCCTCAGATCTTCGAAGCTTTCGTCATGCACGATGCCCGTCCTGGTGCCCGGGGTGAGCTGGAGAAAGGGGGCATCGATCATGCCCTGGAGGAATCCGCTCGTCCACGGTTCCCTGTTCAAAGCGTCGATTTCCGCGAGGTTCGCCACCACCCGCGTTCCCGATCGGTAAAGGCTGACCGTGTTCTCCGGGCCCTGACTGTTCAGGTACAGCTCGACATAGACCTCCCCGCGCGCCGAGGGAATGCTGCCGATCTCGTGAAGAAGCCTGCCGGCAAACTGCCGGGGCTGAACCTCGAGCTCTTTCTTCGAGGTACGATCGAGAATGTGGATGCGGACTCCGGATTTTCTGATGCGGTCACGAAGCTCTGATGCGAGGTAGCTCTGGATCCTCTCCCCGCTCAGTTGACGGAGTCCCGGAAGAAGCGGGCGAATGAGAAGCTCCGTGCCGCCGTGAGCAAAAAGGGCCTTCTTCACGAAAATGGTGTAGCCGGGCTCGTTCTTTC
Organism: Spirochaetia bacterium; assembly: GCA_035542615.1. GTDB lineage: Bacteria > Spirochaetota > Spirochaetia > SZUA-6 > Fen-1364 > Fen-1364. The sequence continues at coordinate 10,689 of DATKLB010000137.1, read as the reverse complement.
TCATCTCCATCTGGTAGGTCTTTCCGTCGGCGCCGGCCGAGGAGAGACGCATCCGTTCCCCGACCGTCCAGAAGCTGAGAAGGCCGATACCGAACTCGCCCTGGATGCCTTCGATGCCCTTCTCTTTCAGACGGCGCTTCAGGGAATCTCCGATGTGAGTGGCAACGTAGCGGAAGTCCGGAATGCCCTCCGAATCCCGCGGGACTCCTTCTCCGTCATCCACGATTTTCAGGTACGGCTCGCCGCGCTCCTTCCCTCGAACGATGGAAATGGTCGACGCGCGCGCGTCGATGCTGTTTTCCACGAACTCTGCAATAGCCTTCAGGGGATTGTTCTGCGACAGAGCGATAATGGTGATGACGTTCCAGTTGTCCCCGATGCGAAGCTTGCCGCCCGCCGTCGCGCCCTTGACTCGAGACTTCGCCCGGCCTTTCCGGGCGCCGGTTCGCCGTGAGGATGCCGCTGGCGCGGACCCCTCGTTGCTCATGGATACAGGAATAGCTGAAAAAGAGGGTGGCTGCAAGGCGGGGGAGAAGCACCCGGCGCCGGACATCGTCGACGGATGTCGGGCTTTCGCTATGGTATGGTCATATGTCCCAGCCATCTCGCTTGAATGCGTCGGTCGGATCGATCAGGTGCTTCGGTAGAAGTCCTTTGCCGCGGCCTCCATCAGGAGGAAGAACGCTTGACCTTCCGCCGCGGTTCCCGGCCTGTCGAAATGCGGCGAGGCGCATACCCCCTGGACCAGCCCGAAACGGTCCACCTTGCCCTGCGCCGCCCGCCTCATTTTCTCCGCTTGCTCGAGCCGGCCGGTGGTGATCCACCCTCCTGTCATGCCACGAAACAGGACATAGCTCAGCATCTGGGACAGATTCGTCTCAACGAAGGTCGACGGATCGTCGATCACATCATGGAACAGTCCGTCGTCCCTCATGCGGGAAAGGCACGCGTCAATGCCTTCCTGCACATATCCGGCAAGCGTCTCCCTCTCCCGCGCCATCACGTCGGGCAGCGTCCGGATCACCCGAGTCATTCCGGCGAGCGCCCAACCGTTTCCCACGCCCCAGAACGCCTTCCTGGCAAACGCCTGCAGCCCATCGTCCCAGATGTGAGACAGGAGCCTGAGCTGGGGATCCAGGAGCAGCCTGCGAAATCCGGCGATCTGCTTCAGAGCCTCCTCGTGATAGCCTGCAGCGGAAAGAAACGGAGGCGCCATGTAGAAGGAGTCCACCCAGACCTGCGGGCGATCGTGGAGATGATACAGGATGCCGTCATCGGTTCTCGGAGCTTTATAAAGGAGCCAATCGATCATCCTAGCGGCCGCTTTTTCCAGGGAACTGTCGCCGGAGGCCTTGGCGGCAAACACCAGAGCCTCACCAGCGGCCGCCGGATCCGTGACCGCCGTACTGTTGCCGATCACGGCGAGCCTTCCATCGGCAAGCTGCCGCGCTGCCGCCTCTTTGGCAAAGAGAACGACCAGCTCGGTATCGCCTGATTCCAGAAAGGCCTGCGCAGCCACCCCCTGCTCCCAGGAGTATCGTTGCATGGAAAGAAGCGCGGTTTTCACCCTGCTCGCGACATCAGGTTGAGGCATCTACGGTACTCCTGGCGGAAGCCTTTCTGTGATGATCTTTTTGCCCTGGTCGGCGAACTCGGCAAGGTGAGCCAGGCGCTTCGCAAGCTCGCGATCCTGAGAGCGTCCGTGGTACAAATCGAGCACTCTCGCGACTGATATGCCCTCAGGGTGACGACGCACTATCTCGAACGCGTCCCCTGCCCTTACGAGGCCCTCTTCGAGCGTTCGCATATGGAATCCGAGCCTGCCCGAGTCCCGGGCGCGCGTCCAAAGCCCCGGGACGCCGGCGAGTCGGTCGATGGTATGACAGGGATCGCGAGGCTGAGAAACCTGGACCAACGCCTTTCCGACGCGGAACACGTCACCGACACAGATCAGGTGTTCGAGCGCGCCTTGGATGGTGAGATTCTCGCCGAATGCACCGTGGCGCAAATCGAATCCGTATTCCGTCTTCCACCAGTCGTAATGGTCCGCGACGTACACGCAAGCGGAACGGTCCCGTCCGCCATGGTGACGCAGGTCCCCCTGGCCATCCCCAGCAAAGTTGCTGAAGTGAAGAAAGGCGTCGGCGACGGAGGATTTCGCGCCGCCGGTGAAAAGCTTCCCGCCGGCGGTGGTTACAGACCGCGGCATTCCCACGAAAACAGCGACCACTCTCACGGTCGCCTCCTCACCACCCGGAGAATGAAGTCAACGAGATTCCGTGAATCGATGCTGCCGCCTTCAATCCCTTGTTCGAAGTCTCCGACTGACTGGGCCATGGAGTTGGTGACGTGAGCGATGCAGATGATGTCCTTTTTCCGAGTCTGGGCAAATGCGTACAGGGCGGAGGCTTCCATTTCCACGCGGTTGGCCCCGAGTCCCCGGGCACGCTGAATTGCTGAGGCAGTTGATGATCCAGCATGGAATGGATATAGCCAGGCGGGCCGCTGTACGGCAAGGTGTCGGTCATGACCTGGCGGCGCGCTCACTTCATGACTCGGCCGCCGTCCACATTCACCGTTTGCCCAAGCATGTAATCGGAGTCCGAAGTCGCGAGAAACACGGCGATCCCTGTCAGGTCTTCCGGTTTTCCAAAGCGCCCGTATGGCACTTCTCGCTCTGTGTCGCGCCTGGTCTCGCCGACGGCTTTTCCCCTCCACTTGCCGAACATCCGATCCACCTCTTCCCACATCGGCGTGTCGACAACCCCCGGAGAAATTGCATTCACGTTGATCCGATGTGGTATGAGCGCAAGGGAGGCCGTCTTGGTTATGCTGATCACCGCGGCTTTTGTCGCGCTGTAGGCGATAACCAGTGATTCGGCCCTTTGGCCCGCCTCCGAGGCGAGATTGATGATCTTGCCGCCCCTGCCCCGGTCAACCATGTGCTTTGCCACGGCCTGCAGGGTGAAGAACAAGCCCGTGACGTTGACGCTGAGCACGCGTTCCCAGGTCTTCTCGTTGATCTCGAAAATCGGCTGGACTTCGACGACACCGGCGTTGTTCACGAGAATGTCGATGCCGCCGGTCCTGGTGACGACGGTTTCCACCATCGCCTTGATACTGTCAGAGCGGGTCACATCCAGGCGGACAGGAAACGCTTTTCCTCCGAAACCTTCGATAGCCTCGGAAGCCTTGCGAGCGCCTTCGAAATCGATGTCCGCTACGGCGCACAGAGCGCCCTCGCGCGCGTACCGTTCGACGATCGCCCTTCCAATCCCGCGCGCAGCCCCTGTTACAACTGTCACCTTGCCCTGCATTCTCACCGTGCGACCTCCTGAATGCCAATGGAGACGATATTCCATGTCAGGGTAGATGTCCACAAGAGTGGGATCCACGCCGGTTGTGCTGGCAGGTGAGCAGGTCGAGCGCGGCTGGAATCATTGGACCTTTGCCGCGAGCCAGGCACCCGGCTCTTTCTTAGCCCCCTGTCGAGTCCAGCCTCTTGATCAGCTCGGGGATCACCTGGAACAGGTCCCCCACGATCCCGTAGTGGGCCACGTCGAAGATCGGGGCGTTGGGATCCGAGTTGATGGCGATGATCATGTCCGAGCCCTTCATGCCGGCCAGGTGCTGGATGGCGCCGCTGATGCCGCAGGCGATGTAGACCGTCGGCTTCACCGTCTTTCCCGTCTGGCCGACCTGGTGCGAGTACGGGATCCAGCCCGCGTCGACCGCGGCGCGGGACGCGCCGACCGCGCCGCCGGTGGCAAGAGCGAGCTTCTCGATGAGATCGAAGTTCTTCGGATCCTTGATGCCGCGGCCTCCGGAGACGATGACATCGGCCTCCACCAGGTTCACCGTCGCGCTCTTCTCTTCCACGAACTCGAGGAACTCAAGCTTCGACTTCGGAATCGGTATGTGGTTCAGCTCAACGACGTTCCCTTTCGGATCAGAGACCTTCGCCGCGGGGGCCATGACCTTGTGCCGCACCGTGGCCATCTGCGGCCGGTGGTTCTGCGTCAGGATCGTGGCCATGATGTTGCCGCCGAATGCGGGCCTGGTCTGCTTCAGGAGCTGAGTCTCGGGATCGATGCTGAGCTCGGTGCAGTCGGCGGTGAGGCCGGTCAGAATCCGTGCAGCAACGCGGGGCAGCAGCGATCGACCGACCACGGTTCCGCCGCCGAGGAATACCTCAGGCCTCTTCTCCAGCAGAATCTCCGCCACGAGCTCCGACTGCACGTCCTCGTCGAAGTCTCCGATGCCGGGATTGTCGATCATCCAGATCTCGTCCACGCCATAGGAAAGAAGCTCATCGACAAATGCGCGCACCCCGTTTCCCACGAGGATTGCGCTCACCGTGGAGGCTCGCTCTTTCGCCAGCGCTCGCGCGGCGCCGATGATCTCGGGCACAACCGAGGCGATCTTGCCACGCCTGTGCTCGGCAAAAATGGCCACGCCGGAGTACAGTGCAACATCCTGGCCTTTGAATGTCCTGCGGGTAATGACGATGGCGTTGTAGCGCGCGCACGCCTCGACGCAGGCGCCGCACAGCGTGCACTTTCCCAGGTCGATGACGGCGGTGTTGCGGTCCGTCCTCCCCTCTACCAGAGGGCCGGTCAGGGCGACGGCATCATAGGGGCAGACCTTGACGCAGAGCTTGCAGCCCACGCAGTTCTGAGTGATGACGCGAATGGGATCCATGGGCTGTTCCTCTATTTCTTGCTCTTGCGGATGGATATCCCCGCCGCCGTGAGCTCCGAGAGAAGTGCCCCGACAGTGGCTGCCGCATCGCCGGTGAACTTCTTCCCGCCGGAGGGGCGCGTGGGGGTGAAAATCCTCATGACCTGCGTCGGAGATCCATTGAGCCCGAGGCGTTCGACTTCGGCGTCGATATCGCCAGCCTTCAGCACCGGCACCTGCGCCTTCTTGGCGGCCAGCTTTCCCTTGAGGGACGGAAGCCGGGGGATGTTGATCTCTTTCACGACCGTCAGCACCACGGGAAGCCGGGTGGCCAGCCGCGCGTAGCCGTCTTCCAGCAGCCGTTCGACGATGATTCTGGAGTCCGTGATCTCTTCGATCTTCCTGATGTCGGTAACGTGGGAGATTCCAAGGTTTTCGGCAACCCCGGGACCGACCTGTCCGGTGTCCCCGTCGATGGCCTGCCGACCCATGAGAATGACGTCCGCCCCGCCGAGCTTGCGTATGGCGCAGGCTAGGGCGTACGCGGTGGCCAGCGTATCCGCCCCGGCAAGGGCACGGTCCGACACCAGGTAGGCGTTGTCTGCGCCCAGAGCAAGCGCGTCCCGCAGCGCGCTCTCTGCCTGAGGCGGTCCCATGGTCATGACAGTAACCGTTCCGCCGTGCTTCTCCTTCAGCCGAACGCCCTCCTCCAGGGCGTAGACATCGAAGGGGTTGATGATGGACTGCACCCCTTCGCGCACCAGTGTGTTGGTTTCCGGGTTGATGCGCACGTTCGTGGTGTCAGGCACCTGCTTGATGCAGACGATGACCTTCACGCCCCGTTCCTCACTTCGTGGCCGCCGCGTTGCGGGCGCCGCGAACGCTTTCCTTGATCAGGTTCAGGGCTATCACTTCGCGCTGGATCTGGTTGGTGCCTTCGTAGATCTGCGTGATCTTGGCATCGCGCATCATCTTTTCCACGGGGTATTCCTTCATGTAGCCGTACCCGCCGAATACCTGCACGGCGTCCGTCGTCACCTTCATGGCCGTGTCGGAGGCAAAGACCTTCGCCATGGCCGACGCGCGCGACACGTCCTTCTCCCCGGCGTCGATGCTGCGGGCCGCGGCGTACGTCAGGGCCCGGGCGGCCTCCACCTGGGTGGCCATGTCAGCGAGAATGAACTGGATCCCCTGGAAGGAAGATATGGACTTACCGAATTGCTGGCGCTCGCGGGAATACTCGATCGCCTTATCCAGCGCGCCCTGCGCAATCCCGACCGCCTGGGCGGCAACGCCGGGCCGCGACTGGTCGAGCGTTCGCATTGCGACGAGGAAGCCCATCCCCTCCTTGCCGAGAATATTGGACTTCGGGACCCGACAATCCTGGAATACCAGCTCTCGGGTTGCGGAAGCCCGGATTCCCATCTTGTTTTCCTTCTTGCCAAACTCGAAGCCCGGCGTCCCCTTCTCCACCAGGATTGCAGACGAGCCCCGCACTCCGCGATGAGGATCGGTCAGGGCGATCACGGTGTAGATGGAAGCCTCTCCGCCATTCGTGATCCACTGCTTGGTGCCGTTGATCACGTAGGAATCTCCATCCGCGCGGGCGGTAGTCTTGATGCCGGCGGCATCGCTTCCCGCGTTGGGCTCGGTCAGTCCGAACGCGGCAAGAATTTCTCCCGACGCCAGAGGAGGGAGGTACTTCTTCTTCTGTTCCTCGGTGCCGAACAGGATGATCGGGATCGTGCCGAGCGCGGAGGCCGCATACGAGAGCGAAATACCACCGCAGGCGCGCGACAGCTCCTCCACGGCCAGGACCATCTCGAAGCATCCCCCGCCGAGCCCCTCGTACTCGGTGGGGATGAAGACGCGGTAGAGATCTGCCATTCCCATTGCTTTCACGACATCCCAGGGAAACTCGCCGGACTCGTCCAGCTCAGCCGCGATCGGGGCGATCTTCTCACGAGCGATCTGCGCGGCCAGATCGCGGATCATGGTCTGTTCTTCGGTGAGGAAATAGTTCACGCGCGGTCTCCTCTCGACAATCTTTACTGTTTCAGTATGTTTTGCATTCTGCCGCAAGGAGGCCCGGCAGTCAAGAGGGCTGGACGGCGCTGTCGCCACGAGGCCCCCTGGCGTTATACTGCCGCTCATCATGACACTCTCCGATCTCGACAGGTGGCTGCGGGAGTTCCTGAATCTTGCGGCCTTCGAGGCAATCGATCAAAGCCGAAACGGCCTGCAGGTGGCCACCAGGGTGTCCGAGGTGGCGAAAGTGGCCTTTGCCGTGGACGCTTCGCAGGAAAGCTTCCGCAGGGCCATCGAGAGCGGCGCGCAGGTGCTCTTCGTCCATCACGGCATCCTGTGGGAAAAGCCCGAGCGGATCGTCGGCGCCCTCTACGAGCGGCTGCGGGTGCTGATCGAGGGAAACCTCGCGTTGTACGCCGCTCACCTTCCCCTCGATCAGCACCCCGAGGTCGGGAACAACGTCGGTATTGCGCGGCGGCTCGACCTGCTCGACATCCAGCCCTTCGGAGGCTACCGGGGGACAAAGATCGGTTGCAAAGGCACGCTCGCGGCTGCGCTCCGTCTTGACGAGGTGGTGTTTCGCCTGACAGGCACTCAGGGCGAGCAGATGAGGACCCTCCCCTTCGGTCCCGAACGGATCAGCAGGGTGGGCATCGTTTCCGGCGGGGCCGCGTGGGAGGTCACCGAGGCGGTCGCCGAAGGTCTGGACTTGTTCATCACGGGGGAGCCCCTTCACGCGATCTATCACCATTGCCTCGAGTCGCGCATCCATGTTATCTTTGCCGGACATTACCAGTCAGAAACATTCGGGGTCAGATCGCTCAGTGAAAGGCTCGCCCGGGAGACCAGGCTGGAAACCGTATACATCGATGTTCCCACGGGGTTGTAGATGGTATTGAACGTGCAGAAGAGAGACATGAAGCCGCGCCTCGTTTCACTCATCCTGTCGGCAGGGATCATCCTCCTGGACCAGGTGACCAAGCTCATCGTCACGTTGGCCATTCCCAGGGGCGGGAGTGTCGCGGTCATCGACGACTTCTTCCGGCTCATCCACGTGCAGAACCCGGCCATCGCGTTCAGCATCGGCAGGAATCTCGCCGCGGGGACGCAGAGAACGCTCTTCGGCTTCCTTCCACTCCTCGTGATCATGCTCCTTTTCCTCTACTACCTGTTCACCCGGGAAAAGCTCACCGGGTTCCAGAGATGGACGTTCGCGGCGCTTCTTGGCGGGGGCCTGGGCAACTACGTGGACCGCATCTTCCGGCCGGCAGGTGTGGTGGATTTTCTGGACTTTCGTTTCTATGGCCTGCTGGGCATGGAGCGATGGCCGACGTTCAATCTCGCGGATGCGACCGTGGTCGTGTCGGGCATCCTCCTGTTCGTTTCCTTTCTTCTTCCGTCGCGGCCGCGCGAGGAGCCTTCATGAGCTCCGGCTCGAAGATGGTTCTCTTTTTCCTTGCTGCAACCGTGTTCAACCTCGCTGTCATGCTCGTGCTCGTGGTGATCTTCGTCATTGCGGCCCGGCTCGTACCAGTCCAGGCCCTGTCGATGATCATCCTGTTCGGAGGCCTCATCGCCTCTATTGTCCTGACGTTCATGATTTATGCGTGGGTCATGAAAAAGGTGTCGGCCAGGCTGCACCTGGAAAGACACATTCCCCAGCTCTTCAAAGGAAAGAGGAAGAGCTAGAAAGGCAGGCGGCGGAGAGATGGACTTCAGGGACGTCATCTGCGGGAGAGAGAGCGTTCGCAGTTATGACCCGACCAGGCCGGTGGACAAGCTTGTGCTGGAGCGGATCCTGGAGGCCGGCCGCGTTGCCCCGTCTGCGGCAAACAAGCAGCCCTGGCGCTTTCTCCTCATCTCCTCGCGGGACAATCTCGCCAGGCTGAAGCGATGCTATCCGCGGCCGTGGTTCCAGGATGCGCCCCACGTTCTGGTGGTGGTCGGCAAGGTGGGGGATGCCTGGACCCGTCAGGACGGGTACAACTCCATCGAGACCGACGTCGCCATCGCCATGGACCACATGATTCTCGCCGCGGAGAACGAAGGCGTCGGGACCTGCTGGATCGCGGCCTACGATCCCGGCATCCTGCGCTCCGCCCTCGGCCTCGGCCCTGACGAAAGAGTCTATACGATCACTCCGCTGGGATACCCGAGGCCAGGGTATGCAAGAAAGATTCGAAAGCAAAGGAAGACACTTCCCGAGGTCGTCACGTACCTGTGAGGACAGCGCGCCAGGAGCGCGCCTCTTTTCAATATCCGTCGGACTTGGCGATGTTCTGGTCTTTTTTGTACAGCTCGTTATAGACGAATCCGCGGTTCCTCAGGGCATCCTTGATATGCTGGGGGAACGGCATCATGCGCCAGAAGATCCCGCGAATGTCCTTGTCCAGCTTCTGCATCCCCTGGCTTTCCTTGTTGATCCAGAGCGCATAGTCGCGGATGAAATATTCCCGAACGTCCCCGCGCAGTCTCCGCTCGCTGAACCACTGGTAGTACTTGCCGGTGATTCCTTCTTCCATCCAGTAGTAGGCGGCTTTTTCCTTGGCCACCTGCCACCGCAGGTCCGCCATCGCGGTCAGGACGGCGAGCGCGACGCTCTTGGTCGGGAATATCGGAATGGCCACCCTGCCACGGCTGGTTGCCCGATTGAACTTCTCGAAAGGCTCCCAGCAGATGCCCGAGTCGCCATAGCAGGCCAGGAGAACGATGTTCGGCACGATCCTGGTTGTCTGGCCCTTGTGCGTCCTCAGGAACAGGCCGGGGTCCAGCGCTTCGATCTGCGCCATTTCCCGGATCACCATCTCCCGCGTGCCGATCTCCCTGACGCTGGGTCTGACGAACTGGGCAAGGAAGATCGGAAAGTGGTTCCCTTGACGCCCGACGCACATCTTGGCCATCTGCCTGATCGAGCCCCACTCCTCGATCACAGCTTTTGCGTCCACCATGTTGGACACGCTCACGCCTTCCGACTTGTGGGTGAGGGATTCCAGGTCCTTCTCGATGTTCGAGAGGTCGGCATAGGATGTGGCGATTTGTCCGTCCAGCCCTGAGAGCTGGCGCAGGATCTCCTGGATCTGAGCGAGGGCAGCCTTCTGAGCCTGGTTGAAAGGCGCCTTCAGACCGCCGTATTCCTCGAAGCGATCGTGGCGCATGAGCATGTCGACCTGCGCGCGAAGCTGCTCTTCCCGTTCGTCGAGCTGCGAGATCTTGGCCCGCAGGATTGCCATCTCGCTGTCGCGCTGCCCCTTGCGCTTCTCGACGGCGTCGAGGATCTTCTGCCCCGTGTCCCGCGTCTTCTGCTTCACCTCGTCTATCGCCGACGGCCGCACCTGACCCCGGGCAATCATCTCCAGCCATTCATCGACGTAGTACACCGGCTCCCCGGTGGTGTTCGCCTCGATGATGCGGGACACCATTTCCTTGTGCTCGGGGGTAAGAAATCCGGGGGAAAGAATCCCATAGCGCAGGAACAGCCTCTTGGGTTGGATGAGCTCGCGATTTGCCCGGTATGCCACGTTGGCCCCGAGCTCCCAGAACGCGGTAATGAGCTGGGCCCGAAAATGAGATTTCTCCTCGGGATCCTCTGCCTTCATGTACTTGCCCAGGAGGTCGTGGAGCCGGGTGCCCGTCTCCCCTTCTCCCGCGAGCACTTTCTTATAGAAGTCCTTGTCCTGGAAGTATGGCTTGGGGTCTTCCTCCAGCTTGACGATGATCGGGAAGCTCTTCTTTGTCGTGTCGATCTGCTCGGACGGCGGCTTTTCAGCCTGGTGGCTGGTTCTTTCATCGCCGAAAAGGGTCTTGAAATCAGGCCTGCCCTCCCCGTGCTGCGGCTCAGGGGCGGGTTTCTGAACCTCGATGTTCAGGAGCTCCGCGAGATCGGGATCGAGATCATTCTGGGCCGTCGATTCTTTTGTCTTGTCACTCATGCTACTGGGCTTAGTGGAGGCGACGGGAATTGAACCCACGACCTCTTGAATG
>DATKLB010000136.1:0-6849 GCA_035542615.1 Spirochaetia bacterium | reverse complement strand
AACCTACTTTGCTTCATGTACGCACCCTCATCACTCTCAGTCTGGTGGTTTTCCCTTTATCGTTGCACCGTCTGGTGCCAGCGTCAAGGGTTCAATTCCGCAAACTATCAAGATGTCGAGAATCAGTGCTGTTGATGTTGTAAGGTCAAGCCTAGTTTACTACAGCTGAGGCGCACGACGTAGGGACCATCTCTGGATTCAGGGTATAGTGTCCGCAAGGGCATGGAGTTTGGTTTCTCCCGATTGCCTGCCATAATAGGAAATGGCCTGCTAGTACTCCCAGGCTGCCATCGCCAACAAAAAGGGAGACGCGAGCTGAGGCGTCCCAGCACCTCACGGGTCGTTTCGTTGCTGAACGACCTCCTTCGCCGCTTTGACGCCCTTCGGCAGTCTCGGCCTTGGCCAACTCAGGAAAGCTTTCACGTCGAGCTTGCGCCGGGGAGCCGAGGCCAGCCCGGCGCTCACGAGGTCTCCCATCCGGTCCTCTTCCGGCAGGTCGGCGATGTTGACCGGTTCCAACCGGGCAACCTGCTTCCCGCGGTCGAAGATCAACACGGTCTCCCCTCTTTTCACATCCTTGAGACAACTGCTGAATCGGCTTTTTGCTTCGCTGATACTGGCGCGCCTCATATGACCCTTGTGGTCATATTCTCGCGACCAGTCAAGTCTCAGTCAGGCCTTTGCGTGCCTGCAGGTTGACGTGAACGACCTTTGCCGGGGGAAAGCCGTTGAAGAAAGTCGCCGAGGCATGGCTGTAAGCCCCGATCAACTCGCTGTAGACGAGGTCGCCCCGACGAAGAACGGGTAGGTTTTCCGCCATCGAGATCACGTCCAGAGCGTCGCAGGTAGGACCGAACACGGCGCTGATCTGGGTGGGACCTTGCCTGAAGGATTTCACCGCATACCGACAGTGGTCGAAGATGATGCCGGAATACGTGTGATAGACCCCGTCGTTGACGTAGTAGCACTTCTTCCCGTCCCTCACCGCTGTGCCGATCACCTCCGAGATTGCATGCGCCGAGGAGGCAACGAGGAAGCGGCCCGGCTCGGCAAGCACCTCGATCTCCTGTGGAAAGAGGCGGTCCAGCTCCGCGTTGACGATCGCGGCCAGCTCGTGGAACGGTCTGACCGTGCCGTCATAGGGGACCGGGAAACCGCCGCCAATATCGATCAGGTTCATCGCCGTGTAGCCGCGGTCCCGTGCTTCCCTGAACACGTTGGCCGTGAGGTTGAGAGCCTGCACGTAATTGGCGAAATTGGTCGTCTGGCTTCCCACGTGAAAGCTGATGCCCTCCACCACGAGCCCCGCCCGGTCTGCCTCGAGGATCAGGTCCACTGCCTCCCCCGGAGAAGCGCCGAACTTGGATGACAGCTCGACCATCGCCCCCGTGTTCGGGACGCGCAGCCTGAGCGCGAGCCCGGCATGGGGAGCGAACTCCTTGATTTTCTGGATCTCGTCGCTGTTGTCGAAGGTCACCAGCGGTTTGTACTGGTCCAGCTCCGCCAGGGTCTGCGGCGTCTTCGTGGGGTTGGCATAGATGATCTTGTCCCAGATCCATTCCTGGCGCTCCTTTGCCGGCATGTCCCTGATGTTGTCATAGACGATCATGAACTCCGGCATGGAGGCGACGTCGAAGCTGGCACCTTCCTGGAACAGCGTTCGCACGATCTGAGGATCAGGATTGGCTTTGACGGCGAAATATGCCTGAACGCGGGGGAGATGCTGGCGAAAGGCGCGGTAGCTCTTTCTGATCTCGTCGTGATCCACGACGAACAGGGGAGTGCCATGCTCGCGGGCGAGCTCCTGGAGACGATCGAGAGAGATCATGTGGGACCTCTCGAGGGTGAAAGAGCTTCGCGCGCAGCGGCCGGCCCGCGATGGAAAGGCGCGTTGGTCAATCGCTTTCCTCTATAAGGAAGTTCCTGAACTGCCATGGATCCGAGAAATCGAAGTCGCGATCATCGTATCCTTCGAAAGCCCTCGGCAGGTCGGAAAGCGGCGTCCAGTCAGACCGCATCGATAGAAACGAGCCCAGGTACGGCCGGGCGACATCGAGGATGACGTCGTGGGGGAGGTCTTCCGGCAGGAGGACGCCGCAGTCAGGATTTTCGATCATCCAGGTGACTGCCGCGACAACCGAGATTGCCACCTGCATGGTGGTCGCATTCTGGTGAGGGACGAGCCGGCGCGACTCCTCGATGCCCAGGTCACTGCCGATCCACCAGGACGTGAAAGGATGCCCCATGAGAAGTGCCCCAAGGGCATCGCTGCCCGACGTGATCTCATCCGTGACGATCCGCTGCTTCGACTGCAGCTTGTAGTTGCTGCCCCGCAGCTCCGTCAGGGAGGCGATGGCGCTGTCACAGGGGCAGTAGGCGTAGTGAACGGTGGGACGATAGACATTCCTGCCTTCCTCCTTCACGGTCAGCCGCTCCGAGATCGTGAACGCCTCTCCGTGCCGGATCACCATGCCCTGGATGGGTCCTGAAGGAACCCAGGAACGCACCCACGTGTTGAGCCCCATCCGGGCAAGGCAGATCTGGTTGCGCGGCCCGGTGGAGTGCTGCCAGGCCAGGGGCGGGAGCCACTTTTCGTGCGTGCCCCATCCCATCTCGGCTGTGGTGGTGCCTTCTTCACGAAAGCCTTCGACGCTCCACGTGTTCACGAACTCGTCGACCGCTTTCGGAATGCTGGTGACCTGCGTGTCGCGCTCGCTGCAGTGGATGACCCGCACCCCGAGGGCCTGGGCCAGGAGATTGAAGCTCCTCGATTGCACATGGTCCGTGATGGTCTCCGCGGCGCTGCCGGTCGCCTTGCCGTCGGACAGCGCGGCGTCGGCTATGTCCATGAGACCCTGCTTCGTGAAATGCGAGATCAACCCGGGATTTGCGCCGTGCTCCAGGACAGCGGTGGGCCCGGGCTCCGCCCAGGCGCAGATCCTGTCCCGAAGCTTCATGTGTCGCCAGTACAGGGTCCGCTCGGTCGGCGGCACGGGGCCGTTCGATGCATACGGGTCCCAGACTTCGGTGGACGTGTTGATGTACAGGACGCCATGGTCGTGGCACCACTGCAGGATCTCTCCCGCATCGATGTTCCATGCAAGATCCACGACCAGGTCGCCATGCGACACGTACCTTCCAAGCAGAGCTCCCAGATTGCCCGGGGTCACCCGGTCGCGCACGACCGTGGCCCCCTTTCCGATCCACTCGCGCAGGCGGGGAGCACGGTCCTCGAAGTCAAGGACCGTGAGATTCGAGGGCGACGTGTCGAGGTGCCGGAACAGGATCGGGAGAGTGCACTCCGCAACGGCTCCATAGCCCAGACAAAGGATTCTGCTCTGGAAGTGCGTCATGACGCGGCTGCCTCCCCGTGCTGTCGCTTTCTCGCCGGTTTCAAGGTTTTTCGTGACGCACTATAGGGACATTCGGGAAACATGGCAATAGGATTCCTCTCTCCGGGAGCGCTTCGCGCCCCGGCATCTTCCCATCCTGCGTCGATTCCTTCATCATGGACCTGCCCCGCTGGGCAGGCAGGAGGACGCCATGGAGAGCAATATCCTGAAAACGCGTGCGGTGACGCAGATCGGAGTTCTCGTGAACGACATCGAGGCGGCCGCCCGGGCCTGGGCCGATTTTCTCGGGGTCGAAATACCCCCGATCACCACCACCGATGGCTACGAAAAGTCCCAGGCTCGTTTCAGAGGAAAGGCGACCACGGCCAGGGCCAGGCTGGCATTCTTCGATGTCGGTCCGTGGCTGCAGCTGGAGCTCATTCAGCCTGACCGCGAACAGAGCACGTGGAGGGAAGCGCTCGATCAGAAGGGAGAGGGGGTGCATCATATTGCATTCGAGGTCAAGGGCATGAAGGAAAAGCTTTCGGCACTGGAAGGCGCGGGCATGCAGCTCCTCCAGTCCGGAGAATATGCCGGCGGCCGCTACGCCTACGTCGACGGCTCTCGGGATCTCAAGGTCATCATTGAGCTTTTGGAGAACGATTGACGGCTGCACTTCCCGCCGCCGAGGCCGCGCCGGGGGGCACCAGAGCAGCCCGAACACGGCGAGACAACATCGCGGTCACTCCCTTGCGGCCGTTTGGTATATCAGCTATACATGATTACCGTTATTGAAAAGGGGGTAACGACGATGCAACGAAGAAGCTTCCTGGTCCTGATCGCTCTTCTCGGCGCCTGTTTTCTTCTCACGTCGATCTCCGTTTCAGCTGCAGGTCCGCGCGTCCTGCGTGTCACTTTCGCGTGGCCGGACGCAATCGATCCTGCAGTCGGACTCGACTACGCCAGCTCTTCCTCGCTCGTGAATCTCTACGACACCCTGGTCTTCCCGAATGCAAAGGGCGGGGTCGACCCGTCGCTCGCCGCGTCCTGGAACGTTTCATCCGATGGGCGGACCTACACGTTCCACTTGCGCAGGGGCGTCATCTTTCATGACGGCATACCCCTCAGGGCAAGCGACGTGGTCTACAGCTACGATCGATTGAAGACCATTGGCCGGGGATTCGCCTACCTGCTGACGCCGAATGTCGTCGACGTCAAGGCTCCCGATGCCGGCACGGTGGTCGTCCAGCTGAAGGAGGCGAGCGCGCTGTTCCTGCCCAGCCTTGTCCGCCTCTACGTTGCCGAAGCCGCGCTCATCAAGAAGAACACCAAGGCGCAGGGTCCCTACGGCGCCAACGGCGACTACGGCACCGCGTGGCTGCAGACTCATGACGCGGGTTCCGGGCCGTACATGGTGAAGGAGTTCCCGCTGGAGCAGTACCTCCTGATGGCCAAAAACACGAAGTGGTGGGGAAAGTTCAATCCCAACGCGCCCGACGAGGTCAGGTTCATCGGCACCACGGAAGGGGTCACCGTGCGGACACTGATGCAGAACAAGCAGCTTGAGATCACCGACCAGTGGCAGAGCTTCGAGGCTTACCAGGCCCTGGAGAAGATCGACGGCGTGAAGGTGGCTCCGCTTCCCTCCATGACTTCGTTCTATTACATGGTGAACACGAAGAAAGCGCCGACGGATGACGTTCATTTCCGCCTTGCCATGGAGTACGCGTTCGACTATGACGCGGCGGTGGGCCTGGAATGGCCGGGCACGAAGCAGATGGTCGGGCCCGTTCCGGCCTCCCTTGCCGGACATGATGACAACGTCACCGTGTACAAGCGAGACCTCGACAAGGCGAAGGCGGAGCTTGCGCAAAGCAAGTATGCGGGCATGACCGATCAGAACCCGGTCGTCGTGCAGTGGGTGTCGGAGGTGCCCGACGAGGAGAAATACGCCCTGCTGTTCCAGTCCAACATGGCGGACGTCGGGATCAAGGTGAACGTCGTCAAGGTCCCCTGGTTGAGCCTGGTTGAAAACACCAGCAAGCTCGCCAGCAGCCCCAACATCGCCACGATCTACGTCTCCTCGGACCTGCCGGAGGCCGGTCTCATGCTCAAGCAGCGCTACCATTCCAGCACCACCGGTACGTGGCAGCAGAACGAGTGGCTGCAGGACAAGAACCTGGACATGCAGATCGAGGATGCCCTGGGGACGCTCGACCAGTCCCAGCGGTTTGCCAAGTACGACAAGATCCAGGAGGAGCTGGTGGCAATGGCTCCCTCGGTCTGGATCTATGACCAGATCGAGAAGCATGCGTATCGGACAACGGTGGACTGGCCGGCTGCCAAGGGCCGGACAAGCCTGATCCAGGGGTATGCGTTCTATGCTGCCGACATCGGCGTGACGGGACAGTAGGGCCGCACAAGCCACCTGGCTGCTGAATGTCGTTTCTCGGTTTCATTTCGCGACGCCTCCTCTCCACGATCCTCGTGCTGCTGGGGCTGTCGATGGTCATCTTCGTTATTGCCCGCATCATGCCCGGCGACCCCGCCCGCATGGCTGTGGGCATGATGGCCCCGCAGTGGGTCGTGGACAGGCTGCGCGAGCAGATGCACCTCAACCAGTCCCTCCCCGTCCAGTACGTCTACTGGCTGCGCGACGCGGTGCAGGGGGACTTCGGCCTGTCCCTCGTGACTCAGCGCCCGGTGATGAGCGATATCATCGAGTTCTTTCCCGCTTCCGTGGAGCTCGTGTTCGCGGCCGGGCTCCTGGCCGCGGTGGGAGGAATCGGCCTCGGGGTCCTCTCGGCGCGGCGCAAGGACACGTGGGTGGACGGCGTCGTTCGCGTTTTTTCCTACATGGGCGTGGTCACGCCCTCGTTCGTCTTCGCCATTCTGTTCGTTCTCCTGTTCGGCTGGGTCTTCCATCTTTTTCCCGTCATCGGGCGACTCAGCGAACGGTTTCCGCCGCCCCACGTGGTGACGGGGCTCATGACCATCGACTCGCTGCTGGCCGGTCGGCTTGATGCGTTTGTCGATGCCCTTCACCACCTGGTGCTCCCGGCCCTTGCGCTGGCCATGGGCTCCATCGCTCAGGAATCGCGCATCACACGGGCCTCCATGGCCGACAACCTCGGCAGGGACTACATCACCTCGGCGCGGGCCCTGGGGGTGCCGGAGCGAGTCGTGATGGGACGGCTGTTGCTGAAGCCTTCCCTGATCCCGACCGTCTCGATCCTCGGCCTGGACATCGCGTCCCTGTTCAGCATCGCGTTCCTGGTCGAGCTGATCTTCAACTGGCCCGGCATCGCCCGCTATGGCCTTTCTGCAATGCTCCACAAGGACCTGAACGCCATCTCCGCGGTGATTCTCGTTCTGGGAGCAGTGTTCGCTTTCGTCAACATCGTCGTGGACCTGATCGTCGCGGGGCTGGATCCGCGCATCCGGCTCGCGGCGACGCGGAGCGCCTAGACCATGAGCGAGACGGCGCGCGTTGCTCGGCAGGTGCAGGCCGAGCTCG
>DATKLB010000135.1:0-4018 GCA_035542615.1 Spirochaetia bacterium | reverse complement strand
TCCAGGATGCCCGACGCAAAGCCGGAAACCTGTCCGACCATTGAGCCGCGGCGCATCGAGACGAAAATCAAAACGATCAGCGCCAGGTCGGGACGAACGCCCCTGATCGCAATCCTGTTGAGAAGCGTCGACTGGAGGAGAGCGCACACGACGAGAGCAAGAATCGTGAAAATGGTGACACGAACGTCCCTGTTCACTGTCCCTGCGCTCCCTGGGACGCTGGCGTCACAGGCCCCCGCGCAGCGTTTTCCTCGTCGATCAGGAACACGTACTCGAGCTTCTCGAAATTGATGATGGGCTCGACCTCGATCTCGAGAGATGTCTCGTACGCCAGAGCCTTGATGTCGCGGATCCGGCCCACGTTGACTCCCTTCGGATAGAGTCCGCCGAGTCCCGAGGTGACGACCAGGTCTCCATACTGGATCGAATCCCTTGCCGTTTTCTTCACGTACTGGAGGAGCACCGTCCCGTGATCTTTACCCTCCCCCTTGATCAGGCCTTCGTCACGCGTGCTGTCCAGCCGTGAGGAGACAAAGCATTGGGGATCATACAGCGGCAGGATCTGGGAGGCCCCGGGGCCAACGGAAATGACTTTTCCGACCAGCCCCTCCATGTCCCGCTGGTAGGCAACGACCGGCATGCCTTCTCGGACGCCCTGCCGCGATCCCTTGTTGATGGTAATTGTAGAAAAGAGGTTGTCCGTATCACGCGCGATCACCTCGGCGGCAATGCGGTCCGGTGGGAGCGACTGCGAAAAATCCAGCTGGCCCCTGAGGATCGCGTTTTCGCGGCGCAACTCGACGATTTCCCGCGTGACGCGATCCATCTCCTGGAGTCGGGCCCGAGCGGCGTCCAGCTCCTGCCGGGCGGCGTTGAGCTGACGGATCGAGCCCGCGGTGTCGCCAAACCAGCGGAACAAGCCTGTGAACCCTTTCTGAAAGAACCCGGCGAAGGACAAGCCGACTTCCTTTGGCTTGATGATGACCGCATGATTCGAGACAAGCAGGAACGCCAGAGAAACGACGATCAGAATGGTGAGGGTGACGCCCTTTCTGTGCCTGGCAACAAAGCCCTCGAACAGTCCGGGCATGGGATCAGGTCTTCACGTTGAAATACTTGGAGTTCTTCTCCCGCACGAGGCTCTCCAGGAACTTTCCAGCACCGAGCGCCACGCACAGCAGGGGGTTTTCCGCCAGGATGACAGGAACGCCCGTCTCTTTGGAAATGAGCTTGGGGAATCCCTTGAGCAGCGATCCGCCTCCGGTCATCACGACGCCGCGCTCCACGATATCCGCGGCCAGCTCGGGAGGGGTCTGGCCGAGTGTTTTCTTGATCTCCTCGATGACGGTGTTGATCGGCTCCTGCAGTGCCTCCCGTACCTCCACCGAGTCCATTTCCAGCTTTCGTGGCAGCCCCGTGATGGCATCCGTGCCCTTGATTTCCATCTTGTCGATCTTCTTGTCGGGAGAAGCATTGCCGATCGTGATCTTCACGTTTTCCGCAGTGGATTCTCCAACGATGAGGTTGTGCACGTTGCGCACGTGCTAGATGATCGCCTCGTCGAACTCGTCGCCGCCGACGCGGATCGCATTCGTGACGACCATCCCGCCCAGGGAGATGACCGAAATCTCCGTGGTTCCGCCTCCAATGTCGCAGATCATATGACCGGCCGGCTCTAGGATCGGAATATTCGCTCCTATCGCGGCGGCCATGGACTCCTGGATGAGATAGACTTCACGCGCGCCCGCCTGTTCAGCGGAGTCGCGAACGGCGCGCTTCTCCACCTCGGTGATGCAGGTGGGCACGCCGATCACCATTCGTGGCTTCACGAACCAGCGGCGTGAAATGACCTTCTCGATGAAATAGCGGATCATCTTTTCGGTCGCCTCGAAGTCCGCGATCACCCCGTCGCGGATAGGCCGCAGGGCGACGATGTCCCCCGGGGTCTTCCAGAGCATCTTCTTGGCCTCTGTGCCGACCGCCACGACCTTCTTGGTGCCCCGCTCCATTGCGACCACTGAGGGCTCGCACAGGACTATGCCCTTGCCCTTGGCGTGCACAAGGGTGCTGCATGTGCCCAGATCAATGCCGAGGTCCGTGGAAAAAGCTTCGAACATCCTGTCCCAGGCCATCAGGAAAACCTCCCTTTGCTGCCGCGGGGTGGCCGTGGCAACCCGGCACGGATCTATCGCCGTCCGGTGTAGTAGCGGAGCTTGGCTCCGTAATGAGAAGGATCGATGATCAGCGCATTGCGCCACTCCGCTCTGGCCTTCACCGGATCATTCATCTTCGCATACACCTCACCGAGGAAAAAGTGCGCGTCCGCCGACTGTGGATCGATCTTCACGATGGTGGCGTATTGCTCCTCAGCCTTGAACAGCTCGTTCCTGTCCAGATAGATCTCCCCCAGGAGAAACCGCGCCCGCTTTTCGATTGCCTTGTCATCGGTCTTGTTGAGAGTCCGAAGGAGATAGTCGACGGCATCTGCGGTCCGCTTCATCTGGTAGTAAGTTTGCCCGATTGTCAAGAGCAGCAGGTCTCCGGAGTCTTCCTTGAGGGCTGTCAGAAAGTACTGCATCCCCTTCTCGTAGTCGCCGAGCTGGCTGTACGCGAGGCCGATGTACTCGTTGGAATCCTTCTGGACATAGCCCTTTGCCAGGGAGCTCTCCATGAATGTGATCGACTCGTCGTAGTAGTACTTACCCTTGTAGAAATACGCTTTGCCCAGGATATAGTCAGCCTCACCGATGAAGGGGGTGCCCACAAGGAGGGCGCGTCTCAGAGACACGATGGACTCGTCCAGATAGGGGAGCTTTTCCTCGAAAGCGTTTTCCGCCGCGGCCCGATAGAAGCAGGCGAAGCCTCTGTAGGAGAGCGCGGTCGCGTTCAGCGGATCTCCCTTGAGCAGGGAGTCTGCGGCGGAAATAACACCCTCGTAGCTGCCGGCTTTCCACAAATCCGGCAACTTGCCCGGTGCCTGCCTCATGGCGCCGGGGTCCAGCAGCTTCGCAGGCACTTTCAAAACGACGGCCAGCGCGGCAAGGATCACAACAGCTCCCGCCGCGAGTGATATCACGACGGTCCGCCGGCCGCGCCTGCGCTGGCCGGTGCGGTAGTGGTCATAGTTCAGGATCATCAGCTTTCCACGCCGGGCACTCTCATTGCATACCAAAAAAAGGGCGGATCGGTAAGCCGGGTTCTGTCGAGGGTCACCATCTCTCTCGGGACCGCGGTTTCCCGCGCCCTCATGCAGCCTACCCGCAGGTTCTGTCAGCGGCGCGGCCTGCGGCCGCGGGGCCGGCTTGGACGAGCAGCCCCCTGCTGTTTGGCTTTGCTCCGAACGAGGTTTTCCGTGCCCCGTCCGTCACCGGACGGGCGGTGGGCTCTTACCCCGCCTTTTCACCCTTACGTCGGCAGACCCTTGCGGGTTTGCTGGCGCGGTATGTTTTCTGTGGCACTCTCTGTTCCCGGCCGCCCGCGCATGACGCAGGAAGCCGGGACCCGGGGATTAGCCGGCGTTCTGCTCTCTGGAGCCCGGACTTTCCTCTCCCTAGCACCCGCGAAGCGCGTGCGGGGAGCGGTGACCTGATCCGCCCTCTCACATCATCGGCGGATTCGCCGATGATGTGAGAAGCCGCGCGACGCGACGGCAGTGGGCTGCGCAGCCAGACACGGGAGTCGCGTTGCGCCGCATCTTATATTTCCTCTTCCTCTTCCTCCGGCGCCTCTTCCTCCTGCTCTTCCTCCTCTTCCTCCTCGTCCTCAGCCTCTTCGTCTATTGCGGCGGACTCGAGGGCCTCTCCCTCGTCGTCCTCCTGGTAGAAGAGGATGCGGCTGCAATAGGGGCAGAACTCCACCCGCTCCCCGAGCCTGACCGTGTTGACGAACTGGGGCGGAAGAATCATGTAGCATCCGGTGCAGACGCCCTTGGTGAGAGACACGATGCCGAGCCCGGACTTGCTCTTGATGATCCGCTCGAACTTGAAGAGGATGTCCTCCTCCAGGCCGGGGGTGATCT
>DATKLB010000134.1:0-2279 GCA_035542615.1 Spirochaetia bacterium | reverse complement strand
TTTTCCCCTGCGAAGCCGTTTTGGTCCGTCTTCCGCTCTCGGCGCGCTTCAGCCTGTCTTTTCTCAGCGCGATGCGTCGAACCGGGAAGGGTTCCCCCGTGTCGAATATTTCCTCTTTTCCGGTTGATGCGTCAGCAGGCGCGGCCGATGCTTCAGATGATGTTTCCTGCGCGCCGCCTTCGTGCAGCTGGTTCTGATGATTATGGGGTTCTGTCTCCCGCTCTGTTTGTGATTCGTTGTCCGATTGGTTCTTCTCCGACGGCTGCACTTCAGTGGGCTCTTCCTGCTCTTCCGGCGCTGGTCTCGCCCTGTGCGCAAGGACCAGCGGCAGTACTTGATCGACGTGTTCCTCGGTCACTGTGATCTCCGCGCGGAAGGCCGCGTACGCCCTGGCCGCGCAGAAGAGAAAGAGTTCGCCCCGGTGTCCCTCGATCCCTCTCTCGATGCATCGCTCGACAATTGACTGCTCGATTGTTGCGGGAACGTGCACCCGCTTCAGAAGCCTCCTGGCATTCGCAATCCGTTCCCTAAGCCGCGAAAGTGCAGCGTCCGTATCACTCGTGGCGTAGAGGACCGACTCCGACTTTCTGATGATTTCCATCTTTCCAGCATTGGTCCGGATCGCGCCCCAGGCGACGAACATGCCGAACCGGTCCAGGAAATGGGCCGACAACAGCCCTTCATCAGGGTCCATGGTTGCAATGGGAATGAAGCGACACGGGTGATGCGCGGTGATACCTTCACGCTCCAGGATGTTTGTCCCCCTGTCGTGCGCTTCAAAGATGAGAGCGATCATACCGGCAGGCAGCAGGTTTATATCGTCAATATGGATAACTCCGCCGTCGGCGCGGCTGAGGATGCCCGGCTGGAACGCCTTCTCACCGTGCTTGAGCGCCCGCTCGATATCGACGGTCCCGAGAAGCGCGTCCTCCGTCATGTTGAGCGGGACCTCCACAAAAGGCGTCTCTCCAGGAAGCAACTCCCGGAAGAGACGGGCGCAGGTCGACTTTCCGCTCCCCTTCTCTCCGGCGAAGAGCACGCCTCCGCACTGAGGATCAATGGCGTTCAAAATCAGCGCCAGCTTGGCATCGTCGTGGCCGACAAAACCGCAGAAGTTCATGGCCGGCTCGCACCAGAGAAAAGCTGTTGCACCTTCGTCATCTGGCTTCCCATTTCCTCGAAGGGGAGGCGCTTCTGACGGTGTATGAGGGAAAGCATGGCCGCTGTCCGGACCTCCTCGGTCCCTATCTCGCCTTTTCCGGCAAGGGCCGCCAGCGCACGGGCCGCCTTCAGGATCACGATGTCCGCCCTGTGGCCGTCAAGGTTGAGCTGCGTGGTCATTGCAACGATCTGTTCCAGCACCGGCTCGCTCATCTCAATGCGATCGCGGCGCTCGCGCGCTGCGGTGACCTGCGCAGCCATGCGCTCCTGCTCCGCCTGCCATTCCCGCAGGAAACTGTCGGGCTCGGCATCGAAGCGCATCCTGCGTCTCAAAATTTCGATGCGCTCGTTCTTGTCGCGCACGGATGTAACCCGCACGCACAATCCGAAGCGATCGAGTAACTGCGGTCTGAGCTCCCCCTCCTCCGGGTTCATGGTGCCCACGAGGATGAAGCGGGCCGGATGCGTGAAGGAGACGCCCTCGCGCTCGACCGTGTTGACTCCCATCGCCGCCGAATCAAGAAGAAGATCCACGATATGATCTTCCAGCAGGTTGACCTCATCCACGTAGAGGAAGTTGTTGTTGGCCGCAGCTAGTATCCCCGGTTCGAAACGCTTTTCGCCTTTCTTCAGCGCGTGCTCGATATCGAGCGTGCCCACGAGCCGGTCTTCGGTGATGCCGAGCGGGAGCTCGACCACCTTCATCTTCCTCATCTCCCGCTTGAGCCCTTCGTTTTTGTTCAAACGCTCCCTGCAGGCGCTGCAGAGAAGCCCGTCCGGCGTGCACCCGAAGGGGCAACCCTCCACTACCTCGATCTCGGGCAGCAGATCGGCCAAGGCCCGCACCGCCGTGCTCTTCGCGGTGCCTTTCTCGCCCATGATCAGGAGCCCTCCGATGGCCGGATCGACCACATTCAAGAGCAGTCCTGTCTTCATCTCGTCCTGCCCGACAATCGCCGAAAATGGGAATATCATCCGAGTACCTCCTTCATCTTCTTCTTCCAACTTTCTATGTCATCTTTCGTCATGATGTCTATGGCGCCGCCCTGGAACTCGCCCTCGATGCCATCCATCTTATCCTCGATCCAGCCCTCCACCTCCAGGTAGAGCCGTTTGAG
>DATKLB010000133.1:0-13155 GCA_035542615.1 Spirochaetia bacterium | reverse complement strand
ACCGCGTTGCCGGCCTCGAAAAAATCGATACCATAATCACCAACCGCGAGCTGGACGCGGATACGTTGAAGCAGCTGAAAGAGATGGGCCGCACGGTCGTCCTGGCTTGAGCTCAGGCGTCGATCGCGGCCTTCCTTTCTTCCCGGATCGTCTCCACCATCGCTACTATATTTGCTACCGGGACATCACTCATGATCTCCTGCGACGGCCCGATGATCAGTCCGCCGCCACGGCCGAGCGTCCGGATGACATGGCGCGTATGCTCGCGCACCTCCTCGGGGGTGCCGTGGGGGAGAACAGTCTGCGTATCGATGCCGCCCCAGAAGATCAAATCGTCCCCGAAAGCATCCTTCAGGTAGGCAAGGTCCATGCACGGCTGGACCGGTTCGAGCACGTCCACGCCGGCGTCAATGAGTGACGGGATCATCTTTGTGATGTTGCCGCAGCTATGGTAGGCAATCTTCTTCCCGGCGTCCTTGTAGACCTTGAAGAGCTTCCTCAGGAACGGCAGGAGCAGCTCCTTGAACATGTCTTCCGAGAAGAACGTCGAGGTCTGGAAGCCCAGGTCATCCCCGTGATGGTACAGGGGCAGGTCGAGCTTCAGCAGCTCACGGGCCAGGCGGATCTTGTACTCCGTGATGCGCTCGAACATCGCAAGGGTGATCTGAGGCTCTGCCGCCATGTACAGCGTGTTCTCGGCGAACCCGAGCATACCGTTGCACCGCTCCCATATGCCGAAATACCCGGATGGCGCCGCGTAGACTCCCTCCGCTCTGTATTTTTCGATTTCCATGATCAGGGGCCGCAGGTTGCCGCCCGTGGTGGGATCAGGGGGGACGAAATTCCGCGCCGCTTCGAGGGGCGGCATCTCGAGCAGCGCCTGGTCGAAGCTTTTCGGGAGAAAAGGACGGGCCCGTTCGTTGGCTTCCCGGTCCCCTTTGAACGGGCTGTAGTTGTAGTAGAAGCCTTCCTCGCCGATCCGGATGCCCATTCCCCAGACGTCGTAGACGGTTTTCCCCTGCTCGTCGAGGCCGGCGTAGCCATCCCTGGTCAGCCGCCCCATCAGCTCCAGGTCGTTCCTGAGGAACAAAGGCATGTCGAAGCGGGAAAAAGGCAGCTGGATGTGGTTTTCCAGATATCCGTCCAGCTCGTCTGCCGAGCCCAGCCCGAGCTGGCGCGCAATGGCGGCGTTGCGGGTCCGCTCGGCGAACGTGATCTGGCTGGGCAGATAGTCCACATCCTCGCGGTTGATCAGCCGAATCAGCCTCTCATAGCGCGTCATCCCGACAGCAGCCTCCCCGGAATCGAGAATAGCGTCGGTTCCTGACAACTGTCAATTGGATCACGCAGCCATTTATCATAATTTCCTTGACATGCGCATTTTTTGGGAATAGAGTGTGCAGAAATCCCTTTGATGGGTGCGTGTTCGTTGTAATCACCAAAAGGAGGAATCAGATGAGAAAACTGCTTATCGTAGTGCTCCTGATCTGCGTGGTCGGGGCGCTCGGCTTCGCCGGCGACGCGCCGCAGAAGAAGATCGTCCTGGCGTATGTCTGCAAGGTCCTGGACAACCCATGGTTCCAGGCCACGACCTCGGCGTTCAAGGCAAAGGCGCTCGCGCTGGGGGCCTCCGATGTGCTGCTGCTGGACTCCAAGATGGATCCCGAGCTTGCCATGTCACAGGTGGATACCCTGATCTCGCAGAATGTCAGCGGCATCGTGATCAACCTGCCGGACGAAAAGCTGAGCCGGGCCGTGGTGAACAAGTGCAAGGCAGCCGGAATCCCGATCATCGGAACTGACGACCCGCTGGTGGAGAACGGCAAGCGAATCGCCCCCACCCTGGAGCTCGACGCGTACGATGCCGGCTACGTGATGGGCGAGTACCTGGCCAAGTATGTCAAGGAGCACAACCTCGCCAGGAACGTCAAAGACACGATGTACATCAACCTCGCCGGTCTGCAGATCGCCTCTTTCGTGCAGCGCACCAAGGGCGCCAACGACGCGTGGATGAAAGGCCTTCCCGACTACCCGAAGGACCGCATGATCACCGCGGATACGACCACGGTGCTCACCGAGGAAGGTTACAAGACCATGTCCGCCAACATCGTGGCCCATCCTCAGGTCAAAACCTGGTTCGTCACCACTGTCAACGACGAGGTGGCCATTGGCGCAGCGCGCGCCCTGGAGCAGGCCAGGCTGGAGCACACTTCCTACGTGGTCGGCCTGGGCGGCTACCTGGCCAAGGCCGAGTTCAAGAAGGACTTCACTCCCATCATCGCATCGAGCCACATCAGCGCCACCATCGACGGGGAGACCAACGCCCAGGCGATGATGGACTACCTCTTGAAGGGCAAGGAGATCTTCGGGGACAAGAAGAAGCCCGGCATGGAGTTCGGGACCTTCTGGATGCCTTCGCTGATCGTCACCAAGGACAACTACCGCCAGGTCATGGGAAAGGACGCTGACTAGGTCCTCGTGAGAACCGCGGGGCTGACGCCGGTTTCCGGCGCGGCCCCGCTTTTTTTTCGCGCAAGGATTTTTCGTGGAGAGATCGGAATGACCAACCGGGAACGAGTATCCGCAGCGTTCGAGCACCGGCAGCCGGACCGCACGCCAGTGAGCCTGGGCACCACGATCGTGGACGGCATGACGCGCTTCTGGCTCAACCGGTTCGAGGAGCACCGCGGCCGACCCGTCA
Source organism: Spirochaetia bacterium (assembly GCA_035542615.1). GTDB lineage: Bacteria > Spirochaetota > Spirochaetia > SZUA-6 > Fen-1364 > Fen-1364. Next base: position 10,454 of record DATKLB010000133.1, on the reverse strand, counting down.
CGCAGCCGCTGGTGACCAGCCGCATCATGCAGACCGCCGCGGTACCTGAGTGGATCTGGCAGGAGCTGGAGACCGAGTTCCGGCCCGCCCGGTACGTGGACGCCCTGACTCCCGACACGACATACCTCCCGGACGGCTCGTACATCGACTGCTTCGGCATCACGTGGAAGAAGTCAGAGATGTACTTCGACCCTGTCCAGGGTCCCTGGTACGGCGACATCGACGAAGGCAAGGTCCGCACGCGGCCCTGGATCGACCTGCGCCATGCTCGCGCGTGGTACAACGATCCCGCCTGCCGGGAAGAGTGCCTGCGGCTCAAGGCGGCCGGGTACGTGGTCGTGGCGGACCTGATCTCCTTCGGCACTTTCGAGCAGGCTGCCTGGATGCGCGGCTTCTCCGACCTGCTAGCCGGGCTTTACGAGGACCCGAAGCTCGCCTCCGCGGTCTTCGAGAAGACGACCGAGACGGCCCTCGGTCTGTTCGAGACGCAGTTGTCGGCCATCGGCGATGCGGTCGACGTGGTCTGCCATGGTGACGACATGGGCATGCAGGATCGAGCCTTCTTCTCCCCCGCGCTGTACCAGAAGTACCTCAAGAAGCACCATCGGCGCGTGATCGACCTGATCAAGTCCAAGACGAGAGCGAAGGTCTTTCTCCACAGCTGCGGCAGCGTCCACGAGCTGATCCCTGACCTCATCGACGTTGGCGTTGACATCCTGAACCCGATCCAGACCACGGCACGGAACATGCAGCCTGAGCTTCTGAAGCGCGAGTTCGGAAAGGACCTGGTTTTCTGGGGCGGCGTGGATACTCAGCAACTGCTGCAGACCGGCACAGACGCGCAGATCCGCGATGAGGTGCGCCGGCTGGTGGACGTGTTCGGGAAAGACGGCGGCTATGTGCTTGCCCCGTCCCATAACCTCCAGAGCGCGGCGGAGCCGCGGAAGGTGGAGGTTCTCTTCCAGGCAATCAGGGACGTGCGTTGAGAGAACCGCGCGGGTCGCGCGTCTACCTTCTCCTGATGAGCTGTCGGATCGTGTCGAAGGACAACGCCACCACCAGCAATCCGCCGCGAGCCACGTACTGCCAGAAACTCGGCACGTTCATGATGAGCAGGCCGTTGTTGAATCCCACCAGGATAAAGATGCCAAGGATGGTGCCCGGCATGGAACCGGACCCTCCGCTGAAAGCTACGCCCCCGAGGACGGTTGCCGTGATGGCGTCGAACTCCAGCCCGTTGCTCGCAGTCGGCTGTCCCGCGTTCATCCGCGAGGCGAGCATCACACCTCCAAGGCTGGTCAGCGCGGCGCACATCACGTAGAGCTTGGTCACGAGCCTCCGCGCGTTGATTCCGGCCAGGCGCGCCGCCACCGGGTTTCCCCCGATGATATACACGCTCCGCCCGAAGGTCGTGTAACGCAGCAGGATCGTGAAGGCGGCCAGCGCGATGAGGAGCACCCAGACCGAGATCGGCAGTCCCAGGTAGCGCTCGAGGCCAAGGGCAAGGAAACCCTTGTTGAAGATCTGCTCGGTCTTACCGTCGTTGATGATGAAAGCCAGGCCGCGGAAGAGCGACGACGTTGCCAGGGTGGCGATGAAGGGCTGCAGTTTCAGCCGGTTGACCAGCGTTGCATTGAGGTATCCGATTCCCGCACCCACCAGGAGGGCCGCGGGCACGGAGATCATCGGCGCGATGCTGTTCTTCAGCATCACCGCGATCACCATTCCACTGAAAGCCGACACAGCCCCCGGGGAGAGGTCGATCTGGCCGGCGATGATCAGGTACGATTCCCCGACGGCGACGAGCCCCATGGTGGAGCTGGCGATGAGGATATTGAGGAAGTTCGCCGGCAGGAAGAAGTTGGGGGCCGCGAAGGCGAACCCGACAAACATCGCCGCGATGGCGATGGTCATCCCCGCCATGGGGCTGGCAAAGAACCGCGCGACTACGCCGGTCCTCCTGTCCGCAATTGCCTGCTGAACCGTACTCACCGTGCTCTCCCCTGTTTCAGTGCGGCAGCGCGAAGGAGAGGACCTTCTCCTCGGTGGCCTCCGCCCTCGCCAGCTCGCCGCTGATGCGGCCGTCTTTCATGATCAGGATCCTGTCGCACAGCCCGATGATCTCGGGGAGCTCCGAGGAAACCAGGATGATGGCGATTCCCTGCCGGGCCAGCTCGCTGATCATCTTGTAGATCTCCGCCTTTGCGCCAACATCGATGCCCTTTGTCGGCTCGTCCAGGATCAGGACCCGGGGCTTCCGCGCCAGCCAGCGTCCGACAATCGATTTCTGCTGATTGCCTCCGCTCAGGTACATGATGGCCTGCTCCACCCCCGAGGCGCGGATGTCCAGGTTCTTCACTTGTTCCTGGGCAAGGGCCACTTCCTTCTGCCGGTTGATGAAGACGCCCAGCCGGGCGAGCTCCTTCTGGATGGTCACGACGATGTTCTCCCGCAGGGAGCGGATCGGGATGATGCCCTGCTGTTTGCGGTCCTCGGGGCACAGACCGATCCCGAGGCGGATCGCGTCCGCCGGGAACGTGATGCGGACCGGGCTCCCGTCGAAGAGGATCTCGCCTCGCTCGTAGCGGTCCACGCCGAAGATCGCCTGCATCAGCTCGGTGCGTCCGGACCCCACCAGGCCCGAGAAGCCCAGGATCTCACCCTCCCTCAGCGCGAACGACACGTCGGTGAGCCTGCTGTTGCAGAGGCCGCGCACCTCGAGGATGACCTTTCCGAAGGAGGTCGTGTGCACCAGCCGCTGGAAGATTCCCTTCAGATCCCGGCCCACCATCATCCGCACGAGCTCTTCTTCCGTGGCATCCTGTATCCGCAGCTTGTTCACGAAACGGCCGTCCTTCAACACAACCACGTCATCGCAGATCTCGAAGATCTCCTTCAGGCGATGGGAGACGTAGAGTACGATCTTGTTCTCCGCCTTCAGCTTGCGGATGATCTCGAACAGCTTGTGGATCTCGGTCTCCGTCAGGCTCGCGGTCGGCTCGTCGAAGGCGATGATGTCGATCTTGCGATTGTACGCCTTCATGATTTCCACCATCTGCTGATGGGCCACGCTGAGCTCCCAGACCCTGTCCTCTGCCTTGAAGGGCAGGCCGAACTCGTCGATGATCTTCTGCGTGGCGTGGTTGAGATCCCGCCCTTCGATGAATCCGAGCCGACGGGGGGGATGACCCAGGAACACGTTGTCCCCCACACTCAGGTTCTGGACCAGCTGTCGTTCCTGGTAGATGACGCTGACCCCGTTCTGCAGGGCTTCGAAAGGAGAACGGAAGACAGCCTCCTTCTGATCGATGAGGACTTTTCCCGACGTCGGCTGGTAGTCTCCGTAGAGAATCTTCAGGAGAGTGGATTTTCCCGCGCCGTTCTCTCCCAACAGCGAGACTACCTTGCCGCTCTCGGCGGTGAAGCTGACGTTGTCGAGTGCGCGTACGCCGGGAAAATCCATGCAGATGTCCTGGATGCGCAAGATCGTGCTCACATCAACAACCTCGTGCTGAGGAACGCTGGCAAAGCGAAGTCGTGCCCATCCCGCGCGGCGGGCTTGGCGCTGCTGGCCAGAATCATTCGGATATTGCTCACCATATTCTCAAAATCTGCGCACGTCAAGCGCGATTGTGGAAATTTTCTGCGCGACCCATTGACAGGACTCCGGGATCACGCTACCGTCAGGTTCTAGTTCAGAACGAACACTCAAGGGAGATGCATTATGAGTTGGTTGAAGGACATGTTCGGCGTCCAGAAGCCGATTATCGCCATGTGCCACCTGGAACCCCTGCCGGGTGATCCCGGGTACAAGCACGACAAGGGAGTGGAGTGGATCGTCGAGTGTGCCCGCAGAAACCTCACCGCTCTCCAGGATGGCGGCGTCGACGCGATCATGTTCTCCAACGAGCAGAGCCTTCCGTACCTGACGAAAGTGGAGCCCATCACCTACGTCACCATGGCCCGCGTCATCGGGGAGATCCGCAAGGAGGTGAAGGTTCCTTTCGGCGTGAACGTCCTCTGGGATCCGGTCGCATCGATCGATCTCGCCGTGGCCGTGAACGGCCTTTTCGTCCGGGAGATTTTCAGTGGAGTGTATGCAAGCGATTTCGGCCTGTGGAACACGAGCACCGGCGAGGCCATCCGTCACCAGTACGCCGTTCACGGCGAGAAAGTGAAGCTCCTTTTCAATATCGTTCCCGAGGCGGCAGCCTACCTTGGCAGCCGCGCGCCCGCCGACATCGCCCGATCCACTGTTTTCAACCATCGACCGGATGCCCTGTGCGTTTCGGGGCTCGTCGCGGGTGTGGCCACCTCGGCAAACGTTCTCAAGCAGGTGAAGGAAGCGGTGCCCGGGACTTTCGTGCTCGCCAACACGGGGGTGAATGTCTCCAACGTCGGCGAGCAGCTCGCGATCGCGGACGGCGCCGTGGTCGGGACGACCTTCAAGCGCGACGGCTATATCTGGAACGAGGTGGATGTCAATCGAGTGAAGGAGTTCATGAAGAAGGTCAACGACACGCGGCGCGGACGGTAAGCAGGCATGGACAGGCGCTGGAAGGAGCTGGGCGGCCTGCTCGTCGGGTACTGCGTCGGAGTGAAGCCCGGTGAGAAAGTGATGATCTCCATGGGAGAGGTGGAAACCCTTCCCCTCGTGCACGGAGTCTACGAGGCCGTCGTCCGGGCCGGCGGGTTTCCACAGGTCCAGTTCCTTTCGGAGAGCCTGCGGCATGTGCTCCTGAAATACGGCAACCACGAGCAGCTCTCCTGGATGCCGGAAATCGAGTCCTACGGCATGGAGTGGGCTGACGTCTACATCGGCCTTCGGGGCGCGTACAACATCCACGAGCACGACGACATTCCGACTGAATCCATCGCGCTCAACCAGGGGGCCATGGGGAAAATATCGCGCCTTCGCTGGGAGCAGACCCGCTGGTGTCTCGTGCGGGTGCCCAACGCAGCTTTTGCCCAGGCCGCGGAGACTGATGAAGAAACGATCATGGAGATGTTCTTCGACGCATGCCTGATCGATTGGGAGAAAGAGAGCAGGAAGCTGAGGGCGTGGGCGCAGGAATTGGACCGGGGCAGCTCTGTTCGGGTCACGGGAAAGGGAACGGACCTCACCTTCAGCAGCAAAGGAAGGAAATGGATCCCGGGAGACGGGAAGCTCAACATGCCCGACGGCGAGATCATGACCGCGCCTGTCGAGGATTCCGTCAACGGACAGATCTCCTTCGAGTTCCCCGGCGTGCTGAGCGGGAGGCTTATCAACGACATCCGGCTCGGCTTTCAGAATGGCAAGCTGGTGGAGGCCACGTCGTCGACCAATCAGGACTTCCTGCGCTCGATCATCGCCACCGACGATGGGGCGAGCAAGGTCGGCGAGTTTGCCATGGGAACGAACATGGCGGTGAACCGGTTCTGCAAGGACATCCTCCTGGATGAAAAAATCGGCGGCACTGTTCACCTCGCGCTGGGCCGGTCTTACCCCGAGTGCGGCGGACGCACCACCTCGGCGATCCATTGGGACATCGTCAAGGACATCCGCAAAGAGGGCGCTGTGCTCGTGGACGGCAGGCCGGTCCTCGAAAAAGGAAAGTTCCTGCTGCAGGCGGGCGGGCCGCGGTGAAAAGCTTGCTCCTGGGTGTTGACATCGGCACGTATTCCTCCAAGGGCGTCCTGGCTACAGAGACAGGGCGGGTCGTTGCCAACGCGGTTGCCGAGCACGAGCTGGCCATGCCCCGGCCCGGTTGGGCCGAGCACGATGCGGAAAAAGTCTGGTGGAGCGATTTCCTGTCCATCACGAAAAGGCTGCTTGCTTCCGACGGTGTGAAGCCGGACCAGATTGCCGGGATCGCAGTGAGCACCATCTCCCCGGCGGTCGTGCCGGTTGACTCGAACGGCAGGGCGCTGCGTCCCGCAATCCTCTACGGAATCGACACGCGCGCCACCGCTGAGATCACGGACCTGGCGCGTGAGACCGGCGGACATTTCGATTCACAATCGGGATGCCCCAAGATTCTCTGGATCCGCAGGAAGGAGCCCGAAGTCTGGTCGCGCACGCGCCGCATCGTGAACGGAAGCGGCTTCTTCACTCTGCGCCTCACGGGAGAAGCGACGATCGATGTCTACGATGCAACGGTCTTCGCGCCGCTTTTCGATACGAGGGACATGCGCTGGTCCGCCGCGTTTGAGAGTGTCGTCGCGCCGGTCAGCATGATGCCGCGGATCACATGGACATCCGAGCTTGCGGGCCGAGTCACCCGGGAAGCCGCGACTCTGACGGGTCTTGCCGAGGGGACTCCCGTGATTTCGGGCACCGCCGATGCCGCCGCGGAGGCGATCAGCGCCGGGCTTGCTGACGACGGAGACATGATGCTGATGTACGGAAGCAGCACCTTCTTCATTCTGAAGACTCCGTCGCTGCTGACGCCGAAGGGATTCTGGGGCACGCGGTTTCTGGAAAAGGACAGCTTCGCGGTCGCGGGCGGCACCGCGACAGCCGGCAGCCTCACCCGATGGTTTCGCGACACGTTCGCCTCAGGGGAAACATCGTACGAGGCGTTGGCAGACCTGGCTGCCGGCTCGCCCGCCGGGGCGAACGGGCTTGTCGTCCTTCCTTACTTCTCCGGCGAGCGCACGCCCCTTCACGACCCCGAGGCGAGGGGCATGGTCTTCGGACTGACCGTGAAGCATTCGCGTGCGGACATCTACCGCGCCTTTCTGGAATCCGTGGGACACAGCGTCAGGCACAACATCGAAGCGCTCGCCGTTCAGGATTGCGCGGCTCGAAGGATCCTGGCCGTCGGCGGAGGCACGCGCAATCCCCTGTGGATGCAGATCGTGAGCGACATCGCGGGGATCACGCAGGTGGTGCCTCAGCAGCAGGCCGGCGCTTCCTATGGCGACGCTTTTCTTGCCGGGCTCGGCATCGGTCTTTTCTCCGGGATGAAAGATTTACGTCGATGGGTCCAGCCCGGAGCGTCCTATTCGCCCCAGGCAGGCACTCGCGCGCTGTATGACCAGTACCATGCCCTCTATCGGAAGCTCTACAACGACACATCGAACGAGATGCATGAGCTGAGCCGCCTGGCCGCAAGCAGCGGTGGCTGAAAAAAAGACATCCTTTCCCCGTTTTCTCCATTCCTGTGCGCTGATGCCCGGGGTAGACTCGCAGGCATGAACGACCGAGATGTCATTCGCGACCTGGCCATGAGGTGGATTGCTCACGCCCGTGATGGCGTGATGGCGGAGCGCAAGCGGCTGTGGAAAGCGGTTCACGACCTTTCGCCTGTTCGGCCCATGATCCTGGTTGAAACCTCATCCATCGACGGCTTTGTCCCTCCCTCCGAGCTGTGCTGCAAGGACCAGTTCCTCCGCGCGGTGGAGAGGACCATGCGAGACGCGCTACGCCATGCGGACGAGGTGGGGGATGACATCGTCCTCGAGCCGTATTTCCGACTGGGCTGGCAGATGATCACCACGGATTTCGGAGTCTCCGTGGAGCAGAAGCCCGGCATGATGGGGAACAACGAAACATCCCTCGGCTACACGTTCAATTTTCCCATCAAGAGCCCGCACGAGGTTTCCCGGCTGCGACAGCGGACCTTCGCCGTGGACCGGGAGAAGACCTCGGGCCTTCAGGCGAAGCTCGAAGGCGTCATGGGGGACATCCTTCCGGTGCGGGTGGGCAACTACGATCACTTCATCGTGGAGCCCGGGGACGAGGGCTTCTGCGGGAACTTCTTTTTCGGCCTGACCTGGCAGATCTACCGGTTCATCGGAAACGACGGCCTCCTGTACTGGGTCTATGACGCGCCCGAGGCGATCCACCGGCTCATGACCTACATGCGCGATGACAGGGCGGCGATGTTCGAGTTCCTGGAGCGCGAAGGGCTCCTCGATCTGAACACGGACACGCAGATGGCAGGGCCGCGCGCCTACGGCTACGTGTCGGACCTGCCCGGACCGGATTACCGCGGCCCGGTGACGCTCAAGCACCTCTGGGCATGGGCTGAGTCGCAGGAAACCACCAGCATTTCCCCCGCGATGTTCAGCGAGTTCGTCCTGCCGTATCTCGCCTCCTTGAGCAAACGCTTCGGGCTGATCTACTACGGGTGCTGCGAACCTGTCGACGACAGGCTTGGCCTCATCATGGAGGCAATTCCCAACCTCCGCTCGGTTTCCGTCTCAGGATGGGCCAACTTCCAGAAGGTCGGGGAGATGCTGGGCAAACGCTACGTCTTCTCAAGAAAGCCGACTCCCGCCTTCATGAGTGGCGCCAATCCGTCCTGGGACCTTGGCCGAAAGGACATGGAAAAGACATACGCGGCAACGAAGAACTGCTGCGTGGAGATCCTTTTCCGCGACCTGTACACGGTCAACCGCGAGATCGGCCGGGTGGCGGAGTGGGTGCGGATGGCGAAATCAGTGTTCGGGATGTGATCCGGACCAGAGCCGCCGTAAAAAGACATCAGTCAGTCATTTTCTCCATTCCCCGTGGGCCACGGGGAGTGTAGCATGGTCGGATCGAAACTCGTCTGGGACACTCGGAGAAAGGAGGTGAAAGCACCCTGTCACTGTCCTTTGCAGACATCGTTCGAAATCGCGACAGAAAGCGCGACAAAACCAAGGAGGATTTCAGGATGAAGCGTGGGAAGTTGTTGTTTCTGATCATGGCATTCATTGCCGTCGCAGGGTTCGCGTTCGCCCAGGCAGCGGATCCCTACAAGGTCTTCAACAAGTACCGGACCATGGCAAAGGCTGGCAAGCCGTACACGGGAGCGCCGCTCAAGGGCAAGGTCGTCGGCTTTGCCAACATCTTCGGCACGCTGCCTTTCTGCATCTCAGTGGAGAACAACATCAAGGCGCAGCTCAAGCTGGCGGGCCTGGATCTGAGCAAGGGCTGGATCAGCATGGACAACCAGTATGACTCGGTCATCGGGTTGAAGAACGCGGACATCATGCTCTCCAAGCACCCGGACTTCTTCATCGAGTTCCAGGCGGATTCGAAGGTCAACAACATCGTGGCCGGCAAGTTCGGCGCGGCGAAGATCCCCCTGCTCGCAATCGATGTTCCGATCCCCGGCTCACCCTTCATGGGAGTCGACAACTGGAAGGTCGCCCTCATCGGCGGGCACGAGATGGCAAAGCAGATCAAGGGCAAGTTCGGCGGATGGGACGGCGTCGACATGGTGGCCCTGGGCCAGATGCCGGCGGGCGGCGACGTGGTCATGCTGAGGTCCGAGGGCTTTGCGCAGGCCCTGTCCGAGGATTTCGGCATCGACGTGAAAGACCCCAAGATCGTGCGGTTCGACGGAGGCATGGGCCAGTCAGAGCAGGCCAAGGCCGCAATGGATGACGTGCTCGCTGCGCACCCCGACGCCGTGAAGATCGCCGTCACCTCCATCAACGAGCAGACCATGGCGGGGGTCATCGCGTCCCTGCAGGGCGCCGGGCGCTGGGACCCCAAGAACGTGGTCGTCATCACCCTGGGCGTCGATGAGCTGGGCCAGTCGCAGATCAGGGACAGCCTGAGCGACGGCGGCGTGGCATTCTTCCCCGAGCACTACGGGGAGTACGTGGTTCCCGCGGTGGTCGCCATGCTCCAGGGCCAGCCTGTTCCCCCGTACATCTTCGTGGAGAACGTGGTCATCAACAAGTCGAACATCGACACGTGGTACCCGAAGAAATAGCTCACCTGACGGGGCCGGGTCCGCGCCCGGCCCCGTGCATTTCTTGCCCCGGGGGAAGCTGAGAATGGAACAACCGCTGCTCGAAATGAAAAACATATCCAAGCAGTTCCCCGGCGTGCAGGCGCTCAAGGACGTGAGCATCGACCTACGCGCGGGGGACGTGCTCGGGCTGGTCGGTGAGAACGGGGCCGGCAAATCGACTCTCATCAAGATCCTGGCAGGCGACTACCGCGCGGACAGCGGGGAGATCTTCGTGAACGGGCGGAAGGTGGACTTCCGCTCCCCGTCAGACGCGGCGGAGATGGGAATCCAGTTCATCTACCAGGAGCTCATCACCCTGGACACCCTGACCGTTGCGGAGAATCTTTTCGTCGGACACATGCCTGTCCGCCGCGGCCTCGGGACCGTGGACTGGAAGGCGGCCAACGAAAACGCGCGCTCGGTGCTCGGCACCATGAACATCGACCTTGACCCGCGCGCAATCGTCGGCGACCTCACCGTCCACCAGAAGCAGGTCCTGGAGATCGCCAAGGCCATCCACAAGAAAGCGACCATCCTCGTCATGGACGAGCCCACTGCCGCCCTGGGGGAGGAGGACACGCAGTCCCTCTTCAAGATCATCACGGGCCTCAAGGAGCAGGGGGTCGGAGTCATCCACATCTCCCACAGGCTCAAGGAAGTGTTCGAGGTCACGGACAGGGTCACGGTGCTGCGCGACGGCCAGAAGATCGACACCGTGGATACCGACAGGGCGAACAT
>DATKLB010000132.1:0-4611 GCA_035542615.1 Spirochaetia bacterium | reverse complement strand
CGCGGAAACAATGGACAAGGTAAAGGGGTTCTCCGCCGGCGGCGTGGACTACCTCACGAAGCCCTTCCAGGCGGAGGAAGTGAGGGCGAGGGTGGAGACTCACCTGGAGCTGCGGCGTCTTCGGCTGGAGTTGGAGCAGCGCAACTCTTCCCTGGAGGACCTGGTCGCGCAGAAGGTGAAGGAGATATCGGAGGCCCAGGCACGGGAGAGGGAACACGAGCAGCAGCTCTCCCAGGCGTCCCGGCTCGCCTCCCTGGGAACGCTGGTGGCAGGGATTGGTCACGAGATCAATAATCCGAACAACTTCATCCGCCTGAACTCGCAGAACCTGGCGGGATTCTGGAAGGACATCCGCGCGGCGCTGGACTCCGTGGTGGAGACAAAACCCGGCTTGAAGTTTCGGGGCATTCCGTACGAAACAGCGCGTGGCATGGTTGACGATCTCCTCAATGGAACAATAGAGGGCTCCCGGAGAATAGAGAGACTCCTCGTCACCCTCCGTGAGTTTGCCAGCGGCGACGAGGGCGCGCTGGACCAGGTGGTGGATCTGAATGCCGTCGTGAGGTCAGCACTGGTGATCATAGAGAACACCGTGCGAAAGTCGACGAACCGGTTCTTGTTTCGCGGGGCAGCCGAGTTGCCGCATGTGCTCGGGAACTACTGCCAGTTGGAGCAGGTGGTGATCAACCTTGTCAACAATGCGTGCCAGGCACTCACGTCACTGGAGAAGGCAGTCCGCGTGGAAACACAGCAGGACAGCGATGGGCGCGTGGTCCTCAGAGTTGAAGACGAGGGGGTTGGCATCCCGCAGGAAGATATTCAGCGTCTGCTGGACCCGTTTTTCACAACGAGGCGCGAACGCGGCGGTTCCGGACTCGGGTTGGCGGTGACCTCCCGCATCATCCAGAGCCACGGTGGTACGATCGCCTTCGCCTCCGAGGTTGGCAGCGGCACCGTGGTCACGGTACGGCTTCCCGCTGGCGGGGGGGCCGCATGAGCCACCTCAATCCGGCCGAGCCCGTGCTTGTCGTGGATGACGAGGAGCTCACGCGGCTTTCGGTGAGAACGGCACTCCTGCAGGACGGCATCACGAACATCGTGGAGTGCAGGAATGGTCAGGAAGTGCGGGAGCGGATGCCCACGGAATCTTTCGCGGCTGTTATTCTGGACCTCTCGATGCCCGGGCTGCCCGGGGAAGAGCTCCTGCGGCTTCTCCTGGAGGAGAAGCCGGAGACGCCCGTGATTGTGTCTACCGCGACCAGCGACCTTGAGACCGCGGTCCGCTGCATGCGTGCCGGCGCCTTTGATTATCTGACCAAGCCCGTGGACCAGACCAGGCTTCTCGCCTCGCTGCACCACGCAATCGAGCGATGGGAGACCGCGCGCGAGATGAGGTCGCTGAAGTCCACGGAACTGGAGGCGCCGGAAGCCTTTGCAGACATCATCACGTCAGATCGGCAGATGCTTCAGGTCTTTCGCTACGTGGAAGCGATCGCTCCCACCACGCTCCCGGTTCTCATCACCGGGGAGACGGGGACAGGCAAGGAACTTGTAGCGCGCGTCATCCATTCTCTCAGCGGGCGGAAGGGGAGCTTTGTGACGGTCAACGTGGCGGGCCTCGATGAGACGTTGTTCGCGGACACGCTCTTTGGCCATGTCAAGGGAGCATACACCGGCGCGGACGCGGCGCGGGAAGGCGTCGTTGCCAAAGCGGAGGATGGTACTCTTTTCCTGGACGAGATCGGCGACCTGGCGGCCGACTCTCAGATCAAGCTTCTGCGGCTGCTCCAGGAGCGTGAGTACTATCCGCTGGGGACCGACGAACCGCAGCCCACCAACGCTCGGTTTGTTTTTGCCAGCAACGTGGACATGTCCAAAGGCACCAGCCAGGGCAGGTTCCGCAAAGACCTTCTCTATCGGCTTCAGTCTCATCATATCCGGGTTCCGCCCCTGAGGGAGCGCATGGATGACCTTCCCGCTCTCGTGGACCACTTCTTCGACAAGGCGTCAAAGGCGCTGAACAAGAAGCGCCCCTCAGTGCCCAAGGAGCTCTTGACGCTGCTCAGAAACTATTCCTTTCCGGGGAACGTCCGTGAGCTGGAAGGAATAGTGTTCGATGCCGTGGTCCGCCACAAATCCCACGTGTTGTCGCTGGCAAGTTTCAGGGACGCGATAGGCCGTCCCGGCAAAGAGGAGACCGAGGCAGGCACAGCCCCGGTAGTCAGCGGGAACCCGTTCGAAACCTTGCAGAAGTTGCCGACCATCAAGCAGGCCGTGGCAATGCTCATCGAGGATTCGCTCCGCCGTGCGGAGGGGAACCAGGACGCGGCAGCGCGGCTCTTGGGGTTGAGCCGTTCTGCGCTGAGCAAGAGACTCAATCGGAACCTCTAGGACATTCTTCCCGTCGAGACGCAGCGATAGCCGCTTCATTTCTTTGCCGGGAATGGAAATAGCATAGCCCCTGGCTCCTTCTTGGGCCGTTTTGTCCCAATGGTCCGAGAGATTGGCTCGAAGAGCAATTCTATACTCACAAATGAATTACAATCCTGAAAAGAGGTCGGCACGCCTCTTGCTTGCTCTCCAGGCATGGCGGCGGAGCAGAAATCCTTTCCGGCACAACCCGTCCTTATTGTTGACGACGACCAGGAGTCGCTTTTTGCACTGTTTGTGACGCTGCGGAGTGCAGGTATCACAAATCTGCGCACAGTCTCTGACAGTGCTAGCGTACCCCAGATGCTTGCGAACGAACGCTTCAGCCTCGTGCTTCTGGACTTCAACATGCCCGGCCTGCCTGACCATGCGGTTCTGCAGAAGACAGCACAACTGGAGGGCCGGCCGCCCGTGGTCATTGTCACGGGTTCTTCTCGACCCCGTGACCTGGCCCAAGGCTCCTGGGATGAAGTGGTGGACTGCCTGGTGAAGCCCGTGGATCGGGACCGGCTGGTCCGCGTGGTGCGCACTGCGCTTGCCGGTGGAAGAATCCTGCACAGACCGCCGAGGAAGCGGCGGCTGTCATCGCAGAAGGAGGCGGAAACATGATGTCGAAGGGCACGTCAAGGGAATCAGAAGGCGATAGAAAATCAACCGTCCTCGTCGTGGATGATGCGCCGGAAAACATCGCCGCCATGGCCGCCGTGCTCAAGGGGGAGTACCGGATCACGGCGGCAACCGACGGAGAGAAGGCGCTCGAGCTGGCGCGATCCGACTCCGGTGTTGACCTGATCCTGTTGGACGTCGTGATGCCCGGGGTGGACGGTCACGAGGTCTGCCGGCGGCTCAAGCGGGACCCGAAAACCGTGGACATCCCCGTCATCTTCCTGACTGCGAGGGGGAACACGGAGGACGAGCAGAGGGGCTTTGAGTTGGGAGCTCTGGACTACATCACGAAGCCGTTCAGTCCTCCCATCGTGAAAGCCCGGCTGAAGACGCATCTTCAGCTTAAGAGCGTGAGGGATTTCCTGGCGGACAAGAGCGCGTTCCTGGAGGACGAAGTACGGCGGCGGACGCGGGAAGTGCACGTGGTGCAGGATGTGACCATGATGGCCATGGGGTCCCTGGCTGAAGCGCGGGACAACGAGACAGGAAACCATATCCGTCGAACCCAGTATTACATGAAAGCGTTGGCGCTGCAGATGAAAGAGTTGCCCCGGTTCCAGGAGTTCCTGACGCCCGAGACCATCGACCTCCTGGTCAAGTCGGCGCCCCTCCACGATATCGGCAAGGTGGGCATTCCGGACCGTATCCTCCTCAAGCCCGGCAAGCTTCTCCCGGAAGAGTACGCGATCATGAAGACCCACACGACCATCGGCCGCGACGCCATCCTCGCCGCTGAAAAGAGGCTGGATACCTCCACGTCGTTCCTGCGGCATGCCAGGGAAACCGCTTGCTTTCACCACGAGAAATGGGACGGGTCGGGGTACCCGTCAGGACTCTCGGGGGACGAGATCCCCGTGAGCGCCCGGCTTATGGCGGTGGCGGACGTCTACGATGCGCTCATCAACAAGCGGGTGTACAAGGAAGCATTTTCCCGGGAGAAGGCCGTTTCCATTATCCGAGAGGGGTCGGGCACACACTTCGATCCCGACGCGGTTTCCGCATTCCTGGAGATTCAAGACCAGTTCCACGCCATCGCGCAAGAATACGCGGACGAAGGGAGCCAAACCCAATGAGTGAGCGAGACGGCACAAGCCGATCGATCAGCAGAAGCAGGATGAGGCGTGCCCTTCTGGCCGCGGCGTTCACCGCCGGCCTCGTCGTTTCCGCGCCGTTGGGGGGCGAGCCTCTGCTGTTTCTCTCCACGCAGCTCAGGCCGCTTCAGGAGGCAACGACGATGCGTCAGGCCATTCTGGCGGGCTGGGGCCGGCCCGTGAGCTTCGAACCGACCGACGATCGCCGGATCTTCATGTTGCGCGCACAGGAGGTGGTGCGACAACCCGGCCGCAACGTGGTGCTCGGCGGCCTGGAATCCGACTTCCTCAGCCTCTATCGCGCGGGACTGCTTGAAAACGTGGACACCATTTTGCCCGCGCTCGGCCGGCGATCCTTCCTGCCGGGGTTCAAAGGCCGCGGCACGTTCGACGCCGGCGGTGCTTACTTCGTTCCCTGGATGCA
>DATKLB010000131.1:0-11413 GCA_035542615.1 Spirochaetia bacterium | reverse complement strand
CACCGAGTGGACGAGCAGCGCGCGGTTGGAGCTTTTCGACAAGATCCTCGAGATGTAAGGAAGTACGGGAGTACCCGTTCGGCGAGTACGCCGTACGGGAGTACCCGTTCGGCGAGTACGCCGTACGGGAGTACCCGTTCGGCGAGTACGCCGTAGCCCTGCCGGGCGGCCCGAAAATACCTGCCGGATATACCTTTACATGCCGGGCGTTCGCGTTGTATCACTGTAGCCAAAATCCGTCCACAGGGAGGCCGACTTGGACATATTCGAGAAATGCTATTCTTGGGGCGATGCTCGCGAAGCCCAGGAAAAAGGCATCTATCCTTACTTCAAGCCTATTCAGGAAAGTCGAGGAACCAGGGTCATCATGGAAGGCAAGGAGCTTATCATGGCCGGCTCCAACAATTATCTCGGCCTTTCCTGGGATCCGCGCGTCAAGGAGGCCGCGCTGGAGGCAACGAAAAAGTGGGGAACGAGCTGCTCGGGATCACGGTTTCTCAACGGGACACTGGCGCTGCACGAAAAGCTGGAAGAGCACCTGGCGCGGTTCGTGGGAAGGCAGAGGGCGCTGTGCTTTACCACGGGCTACCAGACCAACCTGGGGGCCATCTCAGCGCTCCTGGGCAAGGACGAGCACATCTTCTCTGACAAGCTGAATCACGCCTCGATCATGGATGGCATTTTTCTTGCCACGGGCATGCGCGGCAGGGTGAAGGTTCATCGCTACTCGCACAACGACACGGCGAGCCTGGAGAAGGCCCTGTCCCGTGAAGCCCATGACGCCCCGAAGCTGGTCGTCACCGACGGCGTCTTCAGCATGGAAGGAGACATCGTGAAGCTCCCGGCCGTCCGCAGCCTGTGCAAGAAATACGGCGCCCGGTTCTATCTTGACGAGGCCCACGCCATCGGCGTTCTGGGGAACACGGGCCGAGGAACGGAGGAGCATTACGGGGTCAAGAACAACGCCGACATCGTGATGTGTACTTTCTCGAAGTCATTCGGGTCTCTCGGGGGCTTCATTGCCGGTGAAGACGAAGTGATCGACTACATCAAGCACTTCGCTCGCCCGCTGCTCTTTGCGGCAAGCATGCCTCCCGCGACCATCGCCTCGGTGAGCGCCTCCCTCGACATCATCGAGAAGGAGCCTGAGCGAGTCCAGCGACTCCAGGCCATCGGCCGCAAGATGGTGGCCGGCTTCAAGGCCCTGGGCTTCGACGTCGGAACCGCGGAGACGCCTATTGTCCCGCTCCTGGTTCGTGACTTCGAGAAGACCCTGCTCTTCTGGCGCGCCCTGTTCGACGGCGGGGTGTTCACGAACCCCATCCTGAGTCCTGCGGTGCCACCGGACAGCACGCTGATTCGCACCTCGTATATGGCTATACACACGGACGAGGAGCTGGATCGGATCCTCGAGGTTGCCGGGACGGCAGGCAGGAAGCTGGGAATAGTGAACTAGGCAGGGCGCGGCGCCTTCTACAAAGGCCTCCTAGAAGAACTCCCTCAGGCGCTGCAGGAAACCCCTGCGGCGCGGCTCCTGCTCCTGGAAAACACCCAGGCTCAGGAACCGCTCGTGACGCTGCGAAAGCATGGATTCGGTGCTGCGACGTGAGACGACCTCGAGGGCCTTCAGGATGTCGGACTTGAGAGTGGCAGCGGCGGCATCGACATCCTTGTGTGCTCCTCCCGGCGGTTCCTTGACGATCCGGTCGATCACCCGGAAGTCCAGGAGATCCTTCGGTGTCAGGCGCAGGAGCTGCGCGGACAGGGGCGCCTTGGTGGAGTCGCGCAGCAGAATGGAGGCGCAGCCTTCCGGGGTGATGACGGAGTAGTACGCGTTTTCCATCATGAGGATGATATCCGCGAGGCCAATGCCGATTGCCCCGCCGGATCCTCCCTCCCCGAGCACCGTGGCGATGATCGGCACTGGAAGCTCGCAGAACTCTTTCATGTTGACGGCGATTGCCTGGCTGATGCCCCTGTCTTCCCCTGAGACGCCGGGGTACGCACCGGGGGTGTCGATGAAGGTCAGGATGGGCCTGCCGAACTTCGCCGCCTGCTGGGCGAGCCGCAGCGCCTTGCGGTAGCCCTCGGGGTGGGCCATGCCGAAGTTGCGCCGGATGTTGTCCTTCATATTGCGCCCCTTCTGGTGGCCGAAGAACGTTACCGGCGTACCGGCAAGCATCGCAATTCCGCCGACCATGGCGGGGTCGTCCGCGAACGTACGATCCCCGTGCAGCTCGAGAAAGTCGTCGAAAATCTTCTCAGCGTATTGAAGGGTCGTCGGTCTCTCGGGATGCCGCGCCAGCTCCACCCTCTTCCAGGCCTCGTTGGAAGGCGGAGCCGCGGGAGCGCGAAGCTTTGCCTCCAGCACGCCCAGCTCCCGTGAGATGTCCAGATTCAATTTGTCGGCCAGTGCCTTGAGCTCCGCGAGCTTCTCGCGGATCGTGTTGTCGATCATCCCCGCCCTCCCTGAGGCACCTCATGAGCTTCAAGCAGGAAACCCAGAGTCTTTTTCAGCTCCCCGCGGGGAACGATGCGGTCGATGAATCCCTTCTCGAAGTGGTACTGGGAGAGCGGGAAGTTTTCCGGGACCTTCTCTCGGATCGTCCCGGCAACAACGCGGGCTCCCGCGAACCTCATCAGAGCGCCGGGCTCGGCAAGGATCACGTCGCCGAGCATTGCGAACGAAGCGAGCACGCCCGCCGTCGTGGGGTCGGTCAGCACGACGAAGTAAGGGCAGCGGCTCTTTTCCAGCGCCTGCGTTGCCACCGCCGTCTTCGCCATCTGCATGAGAGAAAGGATTCCTTCCTGCATTCTTGCGCCGCCCGAAGCGGTAAAGACTATGACAGGGATCCTTTTTTCGGCCCCCACGAGCATGGCCCGCATGATCTTCTCTCCCACCACGGAGCCCATGCTTCCTCCGATGAACCGGAAGTCCATGACGGCGAGAACGACCTCCCGGCCGGCGATCCTGCACAGCCCGGTGACGACCGCTTCTTTCACTCCGGTCCTTTGCGCCGCCGCGGCAAGCTTCTCCTCGTAGTCGGGAAACCCCAAAGGGTTCGTCGACTCCAGGTCAGAGGAGAACTCCTGGAACACGCCTTCATCGGCCGTGTGGCGGACGCGCTCCCAGGCGGTGAGGCGAAAGTGATGGCCGCAATGGGGGCAGACGTACAGGGACGCCTCCAGCTCCGCCGGGCCCAGTGGTCTCTGGCAGGACGGGCAGGAGTTCTTGGTATCGATGAACTGCCGTTCGTCTCTCTTTCGCTGGACCGGGTGCTCCGTCAGCCCTCGAATCCATCCTTCGATCCTGTTGAACCTGATCACAGAATGCCCTCCTTCTGGACCTCCCCGAGAAACCCGGTTCCATAGTCGCCCCTGCGGAAGGCCGGGTGGGCAACGATTTTCTTCTGCGCCTCGAGGTTCGTCGCGATTCCTTCGATGACCAGCTCGGACAAGGCGCCTTCCATCCGACGGATCCCCTCCGTGCGGGATCGGCCGGATACGATCAGCTTGGCCACGAGGTGGTCATACCAGGGCGGAACACTGTACCCCGAATAGAGAAATGTATCCATTCTCACGCCGAAGCCGCCGGGCACGTGAAAACGCACGACCTTCCCCGCGGACCGGGCGTTGATGCGGCACTCGACAGCGTAGCCATCCAGCCGAACCTCCTCCTGGCGGATCTCGAGGGGCTGCTCGCTGGCCGCGAGAATCTGCTGGCGGATGATGTCCACCCCGGTCACCATCTCCGAGACCGGGTGCTCCACCTGGACCCGGGCGTTGACCTCCATGAAATAGTGCTTCCCTTCCTGAACGAGGAACTCCACCGTTCCCGCCCCTGTATACCCCAGGCTCTTGAGGAGGCGCACAGCATCATCTCCCATTCGCCGCCTCATCTCGGGGTCGACGGCCAGGGACGGGCTTTCCTCGACAAGCTTCTGGTGGTTCTGCTGCACGGTGCAGTCCCTTTCGCCGAGGTGCACGACATTTCCCTTGCGGTCCGCGACGATCTGGATCTCGACATGCCGGGGATTCTCCAGGTATTTCTCCAGGTACATCGTACCGTCGGAGAAGGCCTTCTCGGCCTCGTGAGAGGCAATCGCAAGCACATCCGCGAGCTCGCCGCCGGCGCGAACGATTCTCATGCCTTTGCCCCCGCCGCCGGCCGCAGCCTTGACGATCACGGGGTACCCGATCTTTCTCGCGGCAGCGAGCGCTTCACGCGAGCCCACCGAACCGTCGCTGCCGGGAATCACGGGAATCCCGAGCTCCCGCGCGGAATGCTTTGCGCGGATCTTGTCCCCGAGCAGCTCGATCACCTCGGGATCCGGCCCAATGAAGAGCAGGCCAGCGTCACGCACATCCCTGGCAAAATCAGCGTTCTCGGCGAGGAACCCAACCCCGGGGTGGACCGCGTCGCAGTGCGTAAGAACGGCTGCCGTCACGAGGTTGCGGACGTTGAGATAGCTGTCACGGGCCGGCGGCGGTCCGATGCACACCTTGTCGTCGGCCATCAGGACGGGCAGGCAATCCCTGTCGGCCTGGGAATACGCGATCACGCTTCGAATCCCCATCTGCCGGCAACACCTGATGATACGGACCGCGATCTCACCCCGGTTGGCAATGAGAAGGCTTTGGATCATGTCCTCCTGACCTCGAAAAGCGGAGTGCCGTACTCGACCATGCGCCCATTCTCGACGAGGATATTGACGATCTCGAGATCGAACTCAGCCTGGAACTCGTTCATCAGCTTCATAGCCTCGAGGATGCACAGGGTCTTGCCCTTTTTCACCACGTCGCCGATTTCCACAAAGGGGGGCGCATCAGGGGCGGCCGCGCGGTAGAAAGTCCCGACAAGCGGCGCCGTAATGAGCTCGGATTCCGGTCCTTTTTTTGCCGGAGCCTCTGGCGAGGGAGCCCTCGGCTCGTGCACGGGACGGGAGACGGGAACCTGGACGACCGCGGGCGCAGGGGCGGGCGGTGACGTCAACACCTTTTTCAGGCAGACCTCGTCGCCGTTGCGCTTGTACACAAGCTCGGAAAGTCCACTTTTCTCGAACTTCTCCATCAGGGCGTACAGCTCGTTCAATTCCATTGGTGATCCCCCCGTTCAGATTGCAGGACTTATTCTGCGTGCGGCAAAGAGCGCCACTGATCCATTACCAAATGAGTCGGAAATTACCACCTGCTCTCCTGCCCTGTCAATTCAAGCCGCACGGCAATTTCGGCCCTGGCTTTGCGGTCCACGCCTGCCGTGCTACTCTGCGCCCCATGACCGACATGAAATCGCTCCTCCCGCATCGGGAACCGTTCCTCTTCGTTGATCGCATCGAGAAGTCTGATAAAGATGAGATCATCGGGTACAAGCTCTTTCGGGATACCGAGTTCTTTTTTCCCGGGCACTTCCCGGGATATCCCGTTGTTCCCGGCGTCATCCTGATCGAGGCCCTTGCCCAGTGCGGAGGGGCCGGCGTACGGATGATTGCCGACCCCGGTGAATCCTCGCTGTTCATGCTCGCAACGGTGGAGAAGGCGAAGTTCCGACGCCAGGTCCGACCAGGAGATGAAATCAAGATGGTCGTCACCAACCTTCGTCTCAGCAAGGCGATGATCCGGCAGTCAGGCAGGAGCTGGGTCGGCGACGAGCTGGCCGTGGAAGCCGAGTGGCTCTGTCTGGTCGGCCCGGCGCCGGCACACTGAAAGCCGGGGCTCTCCCTTCACGAGGAGGGCTCCACCTCGGGAACCGGGTCCGCGGCAATCTCGCGCGGAGTCGCCGCGGGCTCCGTCCCGGTGCCCGGGCGGCCAGCGGGCGCTGACACCGACGGCTCTTCCCGCAGCTTGAGGGTCTGACCGAACCACGAGAACGCGCTCGCCAGGCGATCCGTCATCAGGCGCAGATCGTGGGAAACCTCGAGAATAGACCTGATGAGAACGTCCACGCCGGCCAGGCCGTCCTGGATCTCCTTGTGCGCACGAGTGACGTCCTCAAGGGCTCGCGAGTTCTGCGCGATCATCGTCCGGATCTCCTCGCTGCGCTTCATGATTTCGGAGAAGCCCGTTCCCAGACCCTTGATCCTGACGACACCCGCCTCCACGCCCCGGTTGGTGTCCTTGATCACGGCAGTCACGTGATCGGACACCGTTCGCGTGAGCTCGGCCAGCTTGCGGATCTCCTGCGCGACGACGGAGAAGCCTTTGCCGGCTGATCCGGCCTTCGCCGCTTCGATCGATGCGTTCAAGGAAAGCATGTGGGTTTTCTCCGCAATGCCGATGATCTGGCTCACCGCCTTGCGGATGACGTTTGACCGCTGTGACAAGGCTTCCATCTCCGCCAGGGTTTCATGGATCCGGGCGTTGAAGCTCGTGATCAGACCGTCCACTCCCTCGGTGTGACCCAGGATCTCCTTTTCCTTCTCCACCACGTGGGCCTCACCGGTGCCGGCATCCTCAAGGGACACGATCAGCCCGCCAATCGTGAACGACTGTTTCTGGGCGCTTTCCAGCAGCTTCACGGACAGCCTGGTGATGTCAATGTTGCGTTTTTCCAGCAGCTCCTTGCCTTCGCGGATCCTCTCGATCATCTCCCAGTCGCTCTCGATCCGGTCGATGAGCTCCGAGCTGGCCTGGCCGTACATCTCGTGCGTTCGAGCGAGCTCGGAGACGAGCAGGCTGGCCTCGAAAACAGCAACGAGCAGCGCCGGCAGGAAATCCAGCATGCCCCACCCTGGCCGGAGGAAGTCCACGAGAGCGCTGCCGGCAAGGCACAGCGCGAGAGCGCCGGAAAGCGTGAGCGGAATGACCGCCCGCCGGAATCCAGCCCTGACGAGGCTGCGCAGGCTGATGAGGGCAAGCGCGGCGAACGATCCGGCCAGCAGGACGCGCTCCACGATCCCGGCGTAGAATGCCAACGCAGTCGTGGCGGCGGCTCCGACGACGAACACGGCCAGAAATGGAGGAACAATCAGGGGAAGGAAAAGGCGCAGCCGAAAGGACTTCAGCAGATCCAGGAAGGACAGCACGAGGAAAAGGTCCGTTGCAAAAAGGGAAAACATCTCGAGCTTCCGCGCAAGGATCTGGTCCATGAAAGATGAGAAAAACCCCGGCACGAGTCCGCAGGCAGAGTTGGCAAAAAGGGCAATAACAAGGAAAAGGTTCTCCCGGGACCGTTGTCGCATGCTGAGGAAGAGGAACTGGATGGCGAGGAGGAGAGACAGGAGGCCGGCGAAAACCGGAAGCGAGTCCAGGGGCAGGTTCACGACTGCAAGGCGCGCCGCCATCCCCCGCAGAGGAACAACCGACACGAGCGGCGGGAGAAAAGGCTCATCCGGAGGCCAGAGGCTGACCCGGAGGGTGTGCGGCCCGCTCGAGGCGGGAGGAAGCGCATACGCGTGGTACCGCGCCGGACCTCGCGGCGAATGCTGCGTCTGCACAGGCCCGACCAGGATTGGCTGCCCGTCGAGCTGGATTCCCGCCGGCTCTGTTGTCGGACCCACGATGATTCCGCTGCCCTCCGCTGGCAGCACGCCAGCGCTCTCCTGCCACAGGTTGCCGCTGCCGTCCTCGCCTTTCGCCCACGCCGCACCGAGCTCCTCCGCCGCCAGAGGGAAGAGTGGTGGAATCGTCAGCAGGGCGAACAGGAGGAGTTTCTTCATCCGGGCTCCCAGTGCCATAGTATAGAGAGAAATGGGCGCCGATGTAAGTCGAGCGCCCCGGCCGGGAGCATCGGGAGCATGGCCCGCGTTGACAGGTGGTGTCCCCAGTGGTACCGTAAAAAAGCGATCCCATGGCAGAAGTCTTGTTGAGAATCATCGAAGAGCTCGCGGACGGCTTTCTCGTCATCAACGAAGAAGGAAAGATCGTTTTTTTCAATGAAGTATTCCTGACCACAACCGGGCTGCGCTCGAACGACATCCTCGCTCACGAGGGCGAGTTCCTCACGGACCTTCGCCGGGGAGACAAGGGGACCGGACAGGAGAGGGAGACCGTCATCCGGGACATGCATGGGACGCCCCACCGCTTCATGGTGTCCTCTCTCAACGTCGAAAGCACCCGCGGGCAGTGCACCCTCGTGCGGTTGTCGGCAATCCACAACGGCACGTGCGCTCCAGCGCGGGATTCCGCTGAGCTGCGGCAGATGTTCCGCAACATCCGTGACCCGCTTTACACGGCCGACCTCGGGGGAACCATTTCGGTCGCAAATCCGGCTTTCTACGCGCTGCTCGAGTGGAAAGAGGACGAACCTCTGCCCAACGTCGCGGACCTGTACCCCAGCGCGTCCGAGCTCGAAGACAAGATCCTCCGGCTCGCGGAGGAGGACAGCGTTTCCAACCTCGAGACCCACCTCCGCACGCGCTCGCAGCGGCCCATTCGCGTTCTCGATACCTCGTGGGTGCTTCGCGACGACAAGGGGATTGCAACAGGATACACCACGCACCTCAAGGACGTGACGCAGGTCAAAAACCTCGAGGCACGGTTGAAGATCTCCGAGCGCAACTACATCCTTCTCTTCGGCACCATCCTCTCCTCCATCATCATCGTGGATCCCGCGGGGCAGATCCTCAATTGCAACTTTTCCGCGGAGACTCTCTTCGGTTACCCGTGGATGGACATCGTGGGAAAGAACTACAGCGACGTCTTCCAGGTGCCAGAGCGCCCTGCTTCTCCGGAGTCGCCCCCGGGTTCCGTGCACACCGCGAGGCCGTCGATCAAAGACATCATCGCAATCGTGGACAGGAACAGGGGCCACTACATTGAGACCGACGTGCCGCGGCAATGCCGGGACGGAACGATCAAGTTTACCTATGCCAGTTATTCTGCGCTCACGAGCACCACGGGAGAAACGATTGCCTACGCTGTCATGGAGCGCGATCTCACTGAGCGGGAGCAGCGGGAGAAAAGGCTCGAGGAGTCGTTCCAGCAGATCAAGGAGACGCAATCAGGAACCATCCTGGGCTTCGCCCGGCTCACTGAATACCGGGATATGGACAGCGGCAAACACCTGGAGAGGATTCGCGACTACACCCGTGTGCTTGCACAGGGGCTGTCCGAGCTGCCGAAGTACGCGGGGTACATCACTGCTGAGTACATCGAGGATGTGTGCCTCGCATCGATCCTGCACGACGTTGGAAAGGTGGGCATCGAGGACGCAGTGCTGCGCAAGTCAGGGCGCCTCACTTTCGAGGAGTTCGAGACGATGAAGGAGCACGCGCGGCTCGGCGGAGAAGCCTTGAAAGCGGTTGACCGCGAGATCAACCGGGAGTCCTTTCTCACCATCGGAAAAGAAATTGCCTTCTCCCACCATGAGCGGTGGGACGGCACCGGATATCCGCGAGGCATCGCCGGCGAGCAAATCCCCCTTTCAGCGCGCATCGTGGCGCTTGCCGACGTCTACGATGCCCTCACGAGCAAGCGCAGCTACAAGGACGCCATCCCCCACGACGAGGCGGTGAAGATCATCATGTCGGAGAGCGGGACCCATTTCGATCCGGACGTCGCGGAGGTTTTCATGAAGAATCGTGATACGTTCCAAAGGATCCAGGCGTTTGACTCCAACCCGCTGAACGTTGGAGATCTGCCGAAAGCGTCCAGTCCCCCGCGCATTCGTCACGGGCGCGGTTCAGGAGCCTGATGCCCGCGCGGATCGACATCGCCGAAATCCAGAGGGCGGCCCTCCGATCCATTCCCCTGACCTTTCGACTCACGAGTCTCCCCCATGAATCCCACGCGCTGTTGGACAGGATTCTGGAGATCTACCTTGTGGAGCTCGGCCAGGAGCGGATCCTGGAGCCTCTTTCCTATTGCATTCGAGAGCTCATCGTCAACGCACAAAAGGCCAACACGAAGCGCCTCTACTTCGAAGAGAAGGGACTCGACATTGCCCGCGACGCGGACTACCAGAAAGGCATGCCGGGCTTCCGTCGCGAGTTGACCGCCCGCATCGAGCATTGGCTCGCGCAGCTTCGCGCGCGCAAGCTGTTTATCAGCGTCACGTTCCACACGACCGGCGGAAACCTGGCCATCCTCGTGCGCAACTCCGCGGAGCTCACGTCGCACGAGCAGAGCCGCATCTATGATCGCATCGCACGCGCCCGGGCGCACCATTCCTTCGTCGAAGCCCTTGCCGGACCTCTTGATTCCCTGGAGGGAGCGGGCCTGGGAATCCTGATTCTCCTGGAGTTCCTCAAGAGGATCGGGCTCGGAGAGGAGGCTTTCTCCATCCAGGCCCGAAATGGAATGACGATTGCCTCCGTGATGATCCCCATGAGCAGCATCCACCTTGAAAAGATCATGGTGCTGACAGAGGCCATCGCCCGGGACGTGGATTCCCTGCCCCACTTCCCCGAGGCTGTCGTGAAGCTGATCAGGCTCACGGAGGACCCGAAGGCAAGCGTGGCGAAGATCTCCGCGAGCATAGCGACCGATCCTTCGCTCACCGCGGATCTGTTGAAGCTCGTGAACTCGGCTTCCTATATGCTTCCCCGACGGGTGGACAACATCCTCCAGGGGGTCACGATAGTCGGGATGAAGGGACTGAGGAATCTCCTGTACACCTACGGCGCCCAGAAGATCCTCAAGGAGCAATACGCCGAGATGAAGGCACTCTGGGAGCATTCCAACAGGGTGGCGTACTACGCTTTTCTCCTCGCGCGCAGCCTCAAGTCGGAAAGGAACCTGCTCGATGACGTGTACGTTTCGGGCATCCTCCATGACCTGGGCCAGATCATCGTCAGGTGGCTCCATCCCGAAGCGATGGAAAAGATGAGGAACTTCTGCAGAGAGAAAGACATCCCGCCTCGCATCCTGGAACGCTTCTCATTCGGCTTGAACCACGCGGAGATCGGAGCTCTGATTGCTCAGAAATGGAACTTTCCTGATCAACTCGTGTATGGCATCAAGCACCACCACGATCCGCTTGCCGCTCCCGTCAGGTACAAGAAGGTCGTCTTTATCGTGTACCTGGCGAGCGCCCTGAGCGACCTGGAGCGCGGCTACGTCGACTTCGAGCAGCTGGAGAAGCCGGTCCTGAGCGAGCTCGGCATCGACAGCGAGGAGAAGCTCACGAAGATCCTCGACCGGCTGCACGGGTTGTTCGAGCAGCGAAAAGTCTCTTTCTGAGCCCGCGGATTCTCCCCTTGACATCGGCGCATCGCCTGCACTATATATGATCTCACCATGACTGACGGTCGTCAGCGCAGCATTTCCCTTCTCACCGGGCTCATCCTGATTCGCCTTCTCCTTGCAAGGAGAACCCGGCGCCCCGAGGGGTAGATCGCTGACGCCAGAGAGCGCATTCAGCGGGCCGTTCTCCTTCGGGGGAACGGCCCTTTTTGTTACCGTGACTCCCGGACAGGCCGCGGGAGAAAAAGGAGAGGATCGATGGCGAGAACGGATCTGAGAAGCCGGGCGGTTC
>DATKLB010000130.1:0-2812 GCA_035542615.1 Spirochaetia bacterium | reverse complement strand
GATGAATAAGGGTTCGTTTCCACGGACCGCGCGCCACGACGACTACCGCGCCCCGGACGATGAGCTCGTGGATCGCGGCTTCCGCATCCCCCTTGTCCCAGCCCGCCAGGGTGCCGTAGCCGGTGATGCAGTCGTGAAACCGGCGCATCGCACGTGGTCCTGCGCTGGCGGAAAGAATCTCCGCTGCCTGCTGGATCGAGAATCGCCGAGGGCTTCGGCGCACGAAGGCCGCGATCTCCCCTTCCCCTGCCGGTGATGCAATGTCGATACCTGCGCACACATCGCAGCCTGAGCAGGCCACCGGCCCGGCTCCGATGAGCTCCAGGAGAGCTTGCCGCCTGCAGACGCCGCACGAAAGAGCGTAGCCGAGGATGCTCTCATAGCGCTGCCTGCCGGGCCCATCGACGAGGCCCGCCGCGAAAGCCCTGTCCTCGCGGGATACGAGCAGGATTGCGCTGCACCGCTGACCGTCACGGCCTGCACGGCCCGTCTCCTGCAGGTACGCCTCCACC
Organism: Spirochaetia bacterium; assembly: GCA_035542615.1. Lineage (GTDB taxonomy): Bacteria > Spirochaetota > Spirochaetia > SZUA-6 > Fen-1364 > Fen-1364. Next base: position 2,300 of record DATKLB010000130.1, on the reverse strand, counting down.
GAGCCCGGCACTCCCGCATGGACAACCGTCCTGATGTCCGGTTTGTCCACACCCAAGCCGTATGCGCACGTGGCAAACAGGACCCCGTCGTCGCAGCCGAGAAACCACCGTTCCACGTCCGCCCGTTCCTCGCGAGAGAGCCCGGCATGGTAGAAGCGCAGCCTTTCATCCCCGACTCTCCTGCGCATCGCGCGAGCGGCCACCTCGGCCCCGTTCCGGGTGCGGAAGAAGGTCACCAGCGGTCGGGTGGCTCTTCGGACCTCGTCTTCGAGCTCGTGCTCAAGAGACAGAATCCTCCGGACACTGTAGAAGATGTTCGGCCTGTCCGAGGGTGCCGTGACCAAACGAACCTCACCGTCGTCGAAAAGGAGCTCTTTGATCCTTACGATGACAGCCTCGGACGCTGTGGCCGTGAAAGCTGTGCGCAACGCAACTCCCATCCCTCGAGCCAATGCCCCGATTTCGCGGTACACCGGACGGAATGTCTCCCCCCACTCCGAGATGCAGTGCGCCTCATCCACCACGAGGTGGCTGAACCTGCAGGCGCGAAGCTGCGCCAGGTTCGATTCCACCCGGCAGGCCTCAGGCGTGGCGAGCAGGATCGAGATCTTCCCGTTCTTCACGTGCGCGAAGAGATCCCGCTTTTTCTGGGGCGAAAGACCGCCTCGAAGAACTCCTATCGAAACGCCCGCCTCGCGCAGCTTGCGCAGCTGATCGGCCATGAGGGAGAGCAGGGGGACGAGAACCAGGGTTGCACGAGGGAGAAGCAGAGAGGGAAGCTGGAAGCACAGCGACTTCCCGGCTCCCGTGGGAAGGACGACGATCTGGGACTTGCCCTCCAGCGTGTTGGAGATCACGAAGCGCTGGACGGGGTATAGGTAAAAGACTCCCAGGCGTGTCCGGGCGAGCTCCTGGATCGGATCAACCGCCGAAGATAGCAAGCGTGGGGTATCGGCTTCTCTTGGAGAAGTACTCATCAACTATTTCAATGGGCACATGCATCATACGCTTGTCGAGAAACATTTCAAGGGAAGGCATGGCTTCCTCTGGGAGCAGTGGTGTGGGCTGTCGGACAATACGCTGCAGGGACTTCAACGCATGGCAGTTCCGAGAATGCCCAGTAGCTTCCAGAGTGAGGGGGCGACTTCAAAGTTGACCAGTTTCGGGAAAAGTTTCGCCGCAACCTGGCTTCGTCCTGGAAACCAGGGGGGCGTTGGTCGCACTCGGAATGGCGAGCGTACTACGCTTTTTTGCGTGCGATCGAACATAAGCGTATTGAGCACTACTCCGATTCCCGATTGAATGTCGTCCAGCGGACGACCGGGGAACCCGCCCCAGGGAGGGACACTCAGGACATAGGCTATCGCTGGCCAGATATTGATGCCTATGGACCCGGAATGCAAGTTTGCAACGGCACGGTCAAGGGCTGCGGCGACCGCCGGGTCTTCCAGCGACGACGGATGAACAAGGATACACGCGCATAACGTACCCCAAAGCGTCTCATTCACAAACCCCACGGCGCGCTCAATGTACTCCGGGATACTTTCCGCGGCCAAAGCTGTCTCGCCGAGAATACCGCAGAAGGCCTCGATTGTAAAACATATATCATCTTTGCGAGTGGGATCGAGGTTGGGGATAAGGGCCCAGGGAAGCCGCCCGTCTGCAACCGCTCCAAATTGTTCTGCCTCGGGGTGCGAAGAAAGGAATATCTCGTAGCGCTGCTGTGCGCCCGGATAGTACGCTTTTTGCGCCGGCATCTTGCCGAGAGCCCTGCGTACCCGCTCAAGGAGCGCTCCGCGCTGATTCCAATTGGCGTGCTGGATAACGACTCGCGTGGTATTGCAATTGAATCCGGCATTATTGGTGAGCATCGCAGCAAGGTTCTCTCCCTGATACGCCAGATCGCTTTCGCTCCACGGGCCGGGCACCACAATCACCGGGCTTACATTGCCTAACTCAGCAGAGATCTTCTTGTTGAGCAGCGGCTCCTTCCTCGCCTTCCGCGCTGCGCCTTGGGGACCTGCGCCAAATACAATCGACTCAAAAGTCTTGTCCGATCCGGTAATGTGAATTTCATCAACGCCCGAGTGATTGCAGAGATATGCGCCTTCCTCGGAGCCGCCGTAGACGATCCGTAGGAATCCTTTGTCTACCAAAGCTCGGAACGACTCCTCAATCAGCGGTCCGAGGTAGGCGTTGACCGGGTGAGCCTTGTACACGACGACCTGATTCTGCACGAAGAGCTTGTAGAGAACGTCACTGGGACCAAGGGCGGAAACATTGCCTGCGCCCAGCACGAG
>DATKLB010000129.1:0-5116 GCA_035542615.1 Spirochaetia bacterium | reverse complement strand
CGTGACGGTGGAGTACAAGGACGAGATCGGCGAACTTGCGCAGACGTTCAATCTCATGGTCGGGGGGCTGGAAAGGGCGTACGGTCAGATCAAGAACTACGCTCTCAAGGCTGTTGTGGCGCGAAAACAGGAGCAGAAAGTCAGGAACATCTTCCAGGCGTATGTGCCGAAGCATGTCATCGACGAAATTTTCAAGAGCCCGGACTCGATGCTCGTGGGAAAAAACGCCAGCCTGTCGATACTTTTTTCCGACGTCCGGGGTTTCACCTCGATTTCGGAGAAGCTCAGCCCGCGGGATCTCGTCGACAATCTCAACCGGTATTTCGATGTCATGGTGGATGTCATCATGGCGAAGGAAGGGATCATCGACAAGTATGAAGGGGACGCCATCATGGCTTTTTTCGGGGCTCCCGTGCAGACCGAGAACGTCGGCTTGCAGTCAGTCACAGCAGGATTGGAAATGCTCGACGGTCTGACGGAGTTCAACAGGAGACAAAAAGAAAACAGAGGCCCGGAGTTCCAGATTGGCATCGGGATAAACTTCGGAGATGTCATTCTCGGCAACATGGGGACCGAGAGGAAAATGAACTATACCGTCATGGGCGACAACGTGAACCTCGCCTCCCGTCTCGAGGGGCTGACCAAACAGTACAAGCAGAAGCTCATCATCTCGGAGAGCCTGAAGGAGAGAGTCGACGGCGTGCTGCCCGTCAGGATGCTCGACATGGTTGCCGTCAAAGGCAAGACGCAGGGCGTGCGGATCTACTCGGTGAAGCGCGTTCTCGAGGCTGTCGAGAAGGAGGCCTGGGACATGCACAACGCTGCCATGGCTGAATACTTCCCGGGACGAAACTTCGGCAAGGCCGCGCGCATGTTCGAGGACGTAGGGCGCATGCTTGCGGATGACTTTGCCAGCGCTCACCTGCGCGCCCGATGCCTCGAGTACGAGAAAAACCCTCCCGCCTTCGACTGGGATGGCGTGGAGATCATGAAGACCAAATGAGCAACGCGGACAACCAGGTCACGGTCAGCACGGATTTCGACTTCGACGCGGAATCCGGGATCTCCAAGGAAGACCAGGCGGACATTCGCCGGGCCATCGAGAACGTGGTCACGGAGAACAGGATCGCCACGACGCCGGAAGACTTCGTCGTGAAAGCGGTCAAACGCGGCGTCCTCTTTCCCACCCTGGTCATGGCTGCCGCGGTGGTTGCGCTGATCGGCGGGGGCGCCGGGTTCTATTTCCTGTTCCAGCAGGGAGAGACCAAGATCGTTCGCGGCACGCTGGGTACTATTACGGCGGAGGGTCAGCTCATCCAGGCGGTCCGCCAGGAAGCAACTGCCAGGATCGAGGAGAAAAACCAGGAGATCAATTCCATCCAGGGCCGGCTCGCGGACATCGACAAGCAGCGCCAGGATCTGCAATCGAACATGGACGCGAAGGTCAACCAGAGGGAGCAGGAGCTGCGCTCCCAGATGACCGCGGCGCTCGCAGTGGAGAAGTCGCGTCTCGAAGCCGAGGGCCTGTCGCGGCAGGTCGTGGCGGCGCGGATGGCGGAGCTGGAAAGGCAGAGAAACGCGCAGCTCGCCCGTCAGCTCGATGCCTTCCGAAGGGACGCGGAGTCCCAGAGGCTCCTTGCCGAGAAGAACCTGAAAACACTGCAGCAGGACTTCGAGGCCAACCTCGCCAGGGCCAACGCGGAGAAGCAGGACGCCGTCGCTGACGCGCAGAAAAGGGAGCTGGAGCTGAAGGGGCAATTCGCCCAGAAGACGGAGACCCTTGAATCTGCCCGGGCCAAAGCGGAGCAGGAGCTGGCCGCAATGGCAGCTCAGCGGGCAAAGGAAGACCTGGTCACCGGCCAGCTGAGCGGCCTCTACGGGATCGTCAGTGACGACATGAACCGACACGACTTCGACAAGGCCCTCGCGGAGTTGAAGGACCTGCGCTCTTTCGTCGAGAGGCCGGATATCGCCGCGCTTCCAGCGATTGGGAAACGGCATGAGTTCGATGAGTTCGTCATCGATTCACTGTCGACCTACGTGCAGGGAGAGATCGACAAGGCGAAGATCGACACGGCGACGCTTCTCCAGGCCGCCAACCAGTTCACGATTCTGCGCCAGCAGGTAAGCCAGGCGCAGGAACTCCTCACGGCAGGCAAGACGGCTGACGCCGAGAAGGCCTATGCCGCGGCACTGAACCTCATCCCCGAGGTCGCGACCAGCTACGCGTATTTCGTCGGCAGAGACAAACAAGCGGAGGCGGCCCGGGAGGCCAGACTTTCCCAGGCCCTGGACAGCGCGGAGGCCGCGTTCATCGCCGGCAACCTCACCGCTGCTGCCGCTTCGTATCGGGCGGCGCTCGCGTACATGCCGGTAGCCTCAGAACGCCTGGACAGGGCGATCTCGAACCTCGAGGAAGCGGGGTACACGGAGGGCTCCCGACGCGCAAGCCAGAACCAGGGTCGCGCAGCGGCAGCGCTCCTCAGCCGGACCGACGCGCTTCGCAGCCAGGGCAAGTATGATGAGGCGTTTGCCGGGTACCTGAACCTGCTGGCGAAGTACCCGCTTGCTGATCAGTCCCGCGACGCGATAGCCGCCATCAAGGCCACGGTCGGCAGCCTGAGTGAGAGCGCCGGTGCTGTCAGAAAAGCCGAGGAGGCGACCCTGAGCGGCCAGGTAGCCTCGCTGCAGCAGGAGTTGACAGCCAGGCGCACTGACGTCGCGAGCCTCCAGAGCCGGGTCAAGGACATGCAGGCCCGGTTCGATGCGCTGGACAAGACCTACCGGGACTATGTCAGCCAGGAGGACCCTGTTCTCAAGAAGAAGGGTGATGCGGGACTGATGGACACCAAACCGTATTTCGACGCATTCTTCCGGTCCGCCGCGCTCCAGGGTACATTTCCCGGCCTTTCGGACAGGGTGAAGCGTTACGACCTCGGCTTCCAGTCAGCCGGGAGATCCGATGCAATCCAGGATGCGATCACCATCGTGATCAACTATTCTCGCCAGCGAACACCGGACCAGAAGCGCCAGTTCATCCAGACAGAGCTGAAAGCCTGGGCGAAAGATCCCGACATGACGCAGCTTCTGCAGGAAATGGACCAGAGGCTGGCGAGCAGGTAAGAGCGGCGTCAACCGCCGAGGCCCCGCATCGACGAGGTCGGGATGGCGTATACTCTGAAGTCCCAGTCACCGTGGGAAAGCGATATCGGCAGAGAAAAGAACACGTAGGGCGTCGGGCCAACGTATGCCTCGTAGCAGTACTGCAGCCCTCCGAGCGAAACGCTCAGGACCAGCGAGCCATTCGGATCGTAGAGCCTGAGGACGCCGCCCTCGGTGGAGAGCAGGTCGCCTGTCGTCAGCAGGGCATCGATCCTGTGTGTGACTCCGGGCATCACCGTCGCGGTTGTCGAGCCGGTGGGCCACTGCTCGCAGATCCAACTGCCTCCGGAAGAGAAGCTTGCGTAACTCATTCCGGGCGTTCCGGAGCTGTAATAGAAAGACCGGGAACCGGGAATTGTGAGAGCGGGACCGGTCGTCGAGGTACCGGCGCCAAAAGGCGGCGGCGGGGCAGTGTTCACCGAAGCGGATCCAGAACTGTATGTTGAAACGCCTGCCAGAAGGAAGTTGAAAGTATCAGGAGTCCCGGAATTTGGAAAGATGCTTGCGCCAAGAACGTTGTTCGGAGAGAAAATGCTGCTCAACGTCACGCCGATTGGAGCCGAGACCGGTCCACTCGGTAGGGTCGCGGTGTACAGGTTTGCGTTGCTCGCCGCGGGATTGGTCGGATTGAAGAAAAACACGATGATGTTCGCCGCCGTTGTCGTGCTTGTCGTTGCGTCGTACTCGTAGAGGGGGTAGTTCGGGTCGGCGCCGTTCAGGGGAAACCCCTGGACGAAGGTTGTCTGCAGGTTGCCGCTTTGATCCGTGTAAGCGAAAAGAAGCTGCTCGTTCCCCGAATAACTCGTCACGATGAAGCCGGTCTGGACGTTGAACGCCCCAAGGGAAGCGACCGCTGGTTTGGTCGGAATGAAGCTCGCGCTCGTCAGGTCGTTGTTCCCGAGGCCGACGGGCCCAAGCGTCCTCATGAGCGTCATTTGACGTGTCAAAGAACTTGAAGAGTCGAGCACGGCGATGTAGGCAGGCGCGCAACCCGTGAGCCCGATGCAAAGCAACAGACCGATATATCGTTTCATGGCGACCACCGCAGGCCGAATCGGAGCTCGAATGGATCGAGCGCCCACACGGGCGGGAAATTGACATACGGGAAGGTCCCCTGGTTCCTGCCGAAGGAGTCAACGAAAAGCGCAGGTTCGGGAGTGATGTAGCCGGTGGGCGCATATTCCACGAAGAAACGGAGCGCGCCCGCGAGTGCGAACTCTCTTCCGGCAACGAGTTGCACGCCCCACGGGAGAAGGGCGTCTGTGACGGGGACCTGGCCGCCAGAAGGGAGTGAGAAACGAAGAAGCGGACCAGCGCCGAGATACCATCGCCCTTCGCTGTCCTCAGGGTTGAGGTAGATGCCAAGAAGGAGAGTAACCTGCGACAAGGGCAGGCTTGCGAGAATCTGGCCGTTGTTCTTGTCCATGGTGTTGAGGGCAAGGCCGGCGCGGAATGTCGTGTATCCTACCCGGGCGAAGAGCGGCCACGACGGTATCGAAAAGCTCGCCGATACGCCGGGAAAGAAGCCATCCAGGAAAGCAGCGTCGAGCTTGAGCCACGGGGACCTCACCTGCTCCAGGGTCATCTCCGTTTCGCCGTCCAGGTAGATGTCGGTCCTGCTGGGGACATATCCGCCGGCGACCGCGCGGAAGGAATAGGGAGCGGGCGATGGCAGCTGGATTGTCGCCGTGCCAGAGCCATCCACGGAAAGAGGTTTTGGTGAAAGCCCGGAAATGGTCGTCCCCGGAACAGCATGAATCGTGAGCGTCACGGGGGCCGGAGGACCCCGGGAGTACTCGTGCGAGACAATCGGCGGGTATTTTTTTGCAACGCGGGAAATGACGTCATCCCAGCGTTCCCGATAGATATCCAGCATCGAGAAACCCTCCGAGCGCGATACGGAGAAATCGAGGGCCTTGATGTTATACAGAAGATCATACGAGACAACGCTGAT
>DATKLB010000128.1:0-13550 GCA_035542615.1 Spirochaetia bacterium | reverse complement strand
GTCATTCAGAAGGAGCAATCATCGTCTGCCGGCGTGCGCCGGATACGGGCCGTGCTGGAAGACGGCTCCAGCTGACGGCGTACTCGCCGAACGGGTACTCCCGTACTCGCGTACGCGCTGGCTATCCCGTCCCTGTCTATGCCGTGCCTTTCGCACGTCCTGTGCTCAGCGCGGCTCCGCCTTCCGTGGCTAGGGTGTCTTCTGCAGTTTCTCCAGCAGCTCGGCGACACCGAGGTTCTTCACGCCCATGCGCTGCGCCCGCGTGAGCACCTCCAACGCCTTGTCTTTTTTGTCCAGGGCGAGCCAGGACTGCGCAATCTCGAGGTAGAGCCTCGGGTTCTTGGCGTCGTTGACAAGGAGCCCTGACAGGCTTTCGATGGCCTCCAGGTAATTCCCCTTCTCCTTGTTGATCAGCGCAAGCCCCAGGACGGCGTAGCTGTCGAACTCGATGTTGAGTGCCTTACTGTAGAAGTCCTTTGCCGTGTCCAGATCATTCATGGCACGATACGAATCCCCGATCCTCGTGAGGATGACCTTGTTGTCGGGGTCCGCGGCCAGGATCTTCTGCCAGTAGAACAGGGACTCCTGGGGATCGTTCATCCCGCGGTAGCAGTCGGCCAGCCCGAAGAGCGCGTAGAAGTTGTTGGGCTGGATCTCCAGCGCCTTCTTGAAGTAGGGAATCCCCTTCTCGTAGGTTTTCAGCTTCCGGTAGCAGTTGCCGATCGACGTCAGCACCCAGATGTTTTTCGGATCCTTTTCATGCATGCGCTCCCAGTATGTGAGCGCCTCCCGGTACTCCTTCAGATCGAAGTGCAGGTAGCCCAGCCCGGTCAACGCGTAGGGATTGCCCGGGTCGATCTCCAGGATCTTGTGGTAAATCTCCTTGGATCTGTTGAAGTCCAGGACCTTTCGATACGCGTCAGCAATCCGGGTGAGCACCGTGACGTCGCTGTCCCCCTGGGCGAGATACTTTTCCCATATCTCAATGGCCCGGTGGAACTGCTTCAGCGATCGGTAGCTGTCCGCCAGCCCGACCAGCGCATACTTGTTGCCCACGTGGTAACTCAGACATTCCTCGTAATAGCGGATTGCCTCGTGGTAGGACTTGCGTTTTCGAGCTGCATCGCCCATGCCGACGAGGGCGTAGTTGTTCTGAGGCTCCACTTCCAGAATACGGCGGAAGTTCTCCTCCGCCTCCGCGATATGATCTTCCTTGAGCAGTTGGTAGCCGCGCTTGGAAAGCTCTGATATCGAGACCTGTATCGGTTCCGACATTTTGTTCTCATTGCTCATGCCGTGCCCGCTTTCCTCTCCTCTGATAGCCATTCCTTCATCACCTTCGCAATTCGTTCGATCAGGACAGCAGCCTTTTCAGGACACGGAGCGACCCAATACGCGCGAAGCGCCTCCAGCGGCTTTCCTCCTTCGGCGAAATGGTCCCCGATCCTGATCAGACCGTCCGAGTATTTCGTTGTTATGAAAATCCTCTGCGCGAGGCCGAACTCCCCCTTGTTGAAAAGCTCGTTGCCTCTGCGAATAAGCGCGGCTCTCTGCTCCTTGCTGATGCGGGCATTCGAACCCTGTGTTGTCTTGAGAAATCCTCCCGGCGGCAACTTTTTCAGGATGTCCTGCGCGCTCATGCGGTGACAACGTTTCCTACAGTTTCAAGATACCTGTTTCAATCGGCAGAGTAAACATGTTCTCCGGCGGCAGCCGGCGCGCGCTTTCAACCGATCCGCCCTTTTGTCGACATCGAATCCCCACTCTGCTCGTAGGATTCGTGGAGCGATCTCCCCAGCGCCTTGAAAGCCGCCTCCACTATGTGGTGGCTGTTGCGACCCCGCCGGGCCTCCACGTGAAGGCTGATGCGCGCCTGGGCTGCGAGCCCGTCGAAAAACTCTCTGAGCAGGGAGAGGTCGAAGGCTCCAACCCATGCCTGCGGGAGACGGACGCGCCACACGAGGGTGGGTCTTCCGCACACGTCGATCGTCACCTGTGCCAGGGCCTCATCCATGGGGATGACGGCGTGCCCAAATCGCTTCACCTGTCCGCTCTTCCCGAGCACGTCAGTGAAAGCCTGCCCCAGGACCAGACCCACGTCTTCGACCAGGTGGTGCGGATCCACATCGATGTCCCCCCTGGCATCGATATCGAGGAAGAATCTTCCGTGAAAGGCCATGCTGGCGAGGAGGTGATCGAAGAAAGGCAGGCCGGTACGCACCTGTCCTCCGCCCGGCGCATCGGGGTCAAGGGTCAGAGAGATCTCAGTCTCACGCGTCTTTCGCGCGATCTCCACTTTTCGGGACGTCATGAGCACATTCCTTCTGTGGCAGCGGGGCCGACATCCCAATTGTAGTGATGAGGGGAGGAAAATCAATACTCGGAATGCAGGCGCCAGGCCTGGCGCTGGATCTACTCTCTCTCGTGCAGGAGGACTTTCAGCTGTTTGATCTCGGTGACGAGGCGATCCCGCGTCAGGTCGCGGAAGCGTTTGGGCACCATCTCCCTGCTGGTGCACTCCAGAACGGCAACGAGGTTCTGCAGCTCGATCTCGTGGGGATAAGCAGGAGGCATGAAATCCTGGATCGTCTCCTCCAGATCCCCCTTTGTAACGAAAACATGACTGTTCATGGCGGAAAGGAACTTCGCCCGAATGAGGACGGATTCCAGATCCGCGCCCGAGAACTCGTATTTGTACTTGCGGAAAAGCTCGCCGACATTCACTTTCTGCATGCGCAACGCGAGCTTCTTCACCAGGGTCTCGAAAAGGTCTTCCTTCTCCTCGATGGTCTCAGGGTAGAACAGCGCCAGGTGCTCCTCCGCCCTGCCCTGCCGCTTGAGGTCGATTGGCAGGAGATCGGGGCGACAGGTGATGAGGAACCAGATGATCTTTCCCCGGTACTCCGTGTTGCCCATGAACGAGGCAATCTGCGCGAAAATCCTGTTGCTCGTCCCGGAATCTCCCTCCTGGTTGCGGTCCCCGAGGAACGCGTCCGCCTCGTCGATCATCACCCCGACAGGAGCCATCGCTTTGAGGATGTTGAGGATCTTCTCCAGGTTCGATTCGGTCACTCCCTGCCACTTGGACCGGAAGTTGCGGAACTTCACGATGGGGATTCCAATCTCTCCCGTGAATGCCGCGACCATGAAGCTCTTGCCCGTCCCGACGGGGCCCGAAATGAGGTAGCCCATGGGAAGAACGTCGAAACGCCCGTCGCGGATCGCCTTTGCGGCGCTGCGAAAGCGCTTCTTCACGAAATCGTGACCCGAGACCGCCTGCAGGTCATGCTCGCTCTCGATGAACTCCAGCAGCCCGACCGCTTCCGCCTCGATGATCTGCTTTTTTTTCTCCTTCAGATACGCGAGGCCGATTTCCCGGTCCTCCTGGAAGCTCTCCGCCGCGAGCTGGTTCAGGTTCACGAGGTTCAGCCCGCTGGTGATCGCGGCAAACTCCGGCACGCCCAGGCGCTCCTCGAGGAGAAGTTTTCCCTGCGCGTCCAGGAAGCTGAGGAAGCGCGCGCGCACCGTCTCATCAGGGATCGGGATGTTGACTTTGATGGCCCCCGGAGAGCGCACCACGCCGGGATTCAGGTCGGCGAGGTTCTCTGTGAGCAGGAGGATGGACACGTCACCCTGCGTGAAAATGGGATCATTGGCCCATCGATTCAGCGTCACGAGACAGTAACGATCCTCGTCCGTGTATCTCGCGATGTCGGTATTGGGAACAATGGTCTCCGCGTAGTCGATGATGAGAACGATGCGCTTGTTGTGCGAGATGTTCGCATAGAAGTATTTCTCAAGCCGGGAAAGGGCCTTGATGGGATTCCTCGTCAGGAGAGTCCCGGGGGTCGCATGCGGGGAGAGCTGGCGCATCTTCCCGAAGTAGTCTTTCTTCATCTCGGGCGTGAGGAAGCTCACCCCCGAGGACCTGTCGTAGAACACGATGATATCGCGATTGCCGAAAAGGACCTCCGAGACGTACTCCTGGATCTTGACGAAGTTGAACTCCCCCTCCTTCATCTTGTGGGGCAGGAAGTCCCGGATGTTGCCGGAAAGGATGTAGAGATTCGCGGTTTTCGAGCAGTACTTGTAGGAAAGCTCCTGCGCCCAGGCAGGGAGGACCTTGATGAAGGGCAGATTCTTGACGATGAGCTGCTCTGCCATGTTCCCCTCCCAAGGAAAATCGCAAAACAGAGTATACGGGCTGTCGAGAGACTTCGTCAACCCTAACCCCTAACACTGCCTCCGCACGGCTGCGCCGTGCTAGGGCCGTGCGGAGGGCGTGCCAAGGTCAGACCAGTTTTCTCTGCCGAGCCTCGTCCATGATCCTTCGGTTCCACATGTTGCGGGACAGGAATGAGCTTCGCTGAGCGGGAGCATCGATCCTGCTTGCCCTCTCCTGCAGGCTCTTCACGGCCTTGCTGAGGATGGTCTCCTTGTCGTCGACCTCCTCGGCTCCGGATTCGGGAAGCACCATTGCGTAGAGATAGTCATACCAGTAGCCGTTGTGGTCCTCCTCGACCGATTTCTCGGAGCGGGTGATCCGGCGCAGCTCGCGGATCCCCTCTTCCGAAGCGCCGCGCAGCCCCAGGAAGTAAGCCCGCAGGGCAGCAAGGCTCCGTCGCAGGAAGGCGCCGCCCCGGCTCAGGCGGAAGCACCTGCCTTCGATGGAAGCAAAGCCGTCGGACCAGGAGGGGGTTTCAGCAAAGGGGAATCGATGCTCCGTCTCGAGGGCCAGGGCGCTGTCGATGTAGCGTGAGGCGTTTTCCAGGTCATCGGCGAAAAGGCATCCCTCGGCAAGAAAGAAAAGAGCCTCCCGTGTCTGCTCGATCTGCTGCAGAAGTCGAAGGCCGTGGTCGACCTCGCCCCGATACAGGGCGCTGCGCGCCAGCCAGGCGCGGAGCACCGGGATCGCCCTCCGGATCGAATACAGCGTGGCAAGGCACAGGCACTTCTGCAAGGAAGCGAAGCACTCCTCGTGAGCGCCAAGCTGGAACCAGGTCCGCGCTCCGAGGAACTGCAGGAACAGCTCCGACTCCCTTCGGCAGGCGGTCCGGGCCGCTTCCGAGCCGCGCTCGACGCCAGCGAGGCACTGGGTGAAACGGCCCGCCACGAAGAGCGTCACCGACAGGTGGATGCAAGCCTGAAGAGCCCCTGGAGCGTCGCCCGCCTCCCGGCAGAGCCTCTCCGAAAGGCTTATGTATTCGACTGCTTCCTTGAGCTTTCCGTCTGACAGCATCGTCACCCCGAGCCAGAGGTACGACCCGCGCTCGCCGGATTCGGCGCGGGTGGAGCGCTCCTGGCGCTGATCCTGGAACAACAGCAGAGCGCGCTTCACCTCCTCGAGCGCGGCAGGCGAGTCTCCCAGGGACAGGGAATGCCTGGCAAGCTCGATCCAGGCCTCGCCCTGGAGGACAGGGCCGCACGACGCCGGTGACCGCTCCCCGGGCGCTATGACCGGGGGAACGCGCTCCGCCCGCGTCAACTGCGCAACGTCAGGCCTGGCCGTTTCGGCCGTTTCCCGGCTGCCCTCGAGAAGGGCGGCGCGCAGCCTGCCAATCGCCATGAGGGCACCGATCTGCGCGCGCTGGGAAGGGGTCGGCTCCGATGAAAACTCCAGTTTGGCGGGATCGCAGAACGCCCGCGCGCCGGATATGTCGCCTTCCTCCAGCTTTCGGCGGATGATCTGCGGCAGGATGCGCAGGGCGAGATCGGTGCGGCCGTTCCTGGCAAGGAAAGTGAAGAGGAGAACCTCGTGAAGATACCTGCCCGACTCCCACAGTCCGCACATGTGGGCCAGAAAACGGTCTCTCAGCTCAGTCCCTTCGACACCGAGCTCGGCTTCCAACTTGCGCCGCAGGACAGAAAACCGGGGAATAAGAACGTCTTCTTCAGCGACCAGGCCTGCGAGAACGAGCGCCGTGAGGATCTTTTCCGCGGAGCGCTGTTCGAACCCGGCCTCCACGAGGAAAGCCAGGAAGCCGCGGCGATCCAGCAGCCCGCCCGAAAGAGAAGCAGCGTACAGTATGGTGAAGGCTTCGTTGTGAAGCGTACGAATCAGATACCAGGACGCTGACAGGGGATTGGCGGGAAGACTCGAGTCATCAGTTGCGACCGGGAGCCACTCGTGGCGATCAGCCGCAAACCGGATGAAGCCCGCCCGGTGGAAATATTGAAAATAGGAAACGACTGGCGTATACAATCCGCGTGAGCGCCTGCGAAGCCGGCGCAGCAGGGACGAGGGCAGCACGAGCCCCGGGTAGAGATGTCCGCACAGGGATCGCAACTCGCGTTTTCCCAGGGGATGGACAAACAGCGATCGCACGCCGAGCATGGAGAGTTCGTGCGGGATCACGGCGGAGGTGGTCGAGATCACGGGAACGAAGTCGGGATACGCGCGGAAATCCTCAATAATTCGAGCGGCGAGCCTGCGAGCTTCCGGATGATAGCTGTCGACGCCGTCACACAGGAACAGCGCAGGCAGGTGCTTCTGCCCGGCCATGCGAATCCAGGCGGTGAGGCACAGCCGGTAGCCGATCGTGAAGTCTTCCAGAACATGATCCGGGTGGAGCGTCTCTTCCCTCCCCTCGCCGCCGAGGAGCCATCTGAGAAGGCCGGCAACGTCCTCCCAGGCGCCGCGTTCGGCGCCAGCGAGATACGCGTCCGCCCCCGCAAGAAGCGACGAGGAAAGGCTGTTCAGAAAGGGATGCAGCGGTGACCTGCGCTTGAAGAGTGTGTGCGTGCGCAGCACCGGGATCTCGCGGTCTCCTCCTAGAAGCCGAAAGGCCGCTTCCCGAAGGAGCGCGGTCTTTCCCACGCCGGACGGACCATGGAGGTGGAGTATCCGGGCGGATTCTTGTGCGTTCAGGCGGGCGGACATGATATCCAGCGCACGCTCGACGAGGGCTTCCCTGAACCATGGACGCGGTTTTTCCTGGAAACCCAGATCGGGCTCCGGGGCCTGGGTGGGGCCTGTAACACGGAACAAAGGCGCATTCCGATCGAATGCCAGAAGACCTTCGAAGAGACCGGCACAGTCGGGGGCAATCCACAGCCCCTCTTGTTGCTCCGCGTCGAGCAGAAGGCTTCGCAGCCGGTCTGCGGTCAGCGCGGCAGCCCCGATCTCGTGAGACGCCACGAGAATGGCGAAGCCGAAGAGCTCCTGACGCCTCGCTTCCAGGAAATCGAGAATCCTGAGCATCCCCGCGGCCGCGGTGCCTGCGTCGAGCTCTTCCTCCTGGCCGAGCTCCATGATCCACGCGCCCTGGCCGAGAGAAAGCAGAGGGGATCTTCGAGATCCGAGAATGGCCAGAAGGCCAGCTTCGATGCCGGGGAGACTGGAGGAACGCAGGCGCGTGAGTTGCCGGTAATTGCGCAGCTCCGCATAACAATATACCATGCCGGTGATTATCCACGATTGATTTCATTTGGGAAAGGGATGGAAAAAATGACGGCGGAGCCGGCAGCTCACGCACGGGACCAGGCGGACGGGATCGTGCAGATCGCGCTGAGCCCGGAAGAGGACTTTCGCGATATCATTCGCCGTCTCGAAAACGTCAGGATCCCCCCGACCAGAGTGAGCGCAGGAAGCATACGCTTTGCAGTCCTCGAGCTGATCAACAACTCTATTCGCGCACACCGGGAAAAAGGCGAGGGGCGGGACATCGAAGTGGTATTCATCATCGCTGACGGGCGCCTTTCCGTTTCCGTGCGGGACTTCGGAGGCGGATTCGACCCGCGGTCTCTTCCCTACGACGTGGCCGCCGATCCTGACGCGGTCGATCTGCGCTCCGCCGCGTTCGAGGAGTACCAGCGCAACAGCGGATACAAGCGCTTCGGCATGGGACTCTACGTCGCCCGCAAGACTTTCGACACCTTCCAGATCATGTTTCTCGACGGCAACGGGAAGCCCCGACAATGGGAGCACGGCAGCGTTGCAGGGACGGTCATCAACCTGACAGCCCGGGTGGACGCGAGAGAGACCGCACGGTAGGCCACGAATGAACGCCGAGCATCGACGCGCCGAGCGAGCAGCGGGGTATGACAAAGCAGTCCTCCTGGACACGATGACTCCAGGGTACCTTCGCGACCTCAGCGCCACAGGCGCCCAGGTGGCGTTTCTGCGCCGGGTTGCCGTGAGCGAAGGTCAGACGGTAGTCATCCGGGTGATCCCCGTCCACGACGGCACGATCGCGCCGTTCCGGCTGTCCTTCGAAGTGCGTTGGGTGAAAAGCGACCCCGTGTGGTTTGTCATGGGCGGGCAGATCCGCTGCAGCACCGGGCAGGAGGCCGCTTCTCTGAACAAGCTCGTCGAGTACTACGAGGGTGCTGCCAGAAGATAGCTCATGCGGCGATGGACAGCGTCATTCCCTGGATGAAGAACCGGCGAAGCAGAATGAAGAGCACCACCGTCGGGATGGACGTGAATATCACCCCTGTCATGATCCACGGGATGTTTCCGCCTCCGTAACCTGTCATTGTGGCTAGGGCGACCATGATGGGTCGTACGTGCTGGGTCCGCGAAAGCACCATGCCGAACAGCAGGTCATTCCAGATCCAGGTCATCTGAAAAAGCGCCACGACGGCTGTCGGGGGCAGGGACTGGGGGAGAAAGACCGACACGAACGAACGAACCGGACCGCACCCGTCGAGCCGTGCCGCCTCCTCGATCTCCCGTGGGATGGTCGTGTAGAAGCCCCGATAGACGAAAAGGCTGAAAGGAATGCAGATCGCGGAATAGATCAGGATCATACCGGTTCGAGTGTCATAGAGCCCGAGCACATTATAGAGACGATACACGGGGACCAGGTACATCTGGAAGGGAAAAAGAGTTCCGCTGTAGATGATGAGAAAGAGAAGGAAATTGAACTTCGGACGCAGCCGCACGATGCTGTATCCCGCCATAGAGGCTGTGATGATTGTCACGGCGCCTCCTGCCACGGCGTACAGGAGCGAGTTGACGAAGTGGGCGTTCAGCCGGTACTCGGTGAGCACTTTGTTCAGGTTCTGCGTCAGGGAGATGTGGACGGGAAGCTGGTAGAACTTCTGCGACACGAAATCCTGGGGGCTCTTGAGCGCAACGACGAGCGTGCTCAGAACAGGAAGGAGCCAGAGGATGCACAAAACGATGAGTACAGCATAGATTGGAATCTTTCGTAAAGTCCTGGCCGAGGTCATGCAGTCCCCTCAATAGTACAGCAGGTCGCGCCGCGTCATGCGCCGGATATAGGCCGATGAGATCGCGATGACGATGACGGAAAGCAGGACAGCGATCGCGGCGCCGTAGCCCATGTGAAAAAGCGTGAAAGTCTCTCTGAACATGGAGACGGCAAGCGTTTCGGATGACTGGTAGGGACCGCCGCGTGTCATCACATAAATGATGTCGAACACCTTGAACCCGTTCACCATCGCCATGGTGATGACCACGGTCGTGATCGGCGCGAGCATCGGGAACTTCACATGAATGAAAGTCTGCCAGCCGTTGGCGCCGTCGATGAGGCAGGCCTCCACAGGATCAGACGGGATGGTGGCAAGGCCCATCAGGAACATTACCATGTTCGTCCCGAGCTGCTGCCACGTCCAGGAAATGAGCATCGAGAAGGTGTTGAGAGGGACACTGGTCAGCCAGGAGAGCTTGATGGGCAGCCCAAGCAGGCGGAAGATCCCATTGAAAACGCCGAGTTCGCGGCTGAACATGTACGTCCAGATGGTTCCTGTAGCGACGAAGGAGATCGTCAGGGGAATGAAGAAAATCGACTTGAAGAAGTTTTCTCCGCGCAGGCCGGTGACGAACACAGCGACCAGGAGGCCCCCCATGACCGGGAACACGAGGGTGAATGCGACCCA
Organism: Spirochaetia bacterium; assembly: GCA_035542615.1. Taxonomy (GTDB): domain Bacteria; phylum Spirochaetota; class Spirochaetia; order SZUA-6; family Fen-1364; genus Fen-1364. The sequence continues at coordinate 3,704 of DATKLB010000128.1, read as the reverse complement.
GATTGCCGTGTTCAGCATGGACCCTGCAAGCACTGAGTCCCCGAAGAGAGCCACGAAATTGTGCACGCCGATGAATACTGGCTTGCTCAGACCATTCCAGTCGAAGAAGCTGTAGTAAATGTTCTGGAGCATTGGCACGATGAGCAGAACGACCACGAGGACGAACGCAGGGAGAATGAACAGATAGCTGACGGCTGCTTCCTTTGCTTTCAGGGAGCCCTCCCGGGAGCAAAGAATGCGGGGCGTCTTAACTCGGCGCCCCGCTCGATGAATATCCTATCGTTCTACTTGTTCTTTGCCCAGTAATCCGCCGCGATCTTGTCCAGGTCCGCGAGCACAGTGTTTACGGAGTCAGGCTTCAGGATAAACTCGGCGAACTTGTCCACCGCCTTCTCACAGATCGGGGTGGGAGTGGCTTCCCAGTAGCGGTTGAGAACCCGGTAGTTCTCGGACACGATCTTCTTCTTCAGGGCCACCTTGGACGCGGGCAGGAAGCTCGCGTCCGCCTTTGAGTTGGGTGGGAACTGGTTTACCAGTTTGGCGAAGGCGGCGTTGCCTTCGGGGCCCATCCACCAGTCGGCGACCTTCTTGTCTTCCGCGAGGTTCGGAGCCTTCGCGCCGATGAGAATTGGGCTGGCTTCGAGGATCACGACCTTCCCCGCGCTCGGATTCACAGGAGGCATGATGAAGATGTCTGCGTTGTCTTCAGGAACGCCATTGCCGGTGAGAACCGTCAGGTACCAGGAGCCGCATGGCACCATCGCCACTTCGCCGTTCGCGAACAGGCGGGGCACATCGGAGAACAGGTCGGTGGACGGATCGGTGAAATACCCCCTCGCGATCAAATCCGCCCATACCGCGAAGGCTTTCTTCACCCGGGGGTCGGTGTACTTGACCCTGCCATCGCACAAGTCCACGTACAGCTGCGGATCCTGGCGAGCTACCATCTCCTCGAACATGATGAACGTGGGCCATCTTCCCTGTACTGTCTGCGCCATGGGTGTGACGCCATTCTTCTTGAGCGTGGCGCAGACATTCAAGAATTGGGCCCACGTGGCGGGGACCGAGAGGTTGTACTTTGCGAATACCGCCTTGTTGTACCAGACCCCCCAGTATTCGACGACATCGCAGATCCCGTAGACCTTCCCATTGAAAGTGAAGGCGTCCCGGACTCCTTTTGGATATTCAGCCTTGTGCTTGTCCCACAAGTCAGTCATATCGGCAACGAGACCCTGATCGATCAAGTCCTTCATACGGTAGGTCGACCACCAGGTGAACAGATCCGGGGCCTTGTCTGTGGGAAGCGCCGCTCGCACAGCAGCCTGGTACGTGCTGGTGTCAGGGTACGGCGTCGGGGTGAACCCGACCCCGACCGCATCCTTGGCCATCTGCCCTTGCTGCTCGAAAAATGGCTGGTAGTTCGGGTTGCCTCCCTTGTCATGCATCAGGATCAGGTTCTGGTCTGCGAATGCTCCCATGCCCACAACGAAGAGCAGCGGCACGAGAAGAAGCAAAATGAAATTCTTCCTGTTGCCCATACGAACCTCCTTGGCTCAGATTGACAACTCGACCCATCTCCATGCCTCAACGAGGCGGGTTCCCTTTTTGCTTTCGCTCTTTTATCTACTTTTTATCAGAGTCCCAGTGAGCTGTCAAGGAAGAATCGTTTTTGGCCAGTTTTTGCAGCAACCGAGACGGTCTCAAGAGAATCTTTCTTGACAACGCACCAGGAATCTGGTTAACTGAGATCAAAATTTTATCATTTCCGGCGGGAATATGGCTGGTGCCAGATTGCAGGACGTTGCCGAGCGAGTCGGCGTATCCCTTGCCACTGCCTCTCTCGCCCTTTCCGGCAAGGGCAGGATCTCGGTCGAGGTGCGGGAGAAGATCTTCGCCGCGGCCGACACCCTGGGATATCGCGCCAGGAGCGCACAAAGGGTCAGGCCGACCGCTGCTCAATGCCCGGTCGGGATCGTCTATCCCGATGATCGCAGCCACGAATGGTTTTTTACCCGCCCTATTCTGATCGAAATCGAGCTGGCGATGCTCCGCGAGGGATTCGCTCCAGTCATGGTTCCCGTGAGCGCGCTGGCCGGTAGGGGGCAGACCCTGCACATCGTGGAGACCTGCGGTCTCTGCGCCGTCTTCTCCGTTCAGTTCGGCGAGGAGTCCCTCTTCGAGGACCTCGAGCGTCGCGGCACGTACCTTGTCGTCGTGAACAACAGCAACTTCCAGGACAGGCACTACTCCGTCTGCGTGGATGATTTTCAAGGCGCGTACGAGGGTGCCCAGCACCTCGTCTCACTCGGGCACAGGGTCATCGCCTTCGTCGAATACGAGCGTCCTGACATGCCAGTGTTGATCGCCGACAGGTTCGTCGGGTTCAGGAAGGCTCTTGATGAAAATGCCCTCCCTTTCTCGGCCGACCATCGCGTCACGATTCCTTTCATCGATTCGAAACGCCTCGTCGAGCGGCTGGAATCGCTCTTCTCGCGAAGCGACAGGCCCACGGCGATCTTTGCCCACGACGACTACCTGGGCCTTTACGTGATCATGGCCCTCCGTGAGCTGGGCCTGCGGGTTCCCGACGATGTTTCTCTCATTGCACCGGGGGATGTGCTGGACTACAGCCTCCCCGGACAGCCCCAGATAACGACCATGCGCATCAACTCCTCCCTCCTCGGGAGGATCGCTGGGAGCCTCATGCTGGAGCGTTTCCGGCACGCCCACGAGGATGTGCACGTGCTCAAGGTGAAGGAGCAGCTGGTGAAGAGAGCTTCGTGCAGAAGCATCGCGGGAGGAAGATGACATGACATCACGGGAAAGAGTTCTCGGCGCTTTCGAGCACAAAGAGTCCGACACGGTCCCGATCGATTTCGGCGGGCACCGGTCGTCCGGAATTGCGGCCATCGCATACGCCCGGCTGCGCGAGTACCTTGGCTTGCCGAAAAAGCCCATCAGGGTTTACGACGCGATCCAGCAGCTGGCAATCATCGACGACGACGTGCTCGAGCGCTTCGGCGTCGATGCGATCGAGATGGGCCGGGGCTTCGCGGTGGAAGACCGCTGGTGGCAGGACTGGACCCTTCCCGACGGCACTCCCTGCCAGATGCCGGCATGGCTGAAACTCGAGCGGTGCCCCGGGGAATGGGTTCTGCTCTCGAAAAGCGGCCAGAAGATCGCGCGAATGCCCGACGGGGCGCTGTATTTCGAGCAGACGACATTCCCTTTTGCCGAGCAGGAAGATCTTTCCGCGGTTCCCAATGCCATGGATGAGACGATGTGGACAGCGGTGGCGTGTCCGCCGGGGCCGATTGCTGACGGACCCGAGGGCCCGAAGAAGCAGCGGGCGGGAGCCGCGCGGCTTCGCTCCTCTACCTCGCGGGCGATTCTCGGTCTGTTCGGAGGGAACCTCCTTGAGATCGGCCAGTTCCTCTACCGAAACGACAACTTCTTCATGTTGCTGGCCGCGGAGCCCCGGCGCGCCGAGGCCTTCCTCGACAGGCTCGTGGAAATCCACCTGGAAAAACTCGAGCGATTCCTCGGCTCGGCGGGTGAATCGATCGACATCGTCCTGTTCGGCGACGACCTCGGCATGCAGTCCGGACCGCAGATTTCCCCCGACATGTACCGGCGCATCTTCAAGCCTCGACACAGGAAAATGTGGCGGAGGGCGAAAGAGCTGGCGCCGGTCAAAGTCATGC
>DATKLB010000127.1:0-3243 GCA_035542615.1 Spirochaetia bacterium | reverse complement strand
CAGGCGCAGGGACCCTATTCCCGCGGCCGCAGAATCCACAGGGATCAGAAGGGCCCTTCCGTCCTTGAGGGCACACCAGCCAAAGAGCTGGCGCGGTCGGCCCGGCGCATCGGCACTCGAAACGTTGGCATTCAGGGAAATCCGGTTTCCCACGCTGAGAATGGAGCTCAACCATTCGAGGGAGCGCGACTCCTGAGTGCTGGAGCGGATGAAGGAGTTGCGGCAGACGACCGATCGCTTCACAGCTACTCCTCCTTCGTGGAGAAGCGCCGGAAAAAAAGAAACGTCATTGCCGCAGTGGCTGTCGACGACAGCAGCAATCCCCACAGAGCCCCGGCTGCCGCAAGCGTCCTGGCCAGTATGATCCCTGCCCCAAAGGCGACCGCACTGGATACGACATAGCTCCAGAACACCTCATCAGGGCGTTCGAAGGCTCGCAGAGCGGCCCCAAATACTGCCGTGATGCCGGCCGTGAATGCCAGGAGGCCGACCAAGGGCACCAAAGGCACGATCTCACCGTACCTGCCTCCATAGAGAATTCTCACGATATCACCGCGAAAGAAAATCAGACCGAGGTAATAGACGCCGGCCCCAGCTAAAAACAAGGCCAGGAAAACCGCCATGGTTCGCGTCAGGCGCTTTCTCCCCTCGGCGCGATTCCGAGAGAGAAGGGGTACCAGCAGCAGGGAAAGAGCGCCAATTGCGTTCCCGACGGGAAGAACGAGGTTGGTGAGCGCACGCAGAGCGGCGACCCCTTCCAGGCCTGCCCAGGCAGGCAGGACAGCAAAGTAGATATTCCCGGGGATCCATGTCAGGATCGACGACCCGACCGCCCAACGGGAATACCTCCAGTGACCTTCGAACACCTCGGCCGCGCGAAGGTCGCCGACGGCCCTCCACTGCGGCCGAAGACGCTTCATGAGCAGCAGGGTTGCCGGCAGGCAGCTCCAGCCCATCGCCATGAAGGTCATCTCCGGCGAGATCTTCTTGACCGCGCGCAGCAAGAAGAAGCTTCCCAGAAGCAGGACAAGGTAGGAGGCACCCGCCAGCGCCGCCCATTCCGGCTTCAGGCTCACGTACAAGGCCCGCTTGAGCAACCATAAAAGCAGAATGAAGGGGCCAGCGAACGCCAGCCCCTGCAGGGCCAGCTGTACCTCGATCGGGTAGACACGCCCAAGAAGGACAGAAACGCCGATAAGGATGAGGCAGATCGGCACCATGACCGCAAGATGACCGAGAGTGAGAAGACCAATGTATCGCCTGAACCGCTGCGCATACTTGCCGGCCCCGAAGACGAGCATGGGCTCGCTGAATACGGACGTATGGAAGGTGCCGAAGAGCAGGAATACAGAATAGGCGAGGGTGAAGGCCCCGTACTGGGCGGGCGGCAGCCAGCGGGCCAGGAGCAGGTTCGCGACGAAGTTGGCCCCCGCGAGCGTTGCCTGGTCGACGATGCTCGCCCCGCCTTTGACAATCCATCGCCACCCCACGGTCTCCCGTGAGCTGCCATTCGTCGTGGCGATGCGGCGTCCCTTCTGACGAACCATGGCGGGTCGCGCGGCTCGTCACTTCTGAGGGTCAGTGCCCCGAGAGTAGTAGCCATACCCGTATCCGTATCCCTCATCGCCCTTGTCGATCCCGTTGAGCACCCCGCCGAGGATCGTGACCGGGGTATGATCCAAAATTTCAGACATTCTGCTGACCGCCCGCCGGTCTATCTTTCCTTTTCGCAGGACGACCAGCACGCCGTCGACGGATGACGCCAGGACCACCGCGTCGGTGGCGCCCAGCACGGGAGGGCCGTCAAAAATGATCCTGTCAAAGCTTCCCCTGAGCTCTTCGATCAGCTGTCGCATGCGCGCGGAGCCGGTGATCTCAGCCGGGTTCGGTGGGATGCGTCCCGCGGTCATCACGCTCAGGTTGGGCAAACCTTCCACCTGGCGCACGACGCTGCGAACGCTCAGGTGCTCAGCAAAGATGTCGGTGAAGCCGGGGGTCTGGGGGAGGAGGAGGACCCTGTGCACCGCCGGTGCACGGAAGTCCGCGTCGATGATCAGGACCCTTTCTTCCTGAACGGCGAGGGCGGCCGAAAGGTTCACGGCAATGACAGTCTTCCCTTCCCCGGGGACGGCGCTCGTCACCGCGATAGTTTTCAACCCCTTGTCGAGCTCGATAAAGAAAAGGTTGGTGCGCAGCAAACGGAATGCCTCCGAAACGGGAGAGCGCGGCTCATCCCGGGTGAAAAGTGGATTGCGCGGCAGAAGGTCCCCCCTTCTCTTCGCAATGGCGCGGCCATTCTGATGGAATCTCGGGATGTATCCGAGGAGCGGAGCCGCCAGCAGTTTCTTTATCTCCTCCTCGCTTGTCACGATCGTGTCGAAGTGGTCCAGGAGGAACGCGAGGCAGATGCCCAAGACGATGCTCAGCAGGAGCCCGATGATGAGATTCTCCTGTTTGTTCGGGCTTACGGGGCGCACTGGCACGAAGGCGGGATCGATGATGTCGATGTTGCCGAGCTGGCTGACGGCCTCGATCTGGGCCTCATTCCTGGATTTCACGAGTTCAGAGTACAGGTCGTCGTTGATCCTGCGCGTCCGTTCCAGCCGTGCCAGGCTGACGTCCTGCTCGGAGAGTGTATTCACATCCGCCTTGTTGGCTTCGATCAGCCCCCGGAACGCCTCCTCCTGCGCCGCCAGGATGACGTCCTGGTAGCGGTAGTCGGCGATCTGGAGTTGGAGCACCGAGTTAACCGACCTCGGCTGCCCCGGGCCGACCGCCTTTTCCATTTCCACCTGGATCTCCCTCTTCAATGAGTCCGCGCGTGCGCGAAGCCGTGCCTCCCCCGAATCCCCGGGGGCGAGCTGTGCCAGGCGCCTCTCCACGTCGGTCAACCGGTCCTGCAGGGCGGTCACTGCGGGGCTGGGAGGCGGTCCCGCCAGGGCGGCGTCAGGTGAGGCGAGACGCGTTGCAGCGGCGATACGGGTGGCAAGGATCTGCCTTTGCATCTTCGCCTCCTCGTAGTGGCTCTCCAGGTCGGACAGCCGGTCCAACTTGAGCTTTGCCTCCTCCGAGATGTCGGCGATGCGGTGGGACTGCTTGTAGCGCAGCAGGTCTTCCTCCGCCCTGTCCAGCCGGGAGCTGACCTCGTCTACCTGGCCGGAAACGAAGGCGAGTACTGCGTTCGCCTCGCTCCTCTTGGACCCCACGTTCCTGTCGATGAAGGACCGCGAGATTTCGTTATCA
>DATKLB010000126.1:0-8616 GCA_035542615.1 Spirochaetia bacterium | reverse complement strand
GCAAAGATGTCGAGATCCCGGTTCCGCCCGGCGCGGTTGTCCGGGACAAGGAATCCGGCGAGCGGCTCGCAGACCTCACCGAAGACGGTGACCGCTTCGTCCTCCTGCGCGGTGGCCGGGGGGGAAAAGGCAACTCCCATTATGCTACCTCCGTCAACCAGGCACCCCGTTACGCGCAGAGAGGAATCGAAGGCCAGAGCCGGGAGGTGAGGGTCGAGCTGCATCTGATTGCGGATGTCGGCCTTGTCGGCCTGCCCAACGCCGGGAAATCGACGCTGCTCTCTCTTCTGACCAACGCGCGTCCGCGTATCGCCGACTACCCCTTCACGACAAAAGTCCCGAGCCTCGGCATCCTCCACCTTGCCGAGCGTGACCTGATACTGGCGGACATCCCCGGCATCATCGAGGGGGCATCGCAGGGCCGAGGGCTCGGCCTGCGCTTTCTCAGGCATATAGAGAGATGCTCGGCGCTCCTGTTCCTTGTTGACCTGGGAAGCGACGATTGTCCTTCCGCGGTCGCGGTCCTCGAGAAGGAGCTGACCGCGTACTCGGCGCAGCTCGCCGCCAGACCCCGTCTGATCGTGGGGACGAAGGAGGATCTGCCATCCGCACCCGAGGGGCTTGCAGCGCTGCGCGCTGCGCTCCCCGGAGAAAGAGTCTTTCCCGTGTCGGCTTTTGCCCGTTCTGGCATACCCTCGCTCAAGAAAGCCATTCTTGAACTCGTGCGGCAGGCAGAGGCACGCAGGGCAGGCTCGGCAGCGGGGATTTCCGCACCAGGGGACCGCTGGTGAAAGCGGTCATCCTCGGAGGAACTTTCAACCCTGTCCACTACGGACACCTCTTCATCGCGGAGGAGGTGAGAAGCTCTTTTGGCTACGATTCGGCAATCTTCCTCCCGGCGAACCAACCCGTGCACAAGGACCCTACCCCGGTTCTGCCGGCTGCTCACCGGTTGGAAATGCTGCGCCGGGCCGTGCGGGGATGCCCGAAGTTCCTGGTGGTGGAGAGCGAGATCAAGCGCAGCGGACCCTCATACTCGATCGATACCGTCGAGGAGCTGATGGGGAAATTCGGCTTCAGCGGGAAACCAGGATTCCTCATAGGCGATGACCTGGTGGAAGGCTTTCCAACCTGGAAGGATGCCGGGAGACTGTCGCGAATGGTGGACCTCTTCATCGCCCGCAGAACTCTGGCAGCTCCCGTGGCGTTGGAGTATCCTCACCGCGTGGTGCCCAACATGATCCTGCCCATTTCCTCCTCAGAGATTCGCCGTCGGATCTCCGAAGGTCGAACGGTGCGTTTTCTCCTCCCCGACGGGGTGCTGGAGTACATCGAGGCGAATACGCTGTATGGATGAACGGAATGTCTGGCGCTCTCGGGCAGCGGCTCTTGCCGAGGCAAGCCTCTCGCGGCCCCGCCTGTCTCACTCCCGTGAGGTCGCGCGCCTGAGCTGTGAGCTCTGCGACCGCTTCCATGTGGACGAGGAGAAGGGGTATATCGCCGGTATGTGCCATGACCTGGGCAGGGAGCTGGAGCCTTCGGAGATCATCCTGTTGTGTGAGGGCGACGGCCTTCCCCTCGCTCCCTGGGAGAGGGGAAATCCCCTTCTCCTTCACGGCCGCGCGGGAGCCGTCATTCTCCAGAAAGATACCGGCTACGGCGATCCGACGACGCTGGACGCCATCCGGGACCACATCACGGGGCGCGGGGGGATGGGGTACCTTTCGAAGATCGTGTTTGCGGCGGACTACCTGGAGCCGACCCGCGAGTTCGTGTCTCCCGAGTTCCGACGCCGCACGCTGGCCCTGAGCCTCGACGAAATGGTGCTCGCCGTTCTGGAGAGGAAGATCCATCACGTGCGGGCCCAGTCCCGCGAGATTGCCCCGCCCGCGCAGGCCCTGCACGAGGAGCTGACGCGGAATGCTTGAAAGGAGAAGCCGCAAGCCTGACAGGAGCGTGATCCTTCTTTTGCTCATTCTCCTGGTCATTGGGGGCTCGGGCGTCTACGCGTACCTGCAGCTTCGGGTGGACCAGATCACGGATGCGCTCAAGAAAAAGCTGCCTCTGAACACGCTCTTCATCTTTTCCGACGGCGACAAGGCGTTGTTCTTCGAGGTCTTCTTCTACACTCCCGACACGCGCAAGGGATCCCTGTTCTACGTGCCGGCGAACCTGGGTGGAGTCATCCCCCGCCTCAACAAGGTGGACGGAATCGACGCACTGTACCGCAGGTCAAACCCTGCGGCGCTGAAGTCGCGGATCGAAGATCTCCTCGGCGTCGGGATCCCCTGTGTCTTCGACATCAGCAGCGAGGACGTGGGAAGGCTGGTAGACCTGATCGGCGGTGTCGATGTCTTCATTCCGAACCCTGTTGACCTCACGCGGGACGGCGCCCGCGTGCTGCTCCCCTCCGGAAGCATCACGCTGGATGGGGACAAAGCCCGGCAGTTCATGACCTATCAGGATCCCCTCGAGACGGATGTCGACAGGATCGGCCGACGGCAGAAGTTTCTCCAGTCTCTCCTGAAGGGGCTCGGGGAGAAGAGCGCCTTCCTCCTGCAGCGCGCTCCGCTGCGGGTTCTTCGGTCGCTCGTGCGCACCAATCTCTCCCAGCGGGCCGTCGCCTCGTTTGTGCAGGAAATGGGACGGTTCGATTCGGAGCGCATGGTGCTGCAGCGGGTCCTGGGCACGACGCGCACAGTCGATGGCCGTGACCTGCTCTTTCCGCACCAGGAAGGAGAGCTACTGAAACAAGCCGTAAAGCAGGCAGTTTCGGCCAATGCCTCGAACGAGTTCGTGCCGCCGGACACGCTGTCCATCACCGTGGAGGTGCTCAACGGAACCAGGACTCCCGGTCTCGCCACGCGCGCGCGGGAGTTGCTGCAGAGCTTCGACCTCGAAGTGATGCCGCCCAACAACGCCGATAATGACCAGTACCAGAACACGGTCGTCCTGGATCGCAAGGGCCGGCTGGACGACGCCAAGAAAGTGGCCGACATCATCCGCTGCTCGAGAATCTACTCCAAGCCGGATCCTCAAATGGACCAGGCGGTCGACATCACCGTGATCCTGGGAAGGGACTTCGATGGCAGGTTCGTCAAGCAGTAGGGAGACAGTGCTGGAGACGGCCCGACTCCTCAGCGACCACAAGGGTGAGGATACCGTCGTGCTGGACATCACGGAGATATGCGCGTTCGCCGACTTTTTCGTGATCACGACAGCCCGAAGCGCGGCGCATGTCGCCGGTCTGCTCCGGGAGCTGATAGAGTTCTTCCGCGCGCGGGGGATTCAGCCGCGGGGCCATCATCGACACGCTGCCGTCAACGGCTGGCTTCTGCTGGACTGCGGGGATTTCGTCGTGCACGTGATGGAAAAGGAACAGCGGGACTTTTATGAGCTCGAGCGGCTCTGGTTCAGGGCCGAACGTATTCCTTACTGGTCGAAGTCCTCGTAGTCGAGGTCCTCGTCGATGTCGTATTCGTCTTCGTCGAGATAGTCTTCCTCGTCGTACTCTTCTTCCTCGTCTTCCTCGTCCTCGTCGAGATCCTCTTCCTCCTCTTCCTCCTCTTCGTCCTCTTCGTCGAGGTCCTCGTCGAGATCCTCTTCGAACTCTTCCTCTTCCTCTTCTTCTATCTCTTCCTCGTCGTAATCATCCTCGAGATCGTCCTCGTAGTCGTCGAAGTCCTCGTCGAGGTCCTCCTCCTCTCCTTCTTCTTCCTCCTCGCCGCCCTCGGGCTCGTCTTCTCCTTTTCCCTTGCCTTTTGCGAGCGAATACGTGAGGAACCTGGCTGCGAACCCACTGTCATTGTTTCCCAGATTTTCCAGCATGGTACACCCCGCCTGATCCCGTGAAGTATGAAACCCAGCTGAATCTACGTCCAGAATTTGCGAATTGTCAACTAGTATTTTGCTTCTTCAGCGCGGGAGACGCCGACGACGGTCCGCGAACACATCCAACCCGGTCCGCGATGTGATATCGCAGCATCGCCGGGAGGCGCCGGCCGCAGATCTCGCCCGGCGCAGCACCACACGACGCCCGGCTGGCGACGCGGCGGACTCCCTCTTGCTTCGCCCCCGGTGCTCTGGTAAAATGGCTGGATGCGGATTCGCCAATGGGAGGCCACCCATGGAGATAACAGACGTTCGCATCAAGAAGGTAGAGTCTGACAACAAGCTGAAGGCGTACGTCACGATCACCTTCGACAACTGCTTCGTCGTGCACAACCTCAAGATCATCATGGGCCAGTTCGGGCGGTTCGTGGCGATGCCCAGCCGGAAAACACGGGACGGGGAGTTCAAGGACATCGCGCATCCCATCAACTCCGACTTCCGCCGGAAGATCCAGGCGCGCATCCTGGAGGAGTTTGACAAAGGGGGCGGAGAGCAGCATATTACCGGCCAGGACGGAGAAGAAGTGTTCGCGGACGGCGCGCACGACGAAGGCGAGCCGTTGGAAGACGAGCCCGAGCCGGTCTGAAACGGTTTTACAGCGGAGCAGCCGGAGGAGGGCCGAAAGCCCGGGCCAGGGACCCGCGCACCTTGGGACGTCGGCAAGCGGTAAGCCACCGGATTTTGGTTCCGGCATTTCGCAGGTTCGAATCCTGCCGTCCCAGCGAAATCTGCCGCGGTCGCGCGAAAGGAATCGAGGAGAAGGAGTTTTTGAATGGAAGCGAAGAAACTGAACGTCGAGAGCCGCCAGGGAGGGGGGAAGTCGGTTGCCGGACGGCTGCGGCGTGACGGAAAGATCCCCGCGGTCATCTACGGCCACACCACGCCAACGGCCATCGCCGTGGATGCGCGCGAGTTCAGAAACGCATTCAAGAGGATCACGGAGAACACGATCGTCGAGCTGCACATGCCGGGCGGGGTCCACGAAGTCCTCGTCAAGGACTACCAGCGCGACAACCTGACGGGTCAGATTCTCCACGTCGACTTCTACGAGTTCGAAAAGGGGAAGGCGCTGCGCACCAGGGTTCCTATCAGGCTCACGGGCAATCCGGCGGGGGTGAAGGAAGGCGGAATCCTCGAGTCCCAGCTTCGCGAGCTGGACGTCGAGTGCCTCCCGAAGGATCTTCCCGAGGAGATCGTCCTGGACATCTCGGAGCTGGCCCTGGACAGGTCGGTGCACGTCAGGGACCTCGCCCTGCCATCCGGCGTGAAGGTTCTTTCCGCCGCGGACCAGGTCGTCTGCCTCGTCGCGCACCGCAAAGCCGAGGAGGAAGTTGCTCCCGCCGCCGTGGAGGGAGAGGTGCCTGCCGAGGGCGAGGCTCCGGCGGAGGGGGAGGCCGAGACCGGCGAGGAGAAAGCGGAAGAAGAGGAGTAGCCCCTGTCGCTGGTGGTCGTCGGACTGGGGAACCCCGGCGAGCGCTACGCCGATACCCGACACAACGTCGGATTCGCCGTGGTGGACAGCCTAGCGGCCCGGCTGGGCGCTTCTTTCCGCAAGAAGCTGTTCCGCGCCTACAGCATTGCAAAAGCGGAGCACCTGGGGCACCGAGTCATCCTGGTCAAGCCCTTGGCCTTCATGAACAACTCCGGCGGCGCCGTGAAAGAGGCGCTCCGGGAGACCGGCTGCGACCCGACGGATCTCCTTGTTGTATGCGACACCCTGGACCTCTCCCCCGGCAACTGCCGGTTGCGGCTGCGGGGTTCTTCGGGAGGCCAGAAGGGTCTTGAATCGATCATCAAGGCTCTCGGGACGGATGGATTCATGCGCCTGACAGTGGGGATCGGCAGGCCATCGCAGAAAGGGAAAGTCATCGGGCACGTCCTGTCAGCTCCGCGGCGGGACGAGGCTGACTTGATTGCAGAGGGTGTCGGAAGGGCGGCTGACGCAGTCCTCGATCTTATCGAGCGCGGTCCGGCAAAAGTGATGAACGATTACAACCGGCGGGAAGCGGCCGCCAGCTCGGAACATCGCCGCAACGAGTCTTCATGACGACCATCGAAACGCGAGTCAGCAGCGCGCTGGCGGCCTCCGGGGTCGAGAAAGGCTCATCGCTTCTGATCGGAGTGTCGGGAGGGCCGGATTCGACGGCGCTCCTGCGCGCGTTGTCTTGCTTGAGACCGGTTTTGGATATTCGCCTCCATGCCTGCATCATCGATCATGGGATCCGATCTCGAGTAGAGATCAGTGGTGATATCCAGTTCGTGCGAGATCTCTGCGAGTCGCTGGGTATTCCACTGACAGTGGCCGAAGTCCCGGCTGGTCGGTGCCGCGATCGAGCCCGGGATGAGTCGCTCAGCCTCGAGGAAGTTGCCCGCGAGGAACGCCACGCGCTCCTGAAAGATGCAGCCGGACGCAGCAGCGCTTCATGGATTGCCCTCGGCCATACGCAGGACGACCTTCTGGAGACCGTTCTGATGCGTTTTGTCCAGGGCTCTGATGTACAGGGACTTGCAGGGATCCGGGAGACCAGGGGCCCGTTCATCAGGCCGCTGCTCGGGTGCACCCGCCCGGAGATTATCGACTACCTGAGGTCAATCGGCCAGGGTTGGCGGGAGGACGTCAGCAACGAGGACCTGTCAATCCTGCGAAACCGCATTCGGCATTCTCTGGTTCCCGTTCTCGATCGAGAGTTCGCGGGAGCCCGTTCGGGCATCCTGAGGCTCGCCCGGAAAGCCGGACTGGTGGCGGAGCTCCTGAAGGAGCTGGGTCGGGGAATGCGTTGGACCCCTTCGGGGAGCGGGTTTTCGATCCCTCAGCAGGCATTCCTGGCCGCGCCAGCGGCGCTTCGGGCGGCCGAGCTCATGAGACTGTACGACCGCCTGCGGGGCCGCTCATCCCCCCGCAGGCTGCCGTGGCGATTCATTGCGCCCGCTCTTGAGGCCATGGTTTTTCCGGCGTCCACCAGGATTCTCCTGGGCCACGGAGTTCAGCTCGTCACGCGCGGTGGGCGCCTGCACTGGGAACGCTGTATTGTCAGGCATGGGAAAAAGAGCTATCTTATAGAGGTCTCCGAAACCGGAAGCTTCAGCGTGCCGGCAACCGGTGTGCGAGTAAAGCTTGCCCGGTGCAGTGGAAAAAGGAGTTCTGTGGCTGGAGAGACCGCGCTTCTGGCACGGGACATCGAGCCGCCACTCGTCCTCAGGTCAAGGAGAAGAGGAGACGAAATTCTTCTTGAGCATGGTGCAGCATCTCTGAAAGAGCTGTTTGCCGGGTGGAAGGTTTCCGAGGGACAGAGGAATGGAGTCCCCATTCTGGCCGACAGAAAGGGCGTCGTGGCGGTTCTCGGGGCCGCGCTCGGGGGCCCGAGCAGGATCCGGCAGAGCGCTTTGGCCACCGGCGACGATAATGTGGATTGCATTGTGGTGCGTACGGAAGGCGGACATGGAAGAGGGTCGTGAGCAACAACAACGAAAATAACAGGGACGACAAGGGCCCGGATCCCCGGATCCCTCGATTCAATTTCAACAATCGTATTGCCCTGATTTCCCTTTTGATCCTGGTTTCGTTTTTCATTTTCTTCTTCGTGTACAACGATCGCACGCTTTCGCAGGAGATTTCGTACTCGGCGTTTCAGACCTATCTGGACGAAGGACAGGTGGATTCAGTCAAGATCGTGGACCAATACGAGATCCAGGGAACCTTCAAGTCGAAGTCCGGGGAAATCAACTACTTCAAGACCGTCATTCCGTACCAGGACAATGATCTCATGAGGGCCCTGAAGGAAAAGAACGTGAAGGTCTCGGGAGGAGTCAAGGCCGTGTCTCCTCTCGCCGTGCTGATCCAGTTCCTCCCCTGGGTGATCGGCTTCCTTTTCATCTGGTTCATGTTCCGCCAGGTGCAGGGCAACGGCAACAAGGCGTTCTCTTTCGGGAAGAGCAGGGCCAAGCGATACTTGGACGGCAGCAAACGGATAACGTTCACCGACGTCGCAGGACAGGACGAGGCCAAGTACGAGCTTCAGGAAGTCGTGGAGTTCCTCAAGAACCCCCAGAAGTTCTCGCGGCTCGGCGCCAAGATCCCCAAGGGCGTTCTCCTGGTGGGAATGCCGGGCACCGGAAAGACGCTGCTCGCCAAAGCGATCGCCGGAGAGGCAAATGTCGCCTTCTTCCATATGTCAGGCTCCGACTTCGTGGAAATGTTCGTCGGAGTGGGCGCGAGCCGGGTTCGCGACCTCTTCGAGCAGGGACGGCGCCATGCGCCGTGCATCCTGTTCATCGACGAGCTGGATGCAGTCGGCCGGACCCGCGGCGCTGGCTACGGCGGCGGTCACGACGAGCGCGAGCAAACGCTCAACCAGATGCTTGTGGAGATGGACGGCTTCGACACGAAAGACGGCGTCATCATCCTTGCGGCAACGAACAGGCCGGATGTCCTTGACCCGGCCCTCCTCAGGCCCGGACGCTTTGACAGGCAGGTCGTGGTGGACATGCCGGACGTGAAGGAACGCGAGCTCATCCTGAGGCTGCACGCCAGGAAGCTTCCGTTGGCGGCGAATGTCGAGCTTGCGCGACTTGCGCGGGCTACCCCTGGTTCCTCGGGGGCGGATCTTGCCAATCTCGTGAATGAAGCGGCGCTTTTCGCCGGGCGCAAGGGCAAGGATGCCGTGGATATGGATGACTTCGAAGAGGCCCGCGACAAGACGCTCATGGGCGTGGCACGCAAATCGA
>DATKLB010000125.1:0-3651 GCA_035542615.1 Spirochaetia bacterium | reverse complement strand
CTTGCGAGAATCCTCCGAGGTGCGCAACTGTGTGAGGCCAGCCGTGAGCACTATCCGCTCGTAGCGGAAAGTCCGTTCTTGAACCGAAAGCTGAGAAAGCTGCATGGCTGTCCTGTCGCCAGATTTTACTTCCACCGACAGCTGGTAGAAGCCCTTCGCCACAAGGCTCGAGATACCCACGAGCACAACCCACCTGTCCCCGTGCGCCGATTCCGAGGCATGGAATCCCGTCCCCCCGGCAACAGGCTCCTGTTTTGGCCCAAGAACTCGAGCGCTGATCGAATCCACACTCTCCGCCTCGAGGATTTCGACTTTCAGCAGGTCTCCGGGTGAGGCCTCCCGGGGCATGACGATCTGCGGAGACAGGGGCGACTGATCTGGGTGATAGTAAGAGAACAGCCCTGACTTCGGGTCCAGTCGGCCCCACCGATATTGGAAGTCCGCGTCCTCGCTCGTGGTGCACAACAGGGGAGATCCCGCGGGAGCAGTCCCGGTCGAGCTCACCAGCAGCGTCGCCGGGAGGCCGGGCTCGGCGGTGCCGAGGATCGCGAAGAGACTGAGAAGAATTGCGCAGGGCCAGCGGCTCACTTCTTCAGGTCCAGGATGGTGATCTGCAGGTTTTCGCTGCCGTTATACGAGTTTCGTGTCAGCCGGTAGACAATGTCCACCGTGTCCCCTATGGTGAACTCATCGGGGAAGCGTCGGGCGGCATTCCAGTACACGGCCGGCCATTTCATCCTGCCCGCATCAAGAAGGAGCTTCAGGTGGTTGAGCTCCCGGCGGCCGATCAGCTCGCAATTGACGACCTTCAGACCCCGGGTCAGGAACGAAAGAGGCGGGTTTCCTTCCCCGAAGGGCTCGAAGAGATCGACGACCCGCATGAGGTCGGGCGAGAGAAGAGAGACGGGAATCTCCGCGTCGATGGCAATCGACTCTTCGGCCTGGGCAGGCGGAACGATTTCCTCGACGTCAGAGAAAAACGATGTCAGGAACCCGGCCAGGCCCTGCCGCTCCAGGCTGAAGCCTCCCGCGAAGTCGTGTCCCCCGAAGGCCAGGAAATGACCGCCGTGGCGGGAGAAGAAATCAGCAATCACTCGCTCGCGGTTGCACCGTATCGAGCCGACAGCCGTGTCCCCCGCCTCGGCGATAACGATCGCCGGAGTCCTGAAGAAACCCTGCAGACGTGAGGCCATGACACCGGTGATGCCCCGCTGGATGCGCTCGTCGTGAACCAGGACGCAGCGTCCTCCGGTCCGCTCGAGAGAGTCCTTGGCCTGCTCGAGCACGATGTTCCAGGTCGTCTCCCCCATTGTCCTGCGGCGCGAGTCCAGCGTCACGAGCTGCTCGAGCAGGGAGTCGGCTTCCTCCGCGGTCTCGGAGAGAAAAATCCGCGTCGCTGTGCCAGGCTCGCCCATGCGACCGGCCGAGTTCAAAAGCGGGGCGATCTGCCAGGCGATGTCGGACGCGCTGATTCTCTTTCCGAGCAGCTCCCTCTTCTTGAAGATCTGTCTGAGCCCGTTGCGCTCCGGCGCCCGAAGCGCGGCAAGGCCTTCCCTCACGAGAATGCGGTTCTCGTCCACGAGCGGCATGAGGTCGGCCAGCGTCCCCAGTGTGACGAGGTCCAGCCGCGCGCGGCAGGGCGCAAGACGAGACTCCTCACGCGCCAGCACCAGGGACCGAAACACATCCGCGAGAGTGTCTATCTCGGAAAGCGCGCGCGAGCTGTAGCGCGCGGCGCGGGACGTCTGTGCAATCTTCAGGAGGCTCTTGTCGGCCAATCCTGGAAGGAACCTGGTAACCAGGGGGGCAAGGTCGGAAAGGTTGATCGAGATTGCTCCTCCGAAAGCCTTTTCCAGGAGACGCGCCTGCAGCGGAGCGTCCAGGACCAGAACCTCGTCCTGGCGGGCGAAAGGCGCGAGACGCGTGCGATCGTAGGGGATCATGCCGGGCACGAAGCTCTCCGCAATCCGCTCGGTCACAACGAGGTTGGTCATGCGCAGCGCCTCGACAACGATGGTCTCGTTCGCCGGGCGGGCCGCAAGGAGGCAGACCTCGGCCGCGAAAAACGGCGAGCGTGAGAACCGCAGCGCCCATTCGAGCTTGGAGGCAACGGCGCAGCCGCACAGGTCCCGAAAGGGATACCCGGGGAGCTTGGGATCCACGATGGCCACCGCGTCCGGCAGCTCTGGCGGAGGATTGTGGTGATCCAGGACGATCGTTTCGATCCCGCTCTCCGCCGCCAGCGCGATCTGCGCGGCGTTCGACACGCCGCAATCCACGGTGACGACGAGACTGGCCCCTTGTTGCAGAGCCCTTTCGATGACCTTGGGGGTGAGGCCGTACGCCTCCTCGCCCTCAGGAAGCATCCACTGGACCTCGGCCCCGAGATCCACGAGCGCCTCGTAGAGAAGAACGGTCGCCGTGACTCCGTCGACATCCCTGTCTCCAAAAATCAGGATCTTTTCTCCGCTTTCGATCGCGGCGTTGATTCGCTCGACTGCCTCCGTCATCGAGGGCATGAGAAATGGATTGTGCAGGAGGCGCAGATCCGTCTCCAGGAAGTACTGCATCGACTCGGGCGTGGTGATTCCCCGTCGGCTGAGAATCGTCGCTACCAGGAGATCCACCTCGAACCTGCGCGCTATCTCTCTGACTGCCGGGGAATCGATGGGGCTCTTGTTCCAGATCATGCCTGCGTGAGCTCCTCGAGGATCATGGGCCCGCGATGGGGAGCTTCATTTCCGATCTGCCAGGCGGGCGCAAGGATCCGCAGGGCTTCTTCCACATGCTCGTTCTCCTCCCCTTCGACGAGGCAGAGCTCATCGCCCTTGCCCGTTTTCTCACCCGCTGATCTCAGGATCGAGATGCCAACGCCAGGATAGACGGCATCCTCCTTGCGGGAGCGTCCCGCGCCGAGAACGACGGAAGCAAGGCCGACCTTGTATGCGTCTATTCGGGCGACTATGCCTGAGCGCTCGGCAAGGAGCGGACAGGTTATGCGGGCATGAGGTCCCTTTTCGGGATGGAGAAGGAAATCGGTGTTTCCGCCCTGGAACTCCACATTCTTCAGGAACAACTCCCATGCCGATCCATCGGAGATCTTGCTGCGGGCCATCTGCCGGCCGGCCTCCGGGTCCGCTGTCTTTCCTCCGAGAACGAGCATCCAGCCAACGAGTCGGCAGGTCAGCTCAACGAGGTCAGCCGGCCCTTTTCCCTGGAGGCACTCGATCGACTCTTCCACTTCCAGGAAATTGCCGACAGCCCTGCCCAGGGGCTGGTCCATGTCCGTGATCACTGCGACGACTTTGCGGTCAAGGCCCTTTCCCGTGCTCACGAGCGACTGGGCAAGGGCATGGGCATCCCGGCGATTCTTCATGAAAGCGCCCGAGCCGCACTTCACATCGAAGACGAGAGCCTGCGCCCCTTCGGCGAATTTTTTCGACATGATGCTGGCCGTGATCAGGGGAACCGACTCCACGGTGCCTGTCACGTCCCTCAGCGCGTACATTCGCCGGTCGGCCGGAACCACCGTGGCGCTCTGGCCGATCATGGCAAAGCCGATCTTTGAAAGCCCTTCACGAAAGCGTTCGGGTGAGAGATCGGTCCGGTAGCCCGGGATCGACTCGAGCTTGTCCAGAGTCCCTCCGGTAT
>DATKLB010000124.1:0-18348 GCA_035542615.1 Spirochaetia bacterium | reverse complement strand
GGCGTAGAGGGCGTTTTTTGCCGTCGGCGCCTGGGCGCGCGGCGATGTCACGGCGAGAAATCGTCCCCATCCAGCGTGGGCAAGGAGCCCCGCGAATGCCCGGACCACGTTCAGAGTCGTTTTCACCAGCATGGAATGGAGGAAGTCCCAGTCGCTCGAGGCTATGTCACTGATTGTCGTCCCGCCCTTGTAGCCGCCCACCAGGTGGGCGACGACATCCACCCGGCCGAGATTCCTGATGACCAGGTCGGCCCAAGACCTCGTTGCCGCATCGTCAGTCAGATCGACAGCGCTCGACATGCGCTTGTCGCGGGGCGCGCCCACTGAGTCCAGAAGCTCGGCGAGCTTGTGCTCGTTTCGGCCGGCAAGAGCAAGCCTGGCGCCCGCCTCGTGAAACGCGCGGGCAACCGTAGGACCGAGCGCGCCCGCTGCTCCCGTGATCGCAACGACTTTGTCCTTGATCACTTTTCACTCCCTTCACACCAAAGGTACGAGCATTGTCCGACGCCGGCAACTCTTGTCGCGCTGTGTGCCAACCGCTACTCTAGCGCATCCAGGGGAGGAGCATGGACGCGGTTTCACGGCGCCAGGAGTTTCTGAACGGGATGCGAGATGAATCGCCCATTCTGCTCGGAGTGGTCCCGTTCGGGATGATCTTCGGCGCCCTTGCCCTTGGCTCGGGGCTGTCCACGGCGGCCGCCCAGGCCATGTCGTCGGTGGTGTTTGCCGGGTCGGCGCAGTTCATTGCCGCGCAGCTGCTGGGGGCTGACGCCTCGGGGATCGTCATCCTGATGGTCGTTTTCGTGGTGAACCTCCGCCATGCGCTGTACAGCGCATCCGTGGCCCCCCACATGAGGAGCCTCAGACCCGGCTGGAAGCTCATGCTCGCCTACCTTCTCACCGACGAGGCGTATGCCGTCACGATCACCCATTATGCGAGGCGCGGGGACCCGCGCGCCCGGCACTGGTACTTCTTCGGCGCGGGGTTGACGTTGTGGACGTCGTGGCAGCTCAGCACCGCCGCCGGCATCTTCATCGGCGCGCAGATCCCGCGGGACTGGCCTCTGGGGTTCGTGCTTCCCATCACCTTCATAGCGCTGGTCGTGCCCGCGCTGAAAGACGGGGCGGGCGTCGCGGCCGCCGCGATCGCCGGAGCACTTGGGCTTGCGGCTGTAGGCCTTCCCTACAAGACCGGCATCCTCGTTGCCGCGCTGGTGGGAATCCTCGTCGGCATGCTGGTCGAAGGGCGGAAGCGATGAACCCCTGGCTCACCATTGCCCTTGCCGGCCTGCTCACGTACGGCATCCGGCTGTCTTTCATCCTTCTGCTGGAGCGCGTTGCAATGCCTGTCTGGTTCCAGCGCGCTCTGCGCTTCGTCCCCGCCGCGGTGCTCTCCGCGATCATCGTTCCGGGGCTCTTCGACCGGGCAGGAACGATGGATTTTTCCGCGAGGAATCCTCAGATCTGGGCAGGCGTTCTTGCCATTGCCGTTGCCTGGCGCACCAGGAACGTCCTGGCCACGATCGCGGCCGGGATTGCCGCCCTGCTCGTGCTGCAGTTTCTCTTGGGGTGATCTTCAAGGAGGTCATATGGACGGCGTACCCGCGTACCTGTCGTCGACGGTTGCGCTGAACAACGGGGTGAAAATGCCCTGGCTCGGGCTCGGGGTCTGGCAGTCGGCGCCGGGCCGTGAAACGGAACAGGCAGTCCGCTGGGCCCTGGAAATCGGGTATCGCCACATCGACACGGCGACGGTGTACCAGAACGAGGCCGACGTGGGGAAGGCGCTGCGCTCGAGCGGCATTGCCCGGGAGTCGGTGTTCATCACGACCAAAGTCTGGAATACCGACCAGGGGTATGCCAGCACGTTGAAAGCCTTCGACGCAAGCCGCAGGAAGCTCGGAGTCGACGTGGTCGATCTCTACCTGGTCCACTGGCCCATCAAAGGCCGGTTCCCCGAGACTTGGAAGGCGCTGGAAAAGCTGTACGGGGACGGCACGGTGCGCGCCATCGGCGTCAGCAATTTCCTGATCCATCACCTCGAGGAGCTTCTTGGCGGATCCAGCGTCACACCGGCGGTGAACCAGGTGGAGTTCCATCCCCTGCTGGTGCAGAAGGAGCTGCTCGATTTCGATGCCGCCAGAGGGATCCGCCACGAGGCGTGGGCCCCGCTGACTCGCGGACGCATCTTCGCCAACCCCGTGCTTCAGGCGATCGCGCGCAGACATGGAAGAACGCCCGCGCAGATCATTCTGCGCTGGGATATCCAGCTCGGCGTTGTCACGATCCCGAAGTCGGTTCACCGCGATCGCATCGAGGAGAACAGCAGAGTCTTTGACTTCGAGCTGTCGCAGGAGGATGTGATGAAGCTTTCGTCGCTCGAGTCGGGGGAACGCATCGGCTGGCATCCCGACACGGTCACCGCTTAGGGCGCTGCCATGGCATTCGACTGGCAGTCCGTCACATTGGTGATCGTTCCGGGCCGAGGGGATTCGGGTCCCGAGCACTGGCAGAGCCGCTGGGAGAGGGCTTACGCGCGGACGCGGCGTGTCATGCAGAGAGACTGGGACAACCCGGTCCGGGCAGAGTGGGTCGCGGCGCTCGACACGACATTGTCCGCGGTCATCGGACCCGTCATCCTCGTCGGCCACAGCGCCGGATCCATGACGATTGTACAGTGGGCGGCGGGCCGCGCGAAGCCCGTTGTCGGCGCGCTCCTGGTGACGCCCCCGGATTTCGAGGGAGACATCCCGGGCCTCGCGCCTCAGGTTCTGGCTGCTGCGGGGTGGACGCCCATTCCGCGCAGACCTCTTCCCTTTGCGGCTGTCCTGGTCGCGAGCATGAACGATCCCTATGCGACTCTGCCGAGGTCAGCCGAAATGGCGCGCTGGTGGGGGGCCCGGCTGGTGAACGTCGGGGAAGCAGGACACCTCAACTCCGAATCGGGGTTCGGGCCCTGGCCTGAAGGTGAACGGCTCCTGGAAGAGCTTGCGGCAGCCGCGCGGCGAAACCCAGGATAGTCGTATCGCTTCGCGAGCAGGGTCGGGTACGTTCTCTATGTTACGGGGCCGGGTCAAGCGAAACAGAACCCCGCGAGCCCTCATCGCAATATTTGTCCGTCCGCTGCGTCATACCCTGGGGGTGCAAAAACCTCCCGGGCGGGTGTTGAACAGGTTGACAGGATGTGGTAACTGACTGCTTTCCCGATCGGGAGAGGCCTATGGTTCGGCCGTGTCGGGTCTGCAGCTTTCCTTCCTCGAGAATCCGTTGACACAGAGGTCCCACATTCATCCAGGCAAGGAGATTTCGCCATGAACGTGATCGAGCTCAAGAACGTAAAAAAGGATTATCCCCTGGGGGCCACGACCGTGCACGCGCTGCGGGGCGTCGATCTGGCCATCAAGGAGGGGGATTTTATTTCCATTGTCGGCCCTTCGGGAAGCGGAAAGACGACGCTCCTGAACATCGTTGGGTGCATCGACCACGCATCGGAGGGGCTGGTGAAGATCCACGACGAGGACGTGACCACCTACTCCGACCGCCAGCTCACCGACCTGCGCCTCCATACCATCGGGTTCATCTTCCAGACCTTCAACCTGATCCCGGTGCTGACCACGCGGGAGAACGTGGAGTTTCCCCTTCTCCTGATGAAGGAAGGGCTGAGCCGGAAGGAGATCCGCCAGCGCGCTGAGAAGCTCATCGACGAGGTGGGGCTGACGGAGCAGATCAATCACAAGCCCTACGAGCTGTCGGGAGGTCAGAGGCAAAGGGTGGCGATCGCGCGGGCGCTGGTGACGAAACCGACGATCGTGCTCGCCGATGAGCCGACGGCCAACCTGGACAGCGAGACAGGGGAGATGATCCTGAAGCTGATGAAGGAGCTGAACACGATCGAGAAGACCACGTTCGTCTTTTCCACCCACGACGCGGACATCCTGAAATACGCCAACGGGGTGGTGAAGATCAAAGACGGGCTGATGGTAGGCGATTACGCCTCCGGCGCGAACGCCGTGAACTGAGAGGCCGGGTATGCTCGTACTGAAGATCGCCTGGAGGAGCCTGCTGCGGCACAAGGCCAAGAGCTTCGTGATCGGGGTCATCCTGTTCCTGGGGGCCTTCATCATGACGCTGGGAGACGCCACGGCGATCGGGATGCGCCGTGGGGTCGAGGAGAACATCGTCAAGAGCTTCACGGGGCACGTGATCCTGGTCTCGAACGAAGAGACCAAGGACAACGTCCTGTTCACCCCGATGATGAAGCCGCTGAAGATCCTGAAGGACTACGACAAGGTCCGCTACGTCCTGTCGCGCCTGAGCTACGTGAAAGACTTCATACCCATGACGCGGGGAGGGCTCTCCATCCTGGGCGGCCAGGACATGAGCTTCATGATGACCTTCGGCTGCAATTTCGACGATTTTCAGCGCGTGTTCGGCAACCCGATCAAGCCGGTGGAAGGGCGATTGCTGCACAACGGGGATCACGGGATTCTGCTGAACATCCAGGGCAGGCAGAACCAGTACAAGTCTCAGGGCTACTGGCTGGTGCCCGAGGGGACTCAGCTTGTCACGGCAAACCTCAGTGATGATGCCAGGAAGGAACAGAACCTGGAGGTGAGAAGCTCCCTGGCCCTCGAAGGCTTCGGGGAAGCCAACTCGACCAACAAGGACGTTCCCGTTGTTGGGGTCATGCGGTTCAAGAGCCTGAATACGACCATGGAAGAGGCCACGATCATGGATATCGAGACCTACCGGGAGCTCTTCGGGTACTACACGGCCCAGGACGTGGTGCAGCAGCTGCCGCCGCGGGAGAACGCGCTGCTGGGAGCCGGTGAGGATGCGCTTTTCGGGCAAGGCGACATCTACTCCTCCAGTGGGACGAGCGCGAACGTGAGCGATCTGGAAAAGAAGATCGCCGCCCCTCAGACAGTGACGCGCAAGATCAACCTCGATGACGCCGCGTACAACTATGTCTCGGTGGTGTTGAAGCCCGGCCAGAGCGTGGATTCCGCGGTGAAGAAGCTGGCCGAGGTGATGAAGGATAACGACCTGCCCGTGAAGGTGCTGAGCTGGAAGAAAGCCGCGGGGCAGGTGGCGTCCACCGCGGACATACTGCAGATCATCATCTACGTGTTCGTGATCCTGCTGTTCTTCGTGGCCATCATCATCATCATGAACACCCTGAGCATGAACGCCCTCGAGCGAACCGAGGAGTTCGGGATGATGAGGGCCGTGGGGGCCCAGAAGGGATTCATCCAGAAGATGTTCCTTGCTGAGACATTCTCACTGTCCTTTGTCTTTGGTGGAGCGGGGATCCTGATGGGAGTGATCGCCACCTGGATCGTGCGGGCGATGCATATCAGCTCGCAGGGGAACCGTATCCTCGAGCTCCTGTTCGGGGGAGAGGTGTTCCGCCCGACACTGGGGTTCACCGGAATGGTCGTCGGGATCATCGGGCTGGCCGCGGTGACGCTGCTCGCGGTTCTGTACCCGGTGCGCGTGGCTCGACGGATCACCCCTCTCGATGCGATCAACCGCCACTAGGTGAGGAAGACTGTCATGAAACGATTCCCGAACTGGATCCTGTCGAGAATCCGCAGCGTGCGGGTTGTTTCGACGATCGCCTTCCGCAACCTGGTGCGACAATTCCGCCGCAATACGCTCCTGGGGATCGGGATCGCGGTCAGCATGAGCATCCTCGTGGTGACGACCTCCTACACCAACGGTCTCACTGACATCCTGTTCAACAGGGTGATGGTCTACATGACCGGGCACATCAGGGTGGTGGAAGACTCCTACGTGACCCGGCGCAGCGACGTCATTCGCGATACCCCCCGTTTCATCGAGACGATCAAGGCGAACGTGCCCGGGATCAAGCGGATCGACGTGAGCATCGGAGCCTTCGGCCGCAGCATCGGGAACGGAAAGACAGGGATGTGCTTCCTGGTCGGAATCCCGAGGGACGCGGATTTCTACAAGGACACCCAGCTGGAGAGCGGTCACACGCAGGATATCTTCAAGCCCGACGTCTTTCCCGGGATCATTCTCTACAAGAACGCGGCGAAGGACATCAACGTCGGCATGAACGACATCGTGACTGTCCGCTTCGACACGGTCTACGGCCAGTCCCAGGCACCCAAGTTCAAAGTCGTGGGGCTCATCCCTTCGGAGAACCTGTTCATGGACGTGGCGGCCTTCGTGGACCAGGACACCCTTCGGACCATGCTCAACCTGAAACCCGACGAGTCCCTGGGGCTGAACATCGTCACGACATATCCCGAGGACCAGAGAAAAGTGATCGCGGAAGCGAACAGGCTGCGCGAGGCACTCACCCCCCAGGCCGCGGGGGTGCAGGCGCTGTTTGCCGCAGGGGACAAGCGCTTCGCGGCAGACACGTTTGCCTTGAAGCTGGAGGACGAGCAGCCGGCGATGAAGATCGCGCAGGATACTCTGCAGTTCATCAAGGGAGACCTCCCGTCCTTCGCGCAGGCAAAAGACGGCGTCATTCTCACCGAGACCCTCGCGTCGCGGCTGGGGGCGGACGTCGGCACTCGCCTCGGCTGGAGCTATACGCCAAAGAGCGCCAGCGATCCCGTCGAGATGCAGGTCGTAGTGCGGGGCATCGTACGCCCGGTGTCTTCCTTTGCCGAAGACACGGCATTCGCGAACCCCGAGATCTTCTACAAGACCTACTACTGGAACATTCCCCGACGGCCCGCGACTGCCGCGTTCCAGGCTCCCCTGTTCAAGGCGCTCCTGCCAGAATGGGACCTCCTGCCCCGAAGCCAGAACACCGACGCGGCAACCAAGAAGCGCCAGCAGCTCAGCCGCGAATCATGGAAGGGCGCCAAGGTTGACGTCCAGACGATGTTCGAGAACGCCAGCGTGATCGTTGACTTCCAGAGGGGGCTGAACACGGTGTCTCTTGTGGCGGTGCTTGTGCTGTTCTTCGTGATCCTCATCGGGGTCGTGAACACCATGAGGATGAGCATCCGGGAGAGAACGAGGGAGATCGGGACAAACCGCGCCATCGGGATGCAGAGCGGAGATGTCCGGTCGGTATTCGTGCTGGAGATCGTGTTCCTGGCAATGCTGTCCTGCGTGGTCGGGATCCTCCTTGCCTACGGGCTGATGGAGCTGCTGAGGCTGCCGACATTCGATCTGAAGGACAACCCGTTTTCGATGTTCTTCGTCCAGAAGCATATGTACTTCGTTCCGAAGGCTTCGACGATCATCATCAATTTCGTCACGATCGTGCTGGTGGCCTTCGTCATAGCGTTTTTCACGGCGCGGCGGGCGGCGAAAATGAGGGTGGCCGACGCCCTGCGCCACTACGAATAGGAGAGAGAGATGAAAGCAGTCGGAATCGCCGGGCTGGCGCTCCTGGTGTTGTCGCCGGCCCTGTGGGCCAGCCCTTCGGTCAGCGACATCATCGATCGCGTTGACACGAATCTGCAGCTGAAAAGCGATATGACCGCGCAGGCGCGCATCACAACCCGCGACCCCGAGCAGGGGACCAAGGTGATCGACAGCGTCTATTATCGGCGAGACAGCGACGATGCGTTTCTGATCGTGATTGCCGACCCTGAAAGCGATCGAGGCAACGGATACATGCGTGTCGGCGACAACCTGTGGATGTACAAGCGAGCCACGCGCACGTTCACCCATATCGGACGCGATGAGAAGATCGGAGGGTCGAACGCGAGCGCGGGGGACATGGAGACGCGCAAGTTCAAGGACCTGTACAAGCCGTCGCTGGACTCCGCCGGCAAGGAGATCATCACCGAGGAGACAATCGGCGGGAAGATCCCCGTCTACCGGGTTGAAGTCGTGGCGAAGGTCAACGACGTGAAGTACCCGAAACTGGTCATGTGGGTCACGCGGGACAAGTTCCTGGAGCTGAAGCGGGAGTGCTACAGCCTCTCCGGGACGTTGATGGAGACGGACCTGTACACCAGCTACAAGAACGTGGACGGCCGCTACGTGCCTCTGCTGATGAAGTTCACCGACGAGGTGGAGAAGGGTCGGGCCTCGGTGCTGGAGATCACGGGCATAACGTTTGCCAAGGTGGATGACTACAAGTTCGACAAGTCATACCTCGAAAGCCTCAGCAAATAGGCGGGAGTCAGAAACATGAAACGATTCGCTCTGCTCGTTCTTGCTGCGCTCGTGGTTGGTCCTGCTCTCTGGGCGCAGAGCGATGCATCCTCGTCGAACGGAACTGCAACGGCGGCGCCCGCGGGGGCCGGATCCTCGGCGGCGCCGGCTGCCGCTGGGGCGGCAGCGGCCGGGTCTGGCGAGGACGAGTTCTTCGGGTCCGGCGAGGTGGAGGCCAAGCAGGGAGCCGCGGAAAAGCAGAATGTCGCGGAGGCGGTGGAGGCGCAGCGGCTGGGCTTTTCCGGTCAGCTCCAGACTCTGAGCTCGTACACCATGACACGCAACTTCGTCGCGGGGGCAACAGGGTTCAGCGACAACACTTTTGCGAACACGATCATGGGAGACTTCCTCGTGGATGCGAGGTTCCCCAAGAGCTTCAGGATGTTCCTGGACCTGAACCTCAACTACATCCCCACGGGGGTGATGGTGCCGATCAACATGATCGAGACCTCACCCATCCAACAGCCGCTCACGGTGCTTCAGAACCAGACAACCCTCCTGGACATCAAGGAGATATTCGTCGACTTCAACTTCGCCAACACCGTGAAGTTCCGGGCCGGCAAACAGGTGCTGCAGTGGGGCACCGGCTATTTCTGGAATCCCACTGACCTCATCAACGTCGCGCATAAGAGCTTCACGAACCTGAATGCTCTCCTGGACGGCGTCTTCGGTCTGCGCACGGATGTGACATTCTCTCCCGTGTTCCATCTCTACACCTTCATCAACCTGAACAACGTCGAGGACCTGACGAATGTCGCGTACGCGGCGCGGACAGAGTTCCTTGCGGGCAAGGTAGAGTTCGGGTTTGCCGGTTGGTACCAGTACAGCAAGATCCCCGTTTTCGGTGCGGACATCACGATGCCGTTGTTCTGGGAGCTGAACATGACCGGCGAGGCCAGCCTTTCCTACGGGGACAACGCGCAGAAGATCGACACGAACGGCAACTCTTACTCGGTCAGCGGCCAGCTCGTTCCCAAGGTGGACATCGGGCTGTCGCGCACCTTCGATGTGCTGAACGTACAGGACAGGCTCACGGTCATGGCGGAGTTCTTCTGGAACTCGGATGGCTACGGTCAGAACATGTTCCAGACTCTCATTACCCCCGGTTCGGTTCCTTTCCCTTCCTCCCCGTATTATCACGCGAGCTATTACGGCCAGTACTATGGAGCCCTGTTCGTTTCGATCAACCAGTTCGGCCTTCCGAACATGACCCTTACGCTGAACGGCCTGTGCAATTTCTCCGACACTTCGGCCATCGCTCTGGTCGGGCTTTCCGACTCCCCGGTCAGCAATTTCACGCTGCAGCTCCAGGTTGGCTCGTTCCTGGGACCGAGCAACGCCGAATACACATCCACGCCCAATGCGACAACGAACGGCCTGACAAGCAACATGTTCCTGGTCATTCTCAGCGCCCAGGTCAATTTCTGACCTTCCGATACAACCCCCGGTCATCGCCCCGTGTACCGAAGAAACTGAGGGAGTCGGCTTCTCCCGTGGTTGCGATCGAAGCGTCCCCTGTCACTCCTTCTTCTCCGCGTACTGAATGATCGCCGGGCCGCTCGGTGCCGCGGAGCCGGCCGCTGGCTCTTCGGTCACCTGAATTGCCTCGGGAAGAGTTGCCACCGTTGTGCTCTCGACGATGATGATCGCATTCCCGTCGGCTCCCGGGGTCGCGCTTCCAACGCTGACCCATGCCCCACCGCTCAGGATCCATGCCTGGTAGGCTCTCCCCCTCGGGAGCGGGGGAAGATCATGCAGCGCCATCACTGCCAGCTTCGTGCCCGGCCTGCCCCGATAGGAGCCATGAGTGCGGACTGGCGCGCCGGGGCCCGCGGAGAGATGCAGCGTCGTGATGTCGCTTGCCGTGACGAAGGCCAGAGCGCGGTTCGTCCTGAGCGCCAGCGTTTGCTCAATCCTGGCGCGAACCCCCGCGCCGACCAGGAGCGCGAGCAGCACGACCGCCACGCCCAGCGGCGCCAGGAGAAACCGCAGCCTGCGGATGCCCGACCTGATGCGCGTCTTCACCGTGCCCAGCGGAAGCCGCAGGGTCTCCGCCACCTGGTCGTGGGTCAGATCCTCGAAAAACGCAAGGCTCAGCGCCTGGCGCTGGGCGTGTGGCAGCTTCTCCACCGCCGCCTGCACGGCCTCCTTGCGAAACGTCTGCCAGGCGGCCTCGACGGGTCCGTCGCCGTGGTCTGCAAGGTCATCGAGGAGCTGGCCGTCTGCATCCGGGTCGATTTTCGGCCTGCGGCTGCGACGTCGCAGCTCGTTGAGGACCCGGAAATGGGCAATTTGCAGCAGCCAGGGTCGAAAGGGGCCGCGCCGCGGATCGTAGGTGTCCGACTTGCGCCACAGTGCCAGGAAAACCTCCTGGACGATGTCCTCCGCGGTCGCCGCATCGAGGCTTTGCGCAGCAATATGGAACACCAGGGGCGCATAGCGTGCGTACAGCGGCGCGATCGCATCCGGTTGCCCTTCCGCAAGCCATCGCGCCAGCTCTTCGTCGGTCCTCGAGTCTCTCTGCAAAAGCTCCTGGGGCTGCATCATGCAGTCTAGTACGCCGGCGGTCAGCATCCGGATGCATGCCAGTTTCTCCCGCTATCGTATTACGAAAGAATATGAGAAAATGGCGCTCCGTGCTGACGAATGCCACCGCAGACAGGGAGCTCGAATGAAACCCGGTCACCTGGAAAGCGCCAAAGTCCTCGTCGTCGACGACGATCCCGAGATAGTCCTGGTCTTCTCTTCCGTCCTTCGTGAGCAGGGATACGAGGTCCTGGCAAGCTCCAACGGGGCCGAGGCCATCAGCCTTGCTCGAAGAGACACCCCGGACATTATTCTCCTGGACGTGCACGTACCCGGTCTCGACGGGTACGAGACGACGCGGCGGCTGAAGATCGATTCCGACACACGTGCGATTCCCATCATTCTCGTGACAGGGTTTGACGATCCGGCGAGCAAGCTCAAGGGCCTGGAGGCCGGCGCGGATGAGTTTCTTCCCAAACCCGTCGACCGGGCAGAGCTTCTTGTCCGCATCAGGACCATGTTGCAGCTCAGAAAGTACCAGGAGCAGCTGCTGAACCGCTCCTTGGACGACGGCGCGGTCCCCGCCGGCCCGGAGAACGAGCCCGAAGCGACCGAACCCGGCCGGGTGGTCGTCGCTTTGCATGACCACGATGAGCGGCGCCGCATTGCGGCAAGCCTCGCGGAGCAGGGATACCGGGTCGTCGAGGCTGAGCACGGGACTTCGCCGCAGCCAGAAGACGCTCACCTCGTGATCCTTGACTCATCGATGTTCGAGACCCCTTCTCATGATCTTCCCACGATCGCTCTCGTCCCCGCCGGCGACCCGAGCCTCCGAGTGCGTCTTCTGGACAGCGGTGTGGGTGAGCTTCTTGTGCGTCCCTTCGACACTCGGGAGGTTGCGCTGCGGGTCAGCCGCCTGCTCAAACAGAAGGCCGTGCTTGCCAGCCTCGAGATGCGCTACCAGACCGCGCTGAGTGCCGCCACCAGCGATTCCCTGACAAAGCTCTCCAATCATGCCAGCTTCCAGAAGTTTCTCTACCTCGAGGTCAAGCGGGCGCGCAGGCACGATCATCCGACTTCCCTGATCATGCTCGACATCGACGATTTCAAGGCCAAGAACGACACTTTCGGCCATGCCGCGGGGGACAAGATCCTGGTTGAAGCCGCCGCGCGTATCCGGCAGTCGGTGCGGGAGATCGACCTTGTTGCCCGCTACGGCGGGGAAGAGTTCGCCGTGGTCCTTCCCTACACCGACCGGGCGGGAGCTGCCGTGGTAGCTGAACGGATCAGGGCTGCGCTCGCCTCCGCGGCATTCTCCGTCGACGGAACCACCCCGGGGCTGACGGTGACCGCGAGCTTCGGTGTAGCAGTGTGCCCCGACGACGCCCAGAGCCCGGAGAGTCTCATCCGCAGTGCCGACCGGCTCATGTACAGGGCCAAGGAGTCCGGCAAAAACAGGGTGTGCGCCAAGCCCTGACCTCTCCCCTCTGATGCGGGCCCCGGACGCTGCTGTTTCGACGGCCCGGGACAGTGTCAGACAAAGGCGCGCAAATCGGGACACATCCTTGACCCTGATGGCAAGGAGCATCTGCTGGAAAAGTTGGACCGGCCTATTGTGGACGGCATGACTCCCGACCCGGCGATCCACATGCAGGAGGACGGCTGACAGCCGTGGGCGGCGTCAGCTATTTCAGTGTCGGGAAAGGGTTCCTCTCGGTAAACTGCGTCTGGTGCCAGTAGGGGTAGGGCAGGGGCTGCTGGCTCGCGTCGTCGAGCCTCGCCATCTGCTCCGGCGTGAGGCTCCATCCCACTGCTCCGAGGTTCTGTCGAAGCTGGGCTTCATCGCGCGCGCCGACGATCACTGAGGAAACAGAGGGCCGCTGGAGCAGCCAGTTGATCGCAATCTGGGGAACGAGCCTGCCCGTTTCTTTCGAAATCTCCTCGATGCAATCCACCACATGGTAGAGCAGCTCGTCGGACACCGGAGGCCCCGCCGAGATGGTCGCTGGGAGCCGGCTCACGGGCGGCTGCGGTTTGTTTCTCCCGATCCTGCCGGTGAGCCGGGCCCAGCCCAGTGGGCTCCACACAATGGTCCCGACCCCCTGATCGAGTGCGAGCGGCATCAGCTCCCATTCGTAGTCGCGGCCGACCAGGGAGTAGTAGGCCTGATGTGCGACATACCGGGCCAGGCCATACGTCTCCGACACGGCGAGCGATTTCATGAGATGCCAGCCCGAGAAGTTCGAACAGCCGATGTATCGGATCTTTCCCGCCCGAATCAGGTCGTCCAGGGCGTGCAGGGTTTCTTCCACGGGGGTCATCGCGTCGAATCCGTGGAGTTGGAACAGGTCGATGCGGTCCGTGCCCAGCCTTCGCAGGGCTTTCTCAACCGCTTCCACCAGGTGAAAACGGGAGGACCCGACATCGTTGGGACCATCGCCAACTCGGAAGGTTGCCTTGGTGGAAATGAGGACCCGGTTGCGCCGGCCGGCAATTGCCTTGCCCAACGTCTCCTCGGCGAGGCCGTCCGAGTAGCCGTCGGCCGAATCGAACATGGTGAGCCCGGCATCCAGACAGACATCCACGAGGCGTCTTGCCTCCGCGGCGTCCGTGGCTCCCCAGGGACGAAAGAAATCCCCTCTGCCTCCGAAGGTTCCCGTGCCGAAGCTCAGGACCGGGACATTCAATCCTGAGCGGCCAAGCTGCCGATGTTCCATGGCCTCAACTATAGCGCCGTCGGCGCTTTCGGGGCAAACCATCGGCACCTGGGTCGCGGCGTATGGCCTCGCCGCTCTCAGGTCAGTATCATGGTCTCGATGGCGGAGCGGCTTCACACTTTGACGACGGAAGATCTCGCGCGCTTCAATGGGGAAAACGGCTCTCCCGCGTATGTCGCGTACGAAGGACGCGTGTTCGATGTGACTGCGAGCAGGTACTGGCGCGGGGGCATGCACATGAAGCGTCATGCCGCAGGCAGCGACCGTACCAGTGAGATGCTCGCGGCACCGCACGACCCTTCCGTTCTGGACCGTTTCCCGCAGATCGGCGTCCTTGTCCCCGCTCAAGAAACCTCGACGCCAACCGGCCGTTCCTCCGCGGCGGCCTCCAGCCGGGACCAGGGGGCTCTTCCCGAGGCCCTTGAAGCATTTCTGCAGCGCCACCCGTTTTTCCGCAGGCACCCGCACCCCATGACCGTGCACTTCCCGATCGTCTTCATGATCTTCTCACCGGTTTTCACTGCTCTCTCCCTGGCAACGGGCTTTTCGGGCTTCGAGATCACCGCGGTCAACTGCCTCGCCGCCGGTCTCCTGTTCTGCCTCATCGTGATCCCGACCGGCCTGTTCACGTGGTGGATCAATTATTCGGCCCGGCCCATGACTCCCGTGACGGTCAAGATCGTCCTCTCGTCGGTGATGTTCGTCGATGGGCTGACAGCCCTCCTCTGGCGTCTTCGCGATCCCGGGGTGCTGGTGGGAAAAGCGGGCGTCAGTATCCCCTGGCTCGTCCTGGATTTCCTCCTCCTTCCCATGGTCGTCCTGGTGGCGTGGTACGGGGCCAGCCTGACTTTCCCGCTCGCCAGGGCAAAGAGGTCCGGAGCCCGCGCTCCATGAGCCTGCTCGGCGACACGCTTCTTCTTTCCCGCCTGCAGTTCGCCGTGACCACGCTGTATCACATGATCTGGCCGACGCTGACCGTGGGTCTCAGCCTCACCCTGGTCGTGCTGGAAGCGCTCTGGCTTCGCACCGGCGACGAGGACTGGTATCGCCACCTGCGATTCTGGAGCAGGCTGCTGCTGCTCAACTTCTCCATCGGTGTGGCCACAGGCCTGGTGATGGAGTTTCAGTTCGGCACCAATTGGGAGCCGTTCACCCAGGCAACGGGCGGCTTCTTCGGAAACATCCTGGGGCTGGAAGGGACGCTGGCCTTCATGCTGGAAGCCGGTTTCCTGGGGATCATGATGTTCGGCTGGCGCCGTGTCCCCCGCGGGCTTCACATGGCATCCACCGCCTTCGTGGCGTTGGGCGCCTCGCTGTCCGCATTCTGGATCCTCGTTGCCAACTCCTGGATGCAGACCCCCGCTGGCGGGCACTTCGAGAACGGACGCTTTGTCGTGGACGATTTTCTTGGAGCCCTGTTCAACTCGGACATGATCAGCTCGACCACCCACATGTGGGCAGCGTGCATCGAGGCCACCGCGTTCGTCGTAGGCGGAATCAGCGCCTGGTATATCCTGCGAAAACGCGAGGTCCGGTTTTTCCTGAAAACACTGAAAGTCGCTGTCGTCCTCGCGCTGGTGACGACTCCGCTGCAGATCTACCTCGGTGACGCCCAGGGGCTGCACATCTTCCGTACGCAGCCCGAGAAGGTCGGGGCGATCGAATCGCACTGGAGAACCAACCTTCCGGGGACAGGTGCGGCCTTCAACATCCTCGCCTGGCCGGATGAGAAGGGCGCGCGGAATGTCTTCGAGGTCCAGGTGCCGTACCTC
Source organism: Spirochaetia bacterium (assembly GCA_035542615.1). GTDB lineage: Bacteria > Spirochaetota > Spirochaetia > SZUA-6 > Fen-1364 > Fen-1364. The sequence continues at coordinate 3,179 of DATKLB010000124.1, read as the reverse complement.
CTCAGCCTGCTCGAGACGCGCACTCTCACCGGCCAGGTAAGGGGCCTTTCCGAGTACGCTCCGGCCGATCGGCCCCCGGTCGCAGTCCCCTTCTTCTCCTTCCGCATCATGGTCCTGATCGGTTTTCTCCTTTTCGCAGTGATGATCTGGACTTTCATCGTATGGCTGAAAGGCAGGCTCGACCCGCGCCACATTCCCCTGCAAAGAGCGCTCCTGCGCGCCTGGCTCTGGTCGCTGCCCCTGGGGTACATCGCGGTTGAGACAGGGTGGCTCACCCGCGAGGAAGGCAGGCAGCCGTGGGTCGTCTATCGCGTCCTGCGCACCTCCGATGCGGCGAGCACGCTGCCCCCATGGGCTGTCAGCGCCTCGCTGCTCGCCCTGGTCCTCATCTACGCGCTTCTCACGGTTTTCTTTCTGATCTATGCCGGGCGAATGCTGAGGAAGGGACCGAATCTCACCCTTGCTCCTCCGACGAGGAGACCGGAATGAACCTGGCAAATCCGCCCCTTCCGGCTGTGTGGTTTGCGATCCTGGGATTCATGCTCCTTCTGTACACCATGCTGGACGGCTTTGACCTGGGAGTCGGGATCGTTTCGCTGTTTGTCAAGGACGACGGAACCCGGGGTCTCCTGATGGCAAGCCTGGGGAGCATCTGGGACGCCAACGAGACGTGGCTGGTGCTTTTCGGCGGGATCATCTTCGGCGCGTTCCCCGCCGTCTACGGCCTGGTGATGACCGCGCTCTATCTGCCTCTCATCGCCATGCTCGTGGGGCTGATCTTTCGGGCAGTGTCATTCGAGTTCCGCGAGCACTCGGCGCGGAAGAAACCCTGGGGCCTCGCCTTCGGGTGGGGCAGTCTCCTTGCCGCCGTCAGCCAGGGACTCGCTTTCGGAGGACTGCTCTGGGGGCTCGACATCGTCGCCGGGAAATACCAGGGAGGAGTCTTCGACTGGCTTTCTCCGTTCTCCGTTGTCACCGCCGTCGCGGTTGTCGGCGGGTACGTGATGTTCGGATCGACGTACATCATCATGAAGACGCAGGGTGAGGTGGCGCGGTTCGCTCGCCGCACTGCCAGGTGGGGGGCAGGGATCACCGCCCTGGGCGCGCTCATCGACACGGTGATGGCCGTGACGAAATACCCGTTCCTGATGGGGAAATGGGGAGCCGTTCCCGGATCTTTTCTTACCATCGTGCCTTTCGCCCTCGCGCTGACGGCCTTCGGCATCATGCTTCTGGCAGTCTCCCGTGGTCGGGAGCGCCTGCCCTTCGTCTGCGCACTGATTTTTGCTTTCTTCGGTTACGTGGCGCTGTCCGCAAACTATTTTCCCGTCATCGTCCCGCCCGCGCTGACCGTCTACGAGACAGCGGCCCAGCCGCTCATTCTGCGGTCCATGCTCATCGCCGTCGGCGCGGCGCTTCCCATCCTCCTCGCGTACAACGTCCTGCAGTACTGGGTTTTCCGCGGCAAGACGACCCGGTCCTCTCACTACGGCGATTGACGCCCTTTCCGTACGTCACGAATCTTGCAGTCTCTGCTATCATCGTGAGCAGAAACGCCGGGGAGGCAGAAATGGCAGACGTCGTTTACTCCGTGGCATCGAGCCTGGACGGGTACATCGCGACCGCCGACGGAGGGATCGAGTGGCTCACCCCCTACCAGTCCGCAGGCGAGGACTACGGCTACGCCGAGTTCTACGCGTCGGTGCAGGCCGTGGTGATGGGCCGCCAGACCTACGAGCAGGCGGAAGGCTTCGGAAAGTGGCCGTTCGACGGGAAGCCAGCTCTGATTTTTTCCCATCACAGCCTGCACGTACCCTTCCCCGATGCATCCGCAACATCCGCCGCGCCCGCCGATGCCCTGCGGGACCTGGAGCAGCGCGGGCTTTCGAGAGTCTGGCTCGTCGGTGGAGGCGAGCTTGCAGGCTCTTTTCGACGGGAAGGCCTGATCAACGAGTATCTCGTGACTTTTATCCCCGTCCTCCTCGGCGCTGGAGTCCCCCTTTTCGCTCCACCCGGCCCCCAGGAGCAGCTCGCCCTGACGGGCACCAGGTCGTTTCCCAACGGTGTCGTCCAGCTTCGCTACCTCCGGGGAGATTCTGCGTAAGGCGACCTCAAAACGTTCCTGCCTTCCTCCCTGGTTCGCAGGTATATTTGGGCGGGGAGGCAGTGATGCCGGACATCATCCATCGCATCGGGATTCAGGCGCCGCCGGGGCGCGTCTACCGTGCGCTGGCAACGCGGTCGGGGCTCATCAACTGGTGGACGTGGCACGTCACCGGGGAGCCTGCACCCGGGGCGGTCGTTCAATTCCGATTCAGTGATGGCGGTCCGGACATGAGGGTGCTGGAGCTCTCGCAGGACAGGCGGGTCAGGTGGCAGTGCGTGGCCGGTCCGCCGGACTGGATCGGAACGGAGATCTCCTTTGAGATCGCCCCCGGAGACCGGGAAACCATCGTGCGCTTTGCCCACAAGGGCTGGAAGGAGCATGGGGACTTCATGGCGCACTGCAACTGCAAGTGGGCGTACTTCCTCCTGAGTCTCAAGACCTGGGTGGAGGACGGACGCGGGACGCCCTTCCCTGAAGACAGGAAGATCAGCTCGTGGGGCTGAGGGCTCATTGGCTCCAGCATGTGCCTTTCGAAGGGCTGGGGAGCATCGAGGACCGGCTGGAACGCATGGGAGCCCGCGTCAGCTCGACCCGTTTCTTCGATCGGGCGGAGCTTCCCAACGTGAGAGACCTCGATCTGCTCATCGTCATGGGCGGGCCGATGAGCGTCAACGATGAGGCCGTCCACGCCTGGTTGAAGGATGAGAAGCAGCTCATCGCAAAAGCCATCGACGCGGGCAAGGCTGTGCTGGGCGTGTGCCTGGGTGCGCAGCTCATCGCCAGCGCGCTTGGAGCTAGGGTATACCGGAATCCCGAGCCGGAAATCGGCTGGTTTCCCGTTGAAAAGCTCGACAGCGTCATTGCCGGAAGCCTCCCGGGATTAATCCCCAGCAGGTTTGATGCGTTCCACTGGCATGGGGAGACGTTCGACCTTCCTTCGGGCGCGCTCCACGTGGCGCGAAGCCGAGCCTGCGAAAACCAGGCCTTTACCCTGGGGGACCGCGTTGTCGCCTTCCAGTTCCACCTGGAAACGACTGAGGGTGCAGCGCGCGCCTTGGTGGGAAATTGCCGC
>DATKLB010000123.1:0-15199 GCA_035542615.1 Spirochaetia bacterium | reverse complement strand
TCCATGTACGGCAACACGGAGAAGATGATGAACGCCGTGGCGCAGGGAATCTCCGGGGCCGGCCTTCCCGTGGAAATCTTCGACGCTGCTCGTGTCCACCCAAGCTACATCCTGCCCGCCTTGTGGACATACCGCGGGGTCATGGTTGGCGCTCCGACCTACGAAGGTACCCTTTTTCCTCCTGTTGCCCAGGCGATCGACATGGCAGCGCTCAAGAGAGTCGTGAACAAGAAGGCTGCAATCTTCGGCAGCTACGGATGGAGCAAGGGCGGCATGGCCGCCTTTCGAAAAATGGTTGAACCGCTGAAATGGGAAGTCACCGATATGTTCGAGTTCCGCGGCAGCCCGACCTCCGACCAGCTTCGCCAGGGAGAAGAGATGGGCGAGCGGTTTGCCGCGGCGGTCAAGACTTGACGGCCGGCCTCACTTCCTGCGCTCCACAATTCCCTCGACCCAGCGCTGGATGTGCGGCCGCAGAATGAGGCCCGCCGCAAAGAAGACGATCGCGCTGGCGGAGACGATCCCCGTCAGTAACCACCGCTCGGATGCGGCTGCGTGCCCGATGAGACTGCTGCCGAGGATTCCGGGAATCCTGCCGAGGGTCGAGATGACGAGAAAGAAGACGAGCCGCATCGGCGTGATCCCCGCCACGTAGCAGAGGATGTCTTTCGGAATCCCGGGAATCAGGAACAGAAGAAAGAACACGATCTTCGCGCTACGCGAGGAGAGAAGCTTCTCGATTGACTGCACGCGCTCGGTGGAGAAGAGGCTTGCGACGAAGGGCCTCCCCAAAGCGCGTGCCAGGCCGAAATCAACAGCAGCGCCTGGCAGCGTTCCCACAATCGCCAGGAGAGTTCCCTTCCAGACCCCGAACAGGTATCCGCCCGCTATCTGGACGACTTCCCCGGGCAGAACGAACACGATGACATGGAAGGTCTGGAGGCCGACGAAGGCAAGCGGGGCCCACGGGCCCCAGCCGGCGACCCAGTCCCGCAGCAGAGCACGAGAGGAGAACAGCTTCCATACCGCATCGTGCCACACCAGAACTGGAACGGTTACGGCAGCAAGCAGAACGGGGAAAGCGATCAGAGCAAGCACCTTGCGCGCACCGGTCTTCATCGCGGGAAGACTATACCGGAGGCCGGAGCGTCTCGCCAGACCCGCGTCGGCGTGAGTGAAGCGTCTCTGGGTTTGACCCTCCGGAGATTCCGTTGTACAATGAAGCTTATATGAAAGCCGCTCGCAAGCCGTCTCGGCACGCGCCGACCAAGTACAAGGTCGGACAGGAGATCGTATATCCCCTGCAGGGCGTGGGGCACATTCGCGCCATCGAGGAGAGGCCCTTTCGGGACAGGAAGCTCCTTTACTACATCGTCTACCTCGAAGTGTCGGACATGACAATCATGGTGCCGGTCGACAAGGCTGATGAGCTGGGGATCAGGGCCATCGTCGGCAAGAAGGAGTCACTGAAGGCGCTGCGGCTGATCGCGGAAGAGTTCGAGCCCATACCCGCGGACTGGAAGCTGCGCTACCAGATGAACCTCGACCTTCTGAAGAAAGGCAGCATCATCGACATCGCCAACGTGGTTCGGGCCCTGTATCATCGCAGCAGGATCAAGGAGCTGCCAATCCTCGAGCGCAAGCTCTACGACAGCGCCCTGAAGCTCCTCATCGACGAGATCTCCTTTTCCCTCCTCAAGAGCAAGGAGGAGGTCGAGGAGCTTGTGTTCGCGAAGCTCAAAGTCAACATAAAGTGACCCCGAGACGGGGCGCTGTTCCTGTACCCTGGAACCGAGTTGTGCGGGCGATGACAACCGCGCTCGATGGCGCTCGTGGTCTGCCCTCGGTCTCGGCGGTTGCCCGGGAAAACAACGACCCTTTCCGCGTCCTTGTGGCCACGATGATTTCCCTGCGCACGAAGGATGCCGTCACGAGCGTGGCCTCCGACAAGCTCCTCGCCGTCGCGGGGACTCCGGTACGGCTGGCCCGCCTGCCGGAGGGCAGGATCGCCCGCCTTATCTACCCGGCGGGTTTCTACCGCACCAAGGCCCGCTCCCTGCGGAAGGCAGCGCGCATCCTCGTTGCCGAGCACGGAGGGAAAGTTCCGCGGACCATGGAGGAGCTCCTTGCACTGCCCGGTGTGGGCAGAAAAACTGCCAACCTCGTGCTCAACCTCGGCTACGGCCTGCCCGGCATCTGCGTGGACACGCACGTGCATCGCATTTCCAATCGCATGGGGTGGGTGAGGACTCGGGATCCTGCGGGAACCGAGAAGGCGCTGATGGAAATCCTCCCCCGTCGGCACTGGATCGGAATCAATGAGCTTCTTGTCCGTTACGGTCAGTCGGTGTGCACGCCGCTGTCTCCGCATTGCAGCACCTGCGCGGTCGCGGCTTGGTGCGCGCGGGTGGGAGTGACCCGGTCGAGATGAAAGTCACCGCGGCGGTTATCGAAGAAGAGGGAAGAGTGCTCATCGCGCGAAGGAAGCCGGGGCGCCACATGGGCGGAAAGTGGGAGTTCCCGGGCGGGAAGATCGAACCGGGCGAAACTCCGCAGGAATCGCTTGCGCGCGAGCTCCGAGAGGAGCTGGCCATCCAGGCGAGAGTCGGAGACTTTCTCTGCAGCGCGCTGTACGAAGGTGACGGAGTGTGCCTGGAGCTCCTGGTCTACCGCGTGGAAAGGGTGAGCGGCGAGCCGGCTCTCATCGAGCACCAGGATATCCGCTGGGTCAGACCTGAGGAGCTCGCCGTCTTCGACCTGGCGGATTCTGACAGGAGGGTTGCGGAGGTCCTCTACGGCTGACCCTGCGGTGACCGGCGGAGTCAGCCGATGAAGCGCCTACTTCCTCGTCTTTGCTTTTCCCGCGAGCTCTTTGAAAGTCTTGCTGAAGGTAAAGCGCGGGACCTTTGTCGCCGGCTTGGCGGAGATGGTTATCTCCTGCCCGGTGAGCGGATTCCGTCCTGTGCGCGCTGCCCGGGCCGGTCTCACCCTGATGAACATCTTGCCGATCTTGCCGATGGCCACGCGCTCTCCCCTCATGACGCCGGCGGCCACCAGGTCGAACAGGTCCTCCATGACCTGCTTGGCATCTTTCCGTGCAAGCCCGTTCTTCTCCGCGAGGTATCCGATCATGGAAGCCCCGGTGAGCTTGTCCGGCACTTTGGCCGGTGCCTTCTTCACGGGTGTCTTTGCCACTGTATTCCCCTCCCAACAATGGTTTGGCACAGCGGCCGACGGCCGCTTCAAACAGGCTATGTAATCTTCCGAGATTACACACAGATATCGATTCTGTCCAGAGTGCTGCCCGATGAGTATATTAGGGGGAAGCTCCGTTCCCGCCGGGCAGCCGCCTTGACATCCGGGTTCCCGGGAAGATAGTATGGCCGCTTACGACACCGAAGCTGAGACACTATGGAGATAGACAGGTTTTTTGAAGCGGGCTCCGTGGTCGCCGAGCTTGCGAGCGTGGAGAAGATTTCCGCAATCCGCGAGCTTGTCCACCGCGCGCCGGTCTTCCGACAGATTCCCAACCTTGCGCAATTCGAGGAGGCGGTCATTGCGCGGGAGAGGGTTCAATCAACCGGATTCGGGCACGGTGTGGCGGTCGCCCACGGCCGCATCCCGGGCCTTGCCCGGGTCCTAATCGGGTTCGGCCTTTCACGCGCCGGCATCCCCTTTGATGCAGTTGATGGGAAACCCGTTCACCTGCTTTTCGTCATCGCCTCACCTCCCCATCTCTCGCTGGACTACCTTCAGGCTTTGTCCACGCTCGTGAGATGCCTGCGGGACAGGCCAATACGGGAGTCGATCCTGGCATGCCCCGGGGCACGCGAGATGGAGGCCCGGATCCGCGAGGCGCTCGTTACTGACCTCGGCAGGCAGGCCTGCCAGGCAACCGGCTGAGGATTCATGCTTCTGGTGCCGGCCATCGACCTGCGGGATGGCCGATGCGTGAGACTTCTTCGAGGCGATTTTTCCAGCGCAACACAGTATCCCGTTGACCCGGCCGAGACAGCCCTGCGGTTCGAGGCAAAAGGCATTCGCTGGATCCACGTCGTGGATCTCGATGCTGCCGAGGGGAAGGGCAGGGACAACCTGGCGACCATCGAGCGGATCCGGCGCTCCGTCAGCTGCCGGTTGGAGGTCGGCGGTGGCGTGCGCTCCCAGGAGCAGGCAGCGCGGCTTCTCGGCGCTGGCGTCGACAGGATCGTGCTTGGCACCGTCCTGGTGAAATGCCCTGGGGATGTGGCTGCCTGGATTCGCGCGCTTGGCCACCGGTTCGTGGGCGGAGTCGATGCAAGCGACGGCAGGGTGCGAATCGCCGGTTGGACCGAGGACAGCGGCAGGTCCGATACCGAGATTGCTGCCGAGCTGGGCGGTCTGGGCATCCGCGGCCTGATCTACACGAACATCAGCAGGGACGGGACGCTTCGGGGTCCCGACGTGGAGCGCACGAACGCGGCAGCACGGACGTCCGGTCTGCCGACTCTCCTCTCGGGCGGAATCGGCTCGTTGCGCGATCTTGAGGACGCCGCCTCGCGGAGGGATCCCCTTGTAGCAGGAGCGATCCTCGGGAAAGCTCTCTACGAATCGAAGCTCGACCTCGGAGAGCTCGTCAAGGTTTTTCCTCAGCTCCCTGGTTCCCCCTGGGATCGCCTAGCAGACGGATGATCAGCTCCGCCACTTCCGCGGGAGTGCGGTCGTCGGTCTCGACAGGCTGGCCGAGCTCCTCGTAGATCGCAAGCCGGGCGTCATAGAGTCGGTGAACCGCCTCCTCTCCTTGCGACAGCAGGGGTCTGACGTCGCCCCGTGGATTTCTCGTGCGGCCCCGGGCATTGGGCAGGCTCACCCGCAGATGGAATGTCACGGCGGGGTAGGCAAAAAACTGACGGTTTGCTTCCTGGGCGGGCGCGCCGCCACCGGCAGCAATCACGGCGCGCGTGCGGCCGGCGAGTGACAGCAGCGCCCCGGTTTCCAGTCGTCGAAAGGCCGCCTCTCCGCGGGTCCGGAAGATTTCCGCAATCGGCGCGCCCGCCCGCTGGACGATGATGTCATCAGTATCGACAAAGTCGTAGTCCAGTCTCCGGGCCAGGATCCTTCCGACGGTTGTCTTTCCAGCTCCCATGAAGCCGATGAGCGCGATACGCGGAGGCAGCGTCATGACCCTGCTTGCGTGGATTGCCTTCCAGCCAGGATGCGGTCGAGCTCTTTCTTCAAATCAGGCACGCTGTCTGCATAGCGAATGATTGCTTCGAGGTAGCCGCCCGGCTCCCCGGTGTCGAGCCTCTGGCCATGGACCCGGGAGAACACCACCCGGTTTCTCCGCGCAAGGGCGCGTACCGCGGGGGTATGGAAAAACTCTCCCTCTCCGTGATTCTTCCACTCTTCGGCGAGCTGCTCCAGGAAATCCGGCGTGTAGAGAAACCGACCGACAGAGGCTTCGCGGCTGGGCTCTTTTCCGAGGGGAGGCTTTTCCACGATGTCCGTGACGTGAAGCCCGTCGCTGGCGATCGATATGACTCCGTAGCGGTTGATGTCGGGAGGATCGTGAAGGGTGGCGAGCACGGTGCAGCCTGTCCGCTGCCAGGTCTCGATGAGCTGGAGCGAGAGAGGCTTCTCGCCGAAATGCAGGTCATCGGGGTAGGCGACGACAAACGGCTCGCCGCCGGTGAAGGGCCGCGCGAGGAGCAGGGCATGGCCTGTACCGCGCATCTCGGGCTGACGGACGAAGAAAAAAGATGCCTTGGCCGGCGAGATGGCAGCAAGCTTCTTCTGGTCCCCTGCCGAGCGAAACGCGGTCTCGAGCTCCACCTCGCGATCGAAATAATCCTCGATGGCTTTTTTTCTTCTCGAGGTGATGAAGAGGATTTCCCGGATACCAGAGGCCAGGAACTCATCCACGATGAAATCGATGGACGGCCGCGTGACGAGCGGAAGCATTTCTTTGGGGATGGTCTTTGTTACCGGGAGAAACCGAGTGCCGTAGCCGGCCGCAACGATGACGCCTTTCATGGCGAGGGATTATACCGGAACGCCGTCGAATTGACTAATGCCGGGAGAATCCGCTACTCTCCGAAGCACCATGAAAATCTGGATCAAGCTGCTCGTCGGATCCATCATAGGGATAGTTCTCGGTTTCGTGATCCCGGTTACCGCGCAGGGCTTTTTCGATTCGCTCTCCGGCGTGCTCATCGGCATCGGACGCTACGTTCTTTTCCCTCTTGTTTTCTTTTCCCTCGGGATCGGGACGTCAGAGCTTCGCCAGGAGAAGAGGCTCGGGCGGGTCTATCTCTCGAGCCTGAAATACCTCGCCTTGTCGGCCGCCGCCCTCATCCTCATCGGCACTCTTTCCGTCCTTGTTTTCCCACCCGAACGGATACCCATCACAATCGAGGCGGACAGGGCTTTCGAGCCTGTCAGCGTTCTTCGGGGCCTGCGAACGATTTTCCCCCGCAACAGCTTCGCGGTATTCACCGGCAGCGGAGATTTTCTCCTGCCCGTCATGGTGCTCGCATTCCTGCTGGGCGTGAACCTGGACTTCGACCGTCAGCTCACCCGGCCGATCGTGCAGATCTTCGACTCGCTCTCGCGCATCTTCTACCACCTGAACTCCCTGATCGTCGAGCTGTTTGCCATCGCAATGATCCCGATAACTGCCGCGTGGATCTCCCACCTGACTCACTCCGATCTCGGGATGTACAAGCAGATCCTGATCATCCTTGCAGTCGACGTCGGGCTGGTTGCATTCGGAGTGTTCCCAGGGGCGCTGTATCTCCTGGGAATCAAGCAAAACCCGTACCGGTGGCTGTACGCTTCCATCGGCCCTGCAATCGCGGGGCTTTTCTCCGGCGACCAGTACCTTTCCCTCGGCGTGCTCACCAAGCACGGGAAGGAAAGCCTTGGCGTCCCGCGGATGGTCGGCTCCGCGGTCTATCCCGTGTTCGCGGTGCTCGGCCGGGCCGGGACCGCCATGGTCTCCTGCGTCTCGTTCATCCTGATTCTCAGGTCATATTCCAGCCTGGAGATCACGTTCTTCCAGGCTCTGTGGGTGATGCTGTTCACCTTCCTCGTATCCTTCGTGCTGGGAGCCGTGCCGGGAACCGCGGCATATTTCTCCATCTTCATGCTGTGCACTCTCTATGCAAGGGGGCTTCAGGAAGGCTATCTGATCCTGAGAACCATCGCACCGGTCCTGGTCGCCTTCGGGGCGTTTGTCGACGTCTTGTCGTCGGCATTCGTCTCGCTCCTGATTGCGCGGGAGGAGGATGTGTGGACCGAGGTGGAGACGGAGAGCTTCATTTAGCGGGCGCCGGCGCTGTCTGCGGGGGCGGCGACTGTGCGGGGGTTGCCGGCGGGCGCTTTCCGCCCAGGCTGATGGCGAATCCCAGGTCGAATGCCGCCATGAGCTGGTCGTAGAAGGGCAGACTCTCTCCGTCCCAGAGATGGAACAGCGGATACATCCCGCGAAGGGTGAAGACGAGCGTCACCCCGTCAGTCACGTGCCATCGCGTGATGAAACGAGTTTCGGGGAATATGAACCGCCCCTGCGAGTAGAAGTAGTTCAGACCGTCTCCCGTGTCCGCGGCCGTGTTCTGGAACTCCAGGGGGAACCTGATCAGGAAGTCGACCCCGAGCGCGCCTCCCATTTCCAGTCCGGTGGCCACCGGGTACATCATTCCGGCGTGCAGGCCTATCAGGCTGCCGACTGTGAAGAAGCCGGTGCCTGATTCGTAGCCGGTCGGCACGGCGCGCGCGCCTGTCCACTCGTAGTACGTCCCGAAGAACTCTATCGAAGGCTCGAAGAACAAGGGTCCGGCGGCTTGTACGACAAAGGACACCCCGAAACTCTGCGTGATGGGGCTGGGTCCGCCGTAGGTCGGCGGGGGAGCGCTGCCGATGAAAAGCAGGCCGACATTCACGTCCAGCTCGGAGAGCGTGAGGGCAGAGGTCAGACCGGGGACGCCCGCCGCGAGCAGCACGAAAAGGATGACTCTCGCCCTCATGACTATGAGTATAGCACGCGCCAGGCGCCTCACAAAATGTTCGACGCCAGCTCCGCGAGCTTCGACCTCTCGCCTTTCTCCAGGGTAATGTGGGCATAGAGGGATTCGCCTTTCATACGGTCGATGAGGCAGGTCAGCCCATTGGAGCGCGAATCGAGATAGGGAGTGTCGATCTGGTAGGGGTCCCCGGTGAACACCACCTTGGTTCCCTCGCCGGCCCGGGTGATGATCGTCTTCACCTCGTGCGGCGTGAGGTTCTGCGCCTCGTCGATGATGAAGTAGATCTTCGACAGGTGCCTGCCCCGGATGTAGGCGAGCGGGGTGATGACGAGCTTCCCGTTCTCCAGCAGGTCGTGAATCCGTTTACTCTCGGGGGCGGTCTCGTCGAACTGGTTCTGGATCAGCGTGAGGTTGTCGAACAGCGGCTGCATGAACGGGTCCAGCTTGCTCTTGATGTCGCCGGGAAGGAACCCGATGTCCCTGTTGGACAGGGGGACGATGGGCCGGGCGAGATAGATCTGCTTGTAGCTCGACCTTTTTTCCAGGGCCGCGGCAAGGGCCATCAGCGTCTTGCCGGTGCCCGCTTTGCCGGCGAGCGTCACGAGCGGGATGTTTTCGTTGAACAGCGCATCCAGCGAGAAAGTCTGCTCCGCGTTTCGCGGCTCGATCCCGTATGCGCGCCGTTTCTGGATGTGGCGAAAGGCCCGCTCCTCGGCGTTGTAGACGGCAAGGGTGCTCTTGCTCTGGTTTCGGATGATGAAATATTCGTTGGGAAACGGCTGCCGGCCGAGGGGGAGCTTTTCCAGGGCCAACGAGCCTTCCTGGAACAGCTCGTCGATCAGGCCCCCGTCAACGTCCTGCATGATGTCTTTGCCCTTGTACAGCTCGTCGATATTGGAAATCTTGCCCGTCTCGTAGTCTTCCGCCTTGACCCCGATGCTCTTGGCCTTCATGCGGATGTTGATATCCTTGGAGACAAGGAACACGCGATCCTTGCCGTACTCCCGCACAAGGTTGTAGGCGAGGGAGATGATGCGATGATCGGGCTTGTCCTCCCAGAACACTTCGCCGATGACCCCGTCCCGCTTCACATTCGTGTCGACCACGAGCGTGCCCCCGCTGGGGAGGGCGATCCCATCGCTCAGCAGCTTGTCCCCGCCCATGGCATCGAGCTTGCGGGAGAACTCGCGGGCGTTGAAATTGATGATCTCGTTTCCCTTCTTGAACCTGTCGATCTCCTCGAGCACCGTGATCGGGATGACCACGTTATGCTCCTGGAACGATGAAATGCAGTTGTGATCGTGCAGAATGACATTGGTATCAAGGACGAAGATCTTGTTCCTTCCTGAAAGAAGCGGCATGCCCACAGTGTAGGGGTTGGGGAGGGCAGCATTCAAGGGGGACCAGGGAAGGCACAGGACTTCAGCCGGCGCTGCGGCGGCGCTATACTTGGCAGAAGGAGCTCGACGTGGATCTCGTGTACATGGAGATGGGACCGGATGAGCAGGAGCTGGACTGGCGGGTCACACGGTCCGTCCTGTCGGATCGAACCCTCATGGGAACGCTGCAGAACGCCCAGAGCACGGGACAGAAACACGCGGTCATTGCCCGCGTGGAAAACGAAGCGCTTGTCGAAGTCTACGTCAGTCCCGAGAGCGCCGTGAAGACAACATACCCCTTCAACGCTGTCGAGCAGGCATTCGAGCTCTACGATCCGTCAAACGGAGTCTGCCTTGTCATCGAAAGGGACGGCAAGGTCGTCATATCCATCAATGGGATCGTTGGGAGATCCTGAAGGAGGCAGAAAAATGGCGGAACACCCTTTGCCGCAGGCGTTGAAAGGGATCGTGGACTGAGGAATAACAGCAGGCGTTCCGGCGCGGAGCCGGAACGCCTGCTGGAGCTAGTAGATGTAATAGGTCAGGAAAGTTCCAAAGCCGATTGTGCCGATAGACGAGGTCGTTGTGGCGGGGATGAGGGGTGGGGTGCCAGGATTGTAAAGCGAGTCATACCCCAGCCCGAGCTCGCCGGCCCATGAAAAGTTGTTGGAAAAGAAGTACTCGCCGCCGAAAATGGCCTTGATTCCAAAATCACTCGGGGTCGAGCCTCCCCCTGAAAGGGACTCTCCGCTGTAGCTGACTGCGGCACCTACGTAGGGCGACACGCCCCCTTTTCCAGCCAGATGATATTCGAACCCTGCGCCGAAGCTGTACGCCGTGGTGGAGGCTCCTCCGGCGGCGACATTGACGACGCCGAATCCAGCGCGGAGCGCGACGTTGTCGTTGACAAAGTACTTGGCGCCAAGAGAGCCATTTGGAGAAGTACCGCCAGCCGCCAATAAGGACGTGAAAACCACACCGCCCTGGATGCCGAACTCGCCCGGTTTCGGAGCCCCTTCGGCAAAGGCGAAATAGCCAACAAGCACGAGCACACCGACAGGGAGCAATAGTCTTTTCACTCTGGACCTCCCAAGAAGTTGGATTCTCAAACCGGAGAAACCTCCGTTGTAGTCCTATACAGATGAAAGTCCAGGCGCGTTGCGCCCCTGAGTCAAGAAGTTTTGTCCCTTGCGCCCGGACCGGCTATCTGCTACAAGAGTGAGCCTGAAAGCGGAGGTACAGACCGATGGGCCTGATGACCGGCAAGAAGGGCGTCATTTTCGGCGTTGCAAACGACAGGAGTATCGCGTGGGGAATCGCCCGGAGGCTCCATAGTGAAGGCGCCGCTCTGGCATTCACGTACTTGAACGAGGTGTTTGAAAAAAGAGTGAGACCCCTCGCTGAAAGCATCAACTCCGATCTCATCCTGCGCTGCGATGTCCAGAACGATGAGGAAATCGAAGGTGTGTACACCGAGATCGAGCAGAAGTGGGGGTCGCTCGATTTCATTGTCCATTCCGTGGCTTACGCGGGAAGAGAAGAATTGCGGATGCCTTTTCACCAGACGACGCGCGAAGGGTTTCGCATCGCGCTGGACATCAGCGCATACTCGCTGATTGCCGTTACACGGGCCGGGCTGAGGCTCATGGCAAACGGCGGATCGGTCCTCACCATGACATATCTCGGCTCTCAGCGGGCCATGCCGAACTACAACGTCATGGGTGTTGCCAAAGCGGCGCTGGAAGCGACCGTCCGTTACCTCTCCGCGGAGCTGGGGGAAAAGGGGATCCGGGTGAACGCCATCTCTGCCGGTCCCATCCGCACTCTCGCTGCTTCTGCGATCTCGAACATCAGCGAGATCTTCGGGATCATGGAGAACCGCTCGCCAATGCACCGCTCGGTGACCCAGGAGGAAGTCGGGAAGTCAGCCCTCTACCTGCTCTCGGACCTTGCAAGCGGCGTCACGGGAGACGTTCACTTCGTCGACACGGGATATAACATCGTGGGGTTGTAGCCGTTACCACAACACTTTCACCGGGTACCGTGAGGCGATGGCGTCGGCAGTGACGAACGTAAGATTCTCAGCGATTGTCTGGGCGATGAGGGCTCGATCGAAAGGGTCATGATGATGGAACGGGAGATCGGCAACCGCCGAAGCATGCCGCAGCGAGAATTTGAGCTCGATCCATCCGAGTGCCGCGATCTCCGCCGGAATATCCCCGATGGGGACGCCACGTACTTTGCCAAGGGCGCTTTTGATCGCGATTTCCCATGCCGAAATCGAGCTGAAAGCTATCTCGCCCGGTTCCTTCTCAATCGTTGAAACGACGGTGGGAGACAGTTTGCTAGGCTCGGTCATCCACCAAAGGAACACATGTGTGTCAACGAGGTATCTCATCGCGGACGGCCTTCAAAAAGACTGTTGATGCGGTCATCCTCCGCGTCGAAGTCCTTTCGAATGACGACTCTGCCCTTCCACTTCCCTGGTTTTGATTCGATGACGGGCTTGCGAATCGGCGACAGGCGGGCAATGGCTTTGCCGGCTCTCGCCACGATGTACTCTTCACCCTTTTCGACCTCACTGAGAATTCTAGATAAATGTGTCTTTGCTTCGTGGATGTTCACCGTCCGCATGGACTTAGTTTAGCTAAATCCGTTCTCGCGAGCAAGCGGTCGGCCACCTCTGGCCTCGCTTGCCCCCGCCGTCCCTGGCTATGCCGCGCCTTACGCGCATCCCTGCGCTCGGCGCGGCTCGGCCGTCCCTGGCTATGGCCTCGCATTCGTACGTCCCTGTACTCGCTCGGCCTCGACATCCCTGTCTAGGGATCCCATTCTTTGCCGCCGAGCACGACACACAGCCAGTGGCCGCTGCCTGCGTGGGCGGAGATCGTAAGGGTAAATGTTCCGCCGCCGGTGAGCGTGACCCTGTTCCCCTTTGTCAGGTCGACTTCCACGATCTGAGCGCCTTTCTGCTCGATTCTGACCCATGGCTCCAGATCCTTGGAGTCCCAGACAAAAAGAAGGTAAGCAGGGGACTCGTCCGCCCGGATGACGAAGCTCGTGTGCGTATTGGATGGACCGAGAAAACCCTTTCGTCCCTCCACGCCCAGACCTGCTCCGAGGGATCCCGCTATCCGCACATCGGCAAAAGAGCCTGGAATGGGGAGACTCAGCAACAAGACCAAGGCCGAGAGGAGCACTTTCCGTTTCATGGGTTCATCCTCACGAGGTGGGTAAGATCTCACTGTCTTTCAACACGACATCGTGCGTGCTGCCTTCTCGAATGCTGACCGCGGAGGCCAGCGTGATGCGCGCCTTCTTCTGCAGCTCGGGAATGGACATTGCGCCGCAGCTCACCATCGTGCTTCGGATCTTGTCGAGGGTCATATCGATGTTGTCCTTGAGCTTGCCGGCGTACGGTACGTAGCCGTCTACGCCCTCCTCGAATCCGGGGCCTTGCAGCGCCGTTTCGTGGTAGCGCTGCCAGTTGCGCGCCCTGTTCGAGCCCTCCCCCCAATACTCCTTTACGAATGAGCCGCCAACGCGCAGGCGCCTGCCGGGCGCCTCGTCGAAGCGCGCGAAGAACCGGCCCATCATGACAAAATCAGCTCCCATGGCAAGAGCCAGGGCGATGTGGTAGTCCTGCGTGATGCCGCCGTCGGAGCAAATGGGAACGTAGGTACCTGTCTTCGCAACGTATTCATCGCGAGCCCGGGCCACCTCGATCACCGCCGTCGCCTGTCCCCTCCCGATGCCTTTCTGCTCGCGTGTGATGCAGATCGATCCGCCGCCAATCCCGATCTTGACGAAATCCACTCCTGCGTCCGCGAGAAAGCGAAAGCCTTCGGCGTCCACGACGTTCCCGCCGCCGATCTTCACGGAGTCACCGTACTTTTTCCTGATCCACTGAATGGTCTGCGCCTGCCATTCCGAGAAACCGTCAGAGGAGTCGACGCACAGAACATCCGCGCCCGCATCCACGAGGGCCGGTGCCCTTTCCTCGTAGTCCCGCGTGTTGATTCCAGCACCCACGACGAGCCGCTTGTTCCCGTCGACCAGCTCTCGGGGATTTTCTTTGTGCTCCGCGTAGTCCTTGCGGAAAACGAGATGCGCCAGGTTCCCGTCCTTCGAGACAACGGGAAGGCAGTTCAGCTTGTGTTTCCAGATGAGATCATTCGCCTCGGAAAGCGAGATTCCTTCCTGGCCGTAGATGAGATCGGAAAACTTTGTCATGAGATCCCCGACGCGGGCTTCCTGAGAAGTCGTGGTGAGTCGATAGTCACGGCTTGTCAGCATTCCCAGAAGCTTTCCGTTCGGCGATCCGTCCGCCGTTACCGCCATGGTCGTGTGACCAGTTCTCTCACGGAGGGCGAGCACGTCCCGCAGGGTGTCTGTGGCCTTGATGTTCGAGTCGCTGGGGACGAAACCCGCCTTGAACCGCTTCACCCGTCTCACCATCTCCACCTGACTATCGACGGGCTGGGACACGAAAATGAACGCGATTCCTCCACACCTGGCGAGGGCGATTGCCATCTGGTGATCGGATACTGACTGCATGATTGCCGATGCGAAGGGAATGTTCAGCCGAAGTGAAGGCTTCTCTCCCGTGCGATGCTTGACGAGAGGCGCGGCAAGATCGACCGCACCGGCAGCGCAGTCCTTCCTGGTGAGGTTTGGGACCAGCAGGTACTCACTGAATGTGTGCGAAGGTTCAGAATAGAAGTAGGCCATCAGGCGTCCCTCGGCTCAGAATACTGAGTGACGCCGAAACCTTCAAGGCAGGGAGATCAGGCGGGTTGGACTCCGCGTAAGCCTTGAGGGTATGTTCTACGGCGGAGACGTCCAATGAAGCACATCCTCCTGCCCGTTCTTGTCGCCTTGGTTCTGGTTTCCTGCGTATCCTCGCCCCTCCGGTATGTCTCAACTGTGGAGGACAAGTACAACGACGGCATAGTCAGTGTGTCGCTGCTCGGACTCGCGCCCGACGGCTCCGCCTCTCCACAGGGTCTGACTGTGCAGTTGGGGAATGGCGGCAACAGTCCCATTACCGTGGAATGGCAAAAGTCCACCTTCTTCGTTGATGGCGCTCCGAACCCGGTGTACGTGGAAAACAGCGCTTCCGGGTACGGGGGCGCCAAAGGAGTGCCGCCGGAAAGCATTGTCAAGGCCGGATCGCACATCGCCGCCACAGCGTATCCGGCAAACAACGTTGCCTCCTCGGCTGGCGGATGGGGTCCACCGAAGCTGGCCATCCAGCCGCTCAATTCGCGGCATGTCACCCTTTCCATTTGTGTGAGCGCTGCCGGGCAGGACCGCTTCTATGCCCTCACGGTAGCCATGGAATAACAGGCTTTCTTCACGGGCACATCGCCACGTGGACGACTCGGGTGAGCGGTCGCGGTCCCACAGGGGCGTGGATGTTCGTGATGAAGGCCCGCGTTTCATTGCGCCGTGCTGGTTGGTATCTTGAAGTCCACAATATCCCTTGAAAGCCAGGGACTTGAAGGGTCCACCCGCTTCATGTAGGAAAGAAGCTCCGTATCGTCAATTTTCTGCGAGAGCGTCACATCATATGTCCGATCCAGCTTTGAGACCGCTTCGACAAAGCCAGGAGAAACGCCTGCCATGCCTCCGAAGGATCTGACCTCGTAGTCAATTTCCGGACGGAAGGCAAGGGTGTCGGCTGCGCGCTTATAGGTGAGCTGTAGCTGGCCAACGAAGAGCACTTTTCCTGGCTCAGGTTCCAATTTCAGATTGAGGAGGCGTGGTCCGAAGACATAGCGCCTCGAGCCGTTCTCCAGATTTGCCCTGCTGCTT
>DATKLB010000122.1:0-14943 GCA_035542615.1 Spirochaetia bacterium | reverse complement strand
CTTGAGCTCGCCTCGGTAGTCGGAGTCAACCGTCCCCGGCGAGTTGAGAACCGTGATCCCGCTCTCCAGGGCGAGACCGGACCGTGGACGTACCTGGCCTTCCATTCCCGGCGGGATCTGCAGGTGCAGGCCCGTGGGGATCACGGCGCGCATCCCTGGCTTGAGGACGAGGTCTTCCGCGAGCGCCGCCCTCAGGTCCGCGCCGGAGGCGCCGTCCGACTTGTACTCGGGCAGCCGGCCACCCACGACTGCGCAGCGGACAACGGGAGTTTCACGCGGTGTCCCGGGTGCGTGCTTTTTCACGGCCTTCATCCCGTGAAAGTGAAGTCGAAGTTTCGCACCCCGTTGAGGCCCCGGGTGCCGTAGGCGAGCATGCTGAACGCCTCGCGGCGAAGGCACTGCCGGGCAAACCGATCGACGTCGGAGTCCGAGACATTTCGAAGCGCGGCCAGCGATTCATCGAACTCGAGGACCCTGCCCATGGTCACGAACTGGCGCGCGAGACGTTTCATGCGTGACTCCATGTCCTCCCGGGAGAGAATCATTCCCCCCGCAACGTGGCTCTTCGCGTCCGCAACCTCCTGGTGGCTGAGCGGTTCTGCCAGCAGTCGCGCGAGCTCCGCGTCCAGCGCTTCCAGGAGAGCCGGCGCCTGGCGGGGCGTCGCGCTTGCGTAGATCGTCCACATCCCGACGTCGGAGAAGAAAGAGCGGAACGCATAGACGGTATAGCAGAGACCCAGCTGCTCGCGCAGTTTCTGGAAAAGCCGGCAGCTCATGGATTCCCCGAAAGCCGTGCTGAAGACAAGAGACGTGTAGTAGTGGGCCAGGTCGTGGTCCAGGGGGTAGCAGGTGCCGGCGTAGATCTGGACCTGGTTGAACCTGTCGGAAACGACCGCAACCTTGCTCTTCCAGTCAGGCGCCGAGCGCTTTGCGCGGAGCCCCGTGCCCTGTGCATTCTCGAACACCGCTGCCGCCAGCGCCCGCACTTCGTCCGCGGAGAAATTCCCCGCCGCCGCGATGATCGTATTTCCCGGCATGAGCTTCTCCCGGGAAAAGCTCGCAAGGTTCTCACGCGTGATCGCCTCGACGTCGCCGACCTCGCCGGTGATTTTCCTCGACAGGGGATGGTCACCGCACATTTCGCGCAGATAGCGGTCGTGGCCCTTCTCCTCGGGGGAGTCATCCACGGACCTGATCTCGTTGACGATGACGGCCTTCTCCTTCTCCATTTCCGCCTGCTGCAGCAATGAGTCGGTGATCATGTCGGAGAGGACGTCGAAAGCGAGCCGAAGGTGCTCCCTGGGCATGATCGCATAGACACAGGTCGATTCCTTTTCCGTGAAGGCGTTGAGGATCCCGCCGACCCGGTCGATCTCCTGGGCGATGGCAAGTGCGCTCCTGCGGGACGTGCCCTTGAACAGCATGTGCTCCAGGAAATGGGAGTATCCCCTCTCCCGGGGGCTCTCGTCACGTGAGCCGTGGAGAAACCAGAATCCGATGCAGAGGGTGTCTGTGCGGTCCACCGGCTCCAGGAGCAGTGTCGCTCCGTTTGCCAGCGTCTCCGTGAGGATCACCCATCTCTCCGGGTGCGGGGGCCGCCCCGCGGCCCGTCGTGCGACCCTCCCCGAGGACCGTGCGGCCTGTCGGAGTGCCCTCCGGGCCTGCGGTCCGAGCGCCCGAAGGGGCGATCCCCGTCCCTGCGGGGCGGCCGCCGTTCGGATTTCTCCGTCATGAGGGAGGGGTTGGCCTCCAGGGCCTCGAGAGTCGCCAGATTGATCCGGCCCATGTGGTCGATGTCAGTGACCTTGACGGTCAGCACCTGGCCTTCCTTCACGACGTCGCTCACCTTCTCCACCCGGGTCGCGGCGAGCTTGGAGATATGCACCAGCCCTTCTTTCCCGGGCAGGATCTCGACGAACGCCCCGAAGTCCATGATCCTTTTCACGGGGCCGGTGTAGACTTTGCCGACCACCGCCTCCTCTACCAGGGACTCAACCATCCGCTGGGCCTTCTCGGCGCCGTCCTTCAGGCGGTTGTAGATAGTGACCGTTCCGTCGTCATCGATATTGATCTGGGATCCTGTCTTTTCGCTCATTCCCTTGATGTTCTTGCCGCCCGGTCCGATGATCAGGCCGATCTTTTCCGTCGGAACGCGAAGCGAGATGACCTTGGGAGCGAAGTCGGAAATGTCGGTGCGGGGCTGGGAGATGGTCTTGTTCATGATGTCGAGGATGTACAGCCGGCCGTCGCGCGCCTGGCCAAGGGCTTTCTGCAATATCTCCGCGCTGACACCCTCGATCTTGATGTCCATCTGGAGCGCCGTGATCCCGTCCTCGGTGCCCGCGACTTTGAAGTCCATGTCCCCCAGGTGATCTTCTTCTCCCAGGATGTCGCTGAGGACGACGAACGTGTCTCCTTCCTTGACCAATCCCATGGCGATCCCCGCGACAGGCTTCATAATGCGAACACCCGCGTTGAGGAGGCTCAAGGTGCTCCCGCACACGGTTGCCATGGAGGACGAGCCGTTGGATTCCAGGATTTCGGATACGACGCGAACCGTGTAGGGGAAGTTTTCCTTTGTCGGCAGGACGTTCTCAATCGCGCGCTCGGCAAGGTGACCGTGGCCGATCTCCCGGCGCCCGGGGGAGCCGAGGCGTCCCACCTCGCCCACGGAGAAGGGCGGGAAGTTGTAATGCAGCATGAAGCTCTTGCGGGCGTCCCCGTCGATGTTGTCCATGATCTGCTCGTCCAGGGCGGTTCCCAGCGTGGTCACGACCAGCGCCTGGGTTTCCCCGCGCGTGAAGAGTGCCGACCCGTGCGTGCGCGGGAGCACGTCGATCTCGCACGTAATGGGGCGGATCTGGTCCGGCCTCCTGCCGTCCGTGCGCACACCCTTCTCCACGATCGAGGCGCGCACGATCTCCTGCTCCATGTCCTCGAAAAGCGCTTTGAAGGGGCGGATGTCCGTCTCCGCCAGCCGCTCGGCAAAGAAGGCGTGTGTCTCGTCCCGCACCGCCCTGATGGCCTTGGCACGCTCTTCCTTGCCTTTCACGAAGCACGCGATTTTGAGCTTCTCGAACGACCAGCTCCTCACCTCGCTCCCGAGCGTGAATGTCGACGGCTTCTCGACGAGGGGAAGCTTCTGTTTGCCGGCTGAGCGGGCCAGATCGAGCTGTATAGCGCACAACTGCTGAATGGTGCGATGCGCCGTCTCGATGGCTTCAATCATCAGCGCCTCGGAAACCTGCCGGGAGCCGCCCTCCACCATGGTGATGCCCTTGGCGGTTCCCGCGACCACCAGGTCGATCGTGCTCTCCTCGATCTGGTCGAAGGTCGGATTGACCACGAGCGCTCCGTTCACGTACCCCATGCGGACAGCTCCGATAGGGCCTTCGAACGGGATGTCGGAGACCGTGATTGCGGCGGAGGCCGCGTTCATCGCCAGGATGTCGGGCGGATTGACCTGGTCGGTGGAGATCGCCATGGGAATGACCTGGATCTCGCGCTTGAAGAGCCTGGAGAAAAGCGGCCGGATGGGCCGGTCGATCAGCCGCGAGACGAGAATTTCCTTGTCCTTCGGCCTGCCTTCCCGCTTGATGAACCCACCGGGAATCTTGCCCGCCGCATAGTATTTCTCGATGTAATCGACCGACAGAGGGATGAAGTCGAGATCTTCCTTCTCGCTTGCCGCGCAGCAGGCGGTGGCCAGCACCACGGAGCCGCCCAGCCGGGCCAGGACCGCCCCGTTGGCCTGCTTGGCCATCTTTCCCGTCTGCAATACCAGCTCTTCCTCCCCGATTTTGAATGAAACACGATGTTCCATCGTTGTCCTTGCCTTCGCGCTACTTGCGCAGGTTGAGGCGCTCGATGATCTCGCGGTACTTCGAGAGATCTTTCCTCCTGAGGTACGCGAGCAGCCTGCGCCGTTGCCCGACGAGCTTCAAGAGCCCGCGCCGGGAGTTTGTGTCCTTGGGATGCCGTTTGAAGTGCTCGGTCAGCTCGTCCACCCGCGTCGTGAGGAGAGCTATCTGGACCTCCGTTGCACCCGTATCCTTTTCGTTCGCTCCGAACGCGGTGACCACTTCCTGCTTTTTTTCCTTTGTCAGAGGCATCTTCTCCGGCTCCTTTCTCTCGTATGATATCCTTGTTCAGTGAAACGCGACAGCCGCAACCTGCTCATTCTCGTCCACGGCCAGATCGATCGAATCCTCCCCGACCGTCAGCTCGGCGGCGCGCTGGCCGTTGCCGGTGAGGCAGCCCACGGTGTAGTGGCCCGCGCGGGGCACCACCTGCTCGATTTTCGTGCGGTCGTATCTCAGCAGCCCTCCGCCCAGGCTGTATCCGGCCACCTCACGCAGGTCGAGACAGTAGTCCGCCAGCAGCATCGCCCGTGCCTCCGCGAAATCCGCTTCCTGGATGGTTTTCCTGATGCGGGAGCTGGACACGATCTCGTTGCCCCGGAGGATCGGCTGAATGACCAAGACTTCGATTCCGGTGTCGAAAAGCATCTCTTTCAGGTCGCCGGAACCGGCCTCTCTGCTCCTTCCGAACCGGAAGTTTTCCCCGACGACGATTTTTTCGATGGTGAGAGTATCCTTCAGCAGGCCGATGAATGCCTTCCCCGAAAGATTACTCATTTCATCGGAAAAGTCAATTGCCACGACCACATCGGCGCCAAGCTCCGACAGCCGGGACAGCTTCTGGCGGTAGCTGAGGATCAGCCCGGGGAACCGGGACGGGGACAGAAGCTGCGCGGGATTCCGGGAGAAAGTCACGACGAGGGCCGCCTTTCCTTCTCGGTTTCGGACAATGGTTTCCATGAGCTCTCGGTGGCCGAGGTGGAGGCCGTCGAACGCCCCGATGGTGAGCCTGACAGGCTCGATGACCCGCTGGCGGCCTGCCAAGAGCTCAGTCCAAGGTATCACTCTCATAGAGTTGCCGGGCTAGGAAAGGCTGCGGCGTATCGGTAGCGCGCGCCCCGCTTCTCCAGCACGGCCATCAGCTCGCCCTGTTCGGTGAATGCCCCGAAGACGCCGTCACTTGTCGGAGGGTCGACAAACGAGGAGTCCTCGAGAGGAGCGCCCCGGCCTGCCTTTTCCCGGTACTCCTCCCTCAGGCGCAGCCGGCGCAGCCCAGGCGAGGCGTCAAAAAAAGCGGCCGGTGGCAGGAGATCGCGCGCGGGATCGAAGTCCTCGGGATTTTTCGCTTCTTCGACATGAAAGCCGCCGATGCGAATCCTGCGAAGCCGCAGGACAAAAGCGCATGTCGACAGCCGGGCAGCCAGGTCCCGTGCCAGGGAGCGGATGTACGTTCCCTTGGAGCACACCACGCGGACTGTTGCGACGGGGGGGAGAAACGAAACGAGGCTCAGGCTGTGAATCGTCACCTCGCGCGGGGCCAAGACCACTTCCTCGCCGCTTCGGGCAGCCTCGTACGCACGCCTTCCTCCCACGTGGACAGCGGAATACGCGGGAGGCACCTGCATGATCCGCCCGACCAGGGATGGGAGAGCTGCCTCCAGGTCATCCTTTTGCGGAACGGGGCCCTCTGCTACGACCTTCCCCTCGGGATCCAGGGTGTCAGTCTGCTTTCCGAAGGTGACGGCCGCGATGTACTCCTTTTCCATTCCCGTCGCAAGACTGGAGAGTCGCGTCATCCTGCCTGAGAGCACGACGAGCAACCCTTCGGCAAACCTGTCCAGGGTGCCTGCATGACCGACACGGCGCGTGCCCACTGTCCGCTTGATGCGCGCGAGAGCCTGGAAAGAAGTCTGCCCCGGAGGCTTGTCGAGCAGGATGATGCCTTCGCCGGCTCCCGGATGCACCCTACCGATGCCTTCGGTCAATGCATGACGTCCCGGATCTTTTTCACTACGCGAAACCCGTTTTCCATCGAATCATCCAGCAGGAAGGTGAGGCGGGGAAAAGTGCGCAGCGACATCCGCTTCGAGAGGACTGTCTGGATGAAGCCGGCCGCATGGTTCAGGGCATCCACACTCGCGGAAACCGCCGCCCTGTCCCCGTAGCGGGACACCCAGACCTTCGCGTGGCCGAGGTCTTTTGAGACGTTGACCTCGGTGACGGTCGTCAACCTCTCCACGCGCGGGTCCTTGATTTCTCCCTGGAAGATCATGGAGCAGATTTCTTCGCGGAGGAGGCTCTCAATTCGCCGGAGCCTTACTTGCGCCATCCCGGCTCCCCTCGAGCTTTCTGGCGAGCTCGTGCGTTTCGTAGGCTTCCAGAGTGTCGCCTTCCTTGATGTCGTGGAAACCTTCCAGGCCGATGCCGCACTCGAAACCGGCTTCCACTTCGCGGGCATCGTCCTTGAAGCGCTTGAGCGACGAGATCTTTCCCTTCCAGATCTCGACCCCGTCGCGGATGACCCGTACGTCGGAGCCCCTTCGGACCTTGCCCGAGGTCACGAAGCAGCCGGCGATGGTGCCGATCCTGGGGATCTTGAACGTGTTGCGCACCTCGACAGTCCCGATCTGCTCCTCCCGCAGCTCGGGCTTCAGCATGCCCTCCATCGCGGAACGGATGTCTTCCAGCGCGTCGTAGATGATGTTGTACTTGCGGATCTCCACCTTCTCGCGGTCTGCCAGAGTCTGCGCCGCGGCGCTCGGCCGAACGTGGAATCCGACAATGAGTGCGTTGGAGGCGGAAGCGAGGAGCACATCGCCCTCGTTGATCGCGCCCGCTGCCGCCAGGATGACCTCGAGCTTCACCTCCTGGGTCGAGAGCCTCTCCAGGGAGGACTTCAGCGCCTCCACCGACCCCGCCACGTCGGCCTTGATGATGACTTTCAGCTCCTGGATCTGGCCTTCCTTGATCTGCTCGTAGAGGTTGTCCAGCGTCACTTTTTTGACGCTCTTCATCTCCTCCAGCTTCTTCAGCTCCTGGCGCTTGCTGCCGATCGTTTTCGCGGTCTGCTCCGAGTCAGTGACCTGGAACGGATCGCCGGCATTGGGAATGCTGGTGAACCCGATGACCTCGACGGGCAACGAAGGCGTCGCCTCGCTCACCTTCTCTCCCCTGTCGTTGAAGATTGCGCGGACTTTGCCCGAGTAGATGCCGGCAACAAACGAGTCCCCTGCCTTGAGCGTTCCTCTCTGCAGTATGACTGTTGCAACGATGCCCCGGCCCATGTCCACGCGGGACTCAAGGACAATGCCCGACGCCCTGCTGGAGTAGCTGGCGCGGAGCTCGAGGATCTCGGCCTGCAGGAGTATGCTCTCCAGCAGCTCCTTGATTCCGGTCTTTTTGAGGGCCGACACCTCGTTGTAAATCGTGGTGCCTCCCCAGTCCTCAGGAGCCAGGCCATGCTCGGTGAGCTGTTTCTTCACCAGGTCCACGTTTGCCTCGGGAAGATCGACCTTGTTCACCGCGACGATGATGGGGACGTTGGCCTGTTTGGCGTGGTTGATGGCCTCCACGGTCTGAGGCATCACGCCATCCACGGCGGAGACGACGAGAACGACGATGTCGGTCACCTGGGCGCCACGGGCACGCATCATGGTGAAGGCCTCGTGGCCCGGGGTATCCAGAAAGACGATTCGTCCCTGGGGAAGGTCCACCGCGTACGCCCCGACGTGCTGCGTGATTCCGCCGTATTCGCCTTCAGCCACGTTTGTGCTGCGGATTGCGTCCAGCAGCTTTGTCTTGCCGTGGTCGACGTGTCCCATGATGGTCACGATGGGAGGCCGCGGCCTGAGGTCCTCCTCGTTTTCCTTTTCTTCCTCGATCACCGTCTCATCGTAGAGGGATACAACGTTGACCTTGGAGTCATATTCCGCCGCAAGAAGCGACGCAGTGTCTGAGTCGATCTGCTGGTTGATGGTCACCATCATGCCCATGCCCATGAGCTTCTGGATGAGATCCGAGCCCTTGAGGTTCATCTTTCGCGCAAGCTCCGACACGGTGATCCCCTCGGTAATGGAGATCTCCTTGGGAACGGGGTTCGCCATGACGACGGTCTTTTTCTTTACTTGCAGGTACTTTTCTTCCGGCTGATCGTGCTTCCTCTTTGGATATTCGATCTTTTTCTTGGCCTTGGAGAAGAATTTCTTCGCAGGCGGCTTCTTCTCTTCCGTCCTGGCAGCTCCGGCGGGAGCCCCTCCGGGAGCCGAACGCATCGGGGGACGGCCCCCCGGGCGCATGGGACCGCGAGGCGAGGGCCCTCCGACCCCCGGCCCGGAGCGCATGGGTGCCGCGGGAGGCCGCGGGGGGAGCGGAGTGAGTCTCATCTTCTCGCGGACCGACTCCCGCACCGAGGGGCGCGGGTCGTTGCCCCTGTCAGCGGGAATGAACCGAGGCCGGGGCTGTTCCTGCCTTGGAGGCATGTGGGTCGGGGCCGACGGGGCTGCGTGCGCCGGTTTCGACACGGCAGGGGCCGCCTGGGCGGCCGTGCGGGCGGCGGGCCGGGGCGACGGAGCCTGGGCGGCCGTGCGCGCGACAGCAGCAGGCTGCTCGCGCGGCGCTTCGGGTTTCGGCGTCGGCCTCGGCTCCTCCACGCGCGGAACGACCCGAACGCGCTCGGGGGCAGGGGCTTCGGCCTGGGCTTCCGCGGCCCGGGGGGCGGCCTTCTTTGCCACGACCACGACCTTCTTCTTCACCACCACGACCTTCTTCTTCTCAGATGGCTCTTCCGCAGCCGGAGGCGCCTCCTCCTCGATCTTCTTGTGCTTGATCAGGGTGGTCTTGAGTTTCTTCCTGCTGTCAAGTTCCTCGGGCATACCTGCTCTCTTACTCTCCCTTGTCCCCTTCGGCGCTTCCCCGGGCGCCATCTGCGCTTCCCTGGGTCGATCCGCCTCCCGGTGCCGCGTCCCCCTGCGCCTTTGACTCCTGCGGTCCTTTGTCGGCGTCGTCCTCGAAGGTTAAACCGACGCCGCAGTTTGGACAAGTAGCCATGTCGGGAGTGATGGGCGTTCCGCACTCCGGGCACTCGTAACTCTCTTCTTCAACGGTCTCTTCGACCGGCTCCGACGCCGCTTCCGCGGATGCCGGCTGGGCTTCCGGCTCTGCGGCCGCAGACTCGGGAGCAGCGGACGCCTGGACCTCCGCGGAGGCCGTCTCCCCTTCCCCTGTCTCTTCGACCCCTTCCTCGGCGGGGAGCTCTTCCTCCTGCGCAGCCGGCGCCTGTTCCTCCTCCACGATCTCGACGTTCTCTTCGATGATCCTGTGGATCGTCTGAATGTCTTCCGCAGTGATGCCCTCAAGGGCGGCCAGCTGCTCGGGCGTGAGGGCCACAAGGCTTTCGATGTCGGTGATGTTGTCTTTTTCCAGTATCTCCACGAGGCGCTGGGGAATGCCCGGCAGCTCGGAGATCTTCTGGATCTCCTCTTCCGTCTCTCCGAACAGGGCAGACACGGCGCGCTTGGCCTCCGCCGAGATGTCCATCTCGGCGAACTGGGTCTCCGTTTTCACGTCGATGTTCCAGTCGGTCAGCCTGTTGGCAAGACGGACGTTGAGTCCCTGTTTGCCGATGGCAAGCGAGAACTGGGCATCCGGGACGATCGCCAGGGCCAGTTTCTTCGCCTCGTCCAGGATCACCACCTGGTTCACCTCGGCCGGGGAGAGAGCGTTCTTGATGAAGCTGCGGGCATCCAGCGAGTAGCGCAGGATGTCGATCTTTTCCCCCTCCAGCTCGCGCACGACCGCCTGGATGCGGACTCCCTTCAAGCCGACACAGGCGCCGACAGGGTCCACGTCCTCCCGGGTCGAGCGGACGGCAATCTTGGTACGGTAGCCGGGCTCCCGCACGATCTTGGAGATCTCGATGGTCTTGTCGTAGATCTCTGGCACTTCGAGCTCGAAGATCTTTTTCACGAACTCCGCGTGGTTGCGGGACAGCACGATCTGGAGACCCGTCGGGGTCTTCACGACCTCGTAGATCAGGGCCTTGATCCGGTCATTCGGGTGGTAGATCTCGCGGGGAGACTGGTACTTCTTGGGCAGAATGCCCTCGGTCTTGCCGAGGTCGACGTAGATGTTCCCGTTTCGCTCGCGCTGGTAGTAACCGATGATCATCTCGCCGACCTTGTCCTTGAACTCGGAGTACAGGGTGTCCTTCTGGATCTCGCGCAGGCTCTGGCGGGCCTTCTGCTTTGCGCTCTGCACGGAGACCCTGTCGAACTCGCGAGGATTGATCTCGATGAGCAGCTCATCCCCCACTTCGCACTCCTCGTTCAGCTCCAGCGCGTCCTCGAGGGGAATCTCGTAGACGGGATCCTCCAGGTCGTCGTCCAGGACGATCTTCTTCTTGGCGAAAAGAGTGACCTCGGAGCCATCGTCGCTGAAGCGAACCACCGCGTTGTCCACGACGCCGTATTTTTTCTTGTATGCGGCGAGCAGGAAGTTCTCGATGGTGCTCATTACCAGGTCCTCGGGAATCCCCCGCTCCTGCACGAGCTGCTTGATTGCCTGAGACAGTTCAGACTGCATTTTTTTCTTCCTCAACCTCCACAGAATAATCGAGTCGCGCTTTCCGAATTCCGGAAATTGCGAACCCACGCATTTCGCGGCCCCGTTTGAGCCACAGCGTTCCCTCCTCCACCCGGTCGATGATGCCGCCGATCCACTCCGTCTCTTCGCCGGCCAGGATCCGCACTCCTCGACCGCGGAAAATTCCATATTCGGCCGGGCGGCGCAGGGTCCTGTCGATTCCCGGCGAGCTCACCTCCAGGCTCGGCTCGACCAGGCTTTCGATGGTCTGCAGCCGGGGAAAGAGCATGCCCGACACCTCCGCACAATCGTTTATGCCGACGCCCTCTTTTCGGTAGATGACGACGTTGACGCGAGTCGACCCCGAGAGCCTGCCAATAGTGAGATCGACGAGGGAGTATCCCAGACTCGACAGCAGAGGCTCCGTCACACCGCGGACCTCTTTTTCCAGTGTTTCGGAGTACAAGGACGCTGCCTCCCCCCACGCGGTGCACAACCGCCACAGCACAAAAAAAAGAGTCTGGGCCGACTCTTTCTTGTGTGTAAGATAGTCGAAAAAGAAGCGCTTGTCAACACATGACGCCACGATTCGTATACACTCCTTGTCGTGATCGCCCCGCGGACGAAGTTTCCCCTCGACTACGTGAACAAGACAATATCGGTCAAGTTCTTCGGCAGGGAGTCTCTCTTTCACTTGTCGCATGGCCTGTTCAGCAGCAACGACATCGACGCGGGGACGCGCCTGCTCCTGAGGTGCATCGGCGCCCGGTTGGATCTCTCGCACCTGGGATCGATCCTGGACGTCGGCTGCGGTGCGGGAGTGCTCGGGGTGACCATAGGACGGGCTTCTCCGGGGGCACACATCATGCTTCAGGACCGCGACGCTCTCGCCGTCGCTTTTGCGAGGGAAAACTGCGTTGCAAACGAATTGCAGAACGCGGACCTCGACTGCGGCCTGGCCTTCTGGCACCTGCAAGGGGAATCGTTCGATCTGATCGTATCGAATCTGCCCGCGAAAGCTGGCCGTCCCGTGCTGCAGAGCTTTTTCAGCGCGGCGGCCGGCCTGCTGTCCCGTACGGGCGTTGGGGCGGTCGTTATCGTCTCTCCCCTCGCCCAGTTCGCCCGGGAAGCTGTACAGTCTTCCGGCTGCCTCCTCTTTCACGCGGAGAGCACCGGCCAGCACACGGCGTTTTTTTTTCAAAAGCCCGAGAATGCGGCGAGCGATGCGCCGGCTTTCGAGGACCTCGGGCCGTACCTGCGAGGCAGGCATGCGTTTGACAGCGGAGGCGTACGCTACGAGCTGGAGACGGCGTTCAACCTGCCGGATTTCGACACCATCGGCTATTCTGTCGAAGTGGCCCAGGAAATCCTGCCGGCCTCACGGCTCCAGGGCGATTCTCTTTTCTGGAATCCGGGCCAGGGACACCTTCCCGTCTGTGCCCAGAAGAAAGCCAGCCGCGGATTCGAGACGCTTGCCATCGCGGGCCACGATGCCCTCGAGCTCGCCATATCCGAACGAAACCTCGCATCCGCGGGACGGCAGGTTTCCCGATCCCTTCTTCTGCCCACGGAGGCGGGGCTCGCGGAAGCGGTAGATCCGGAAAGCATCGATCTGCTGTGCGCGGTTCCCCATCCGGTGCCGAAGGCGCCCTGGCACATGGACCTGGCGCTGGGCGCCGGGAAGATACTGAGAAAAGGCGGCGAGATGCTGGCAGCGGGGACCAGCACCGACATTTTCCGTGTCCTCGACCAGTGTCGCGGATTCAAGCTGGTGGAAAGCGTCAAGCGGCTCGGGCATCGGGCCGTGTTGTTGCGGAAGAACTGATGAGGGTCTCATTCCTCCATCGCGAGGCTCAGAACCGTCACCTTCCTGCAGCCGCCCTCCATCAGGACCCTGGTGCACGTATCCGTCGTGGCCCCGGTGGTGAAAATATCGTCGAACAGTATCGCTTCAGCCGGTACTTTCTGTCCAGCCAGGGAGACTTTTCCGCGAAGATTTTCGCGCCGCTCCCGGAGGTCCAGGGATTTCTGCTGACGCCCCCCTGATCTCCTCAGGAGCCTGAGCACCGTGATCCCATGTCGTGCCTCGAGCTGACGGACGATCAGCTCGACGGCATCGGCGGACCTGCGGCCCGGAACCGGGACCACGGGGACGCCTGGTTTTTCCCCGACGATCCGTTCGGCTGCAAGGCGCGCAAAGAAACCTGACAGCCGGGATCTGTGCTCGAACTTGAGGCTCGCGATGAGGTCGCGTGCGGCGCCCGCGTAGGCAAAAATCGACCTGTGACAGGCGAAAGCGAAACTCGCTTCTCTGCACCTCAGGCAAGTCCCGTGCTCCGAGACCAGGGGAGTTCCGCACGTTTCGCAGCGCGCTCCGCTGATGGGAGCCAGCGAGCAAAGGCAATCCGAGCAGACCGGCGTGTCGTCTGCGCCGGCTCCCAGGAGCCACGCGCCGCAAAGGAGGCATCGGCCGGGGAAGAGGACCTCCAGCAGACCGAAACCGATGGCCCGGATCCTCATGCCCCGTCGAGCTCCTTTTTCCAGCGGGAGATTCGGTTGATGGCTTCCAGCGGAGTCGTGGAATCCACGGCAAGGCCCCGTATCTCCCTGATCACGAGCTCTTCGGGGGAAAAAAGCTGGCCTTGAGTGTGGGCTCGCGAAGCTGCCTGGCTTTGGGAAGCAGTTGGGCTTTGCGATGCGATCCGCGGCGCCGACTCGCCAAGCAGCTGTTCCGCCTGAACGAGCACTTCAGATGGCAGACCCGCGAGCTTTGCCACGTGGATGCCGTACGAGTTGCTCGACGGACCTTCCCTGACGCGCTTGAGGAACACGATCTCGCCGCCCTGGTCACGCACATCCATGGACAGGTTGACGACTGCCGGGTGGTCGAGGTCGGTCAGCTCATGGAAATGAGTTGCGAACAGGGTTCGGGCACCGATGCGTCCCAGGATGAAAAGGCACACGGCCCTGGCAATGGCAAGCCCGTCCCGCGTGCTCGTGCCCCGGCCGATCTCATCCATGATCAAAAGGCTGTTCTTCGTCGCGGCCCGCAGGATGTGGGCGGTCTCATTCATCTCAACCAGGAAAGTCGACTCGCCCCGGGCAAGGTTGTCTGACGCGCCCACCCTGCAGAAAATGCTGTCGACAAGCCCGATCCTCGCTTCCGCTGCGGGCACGAACGATCCCACCTGAGCCATGAGCGTGATCAGGGCGACCTGCCTCAGGAAAGTCGATTTGCCCGCCATGTTGGGGCCGGTCAGGATGACGCACGATTTTCCCCGCGCGGAAAGGTCGAGACTGTTCGGCACGAACGCACCGCCGGGAAGGTGGGCCTCCACGACGGGGTGCCGGCCGTCCCGGATGACCAGCGTGGTGTCGTTGCTGAGAACGGGCCGGGTGTACCCATGCACCGTGGCGGCAAACGCCAGGGATTGAAAGACGTCCAGCTCCGCGACTGCCTCACACAACTCCAGGAGCCAGGGGACCGCCTCTTTCACTTTCGCGCGCACCTGCAGGAAAAGAGTCCTTTCGATTTCAACGACTCTCTCCGAGGCATCGTTGATCTGGGACTCCAGGTCGACAAGCCTGTCCGTCGTGAAACGCTCGCCGCCGACCAGAGACTGCCGGCGGATGAAGTGGGACGGCACGTGGCGGAGATTCGACTTCGTCACTTCGAAGGAGTAGCCGATGATCCTGTTGTAGCGCAGCTTCAGGGATCCGATGCCCGTCCCCGCCCGCTCCTCCTCCAGGTACTTTTCCAGAATCTCGCGGGCGTTGTCCTTCAACGCATGAAGCCCGTCGAGCTCCTGGTCGAAGCCCCGCCTGATGAGGTTCCCCTCGTTGAGAACGATCGCAGGCTCGTCGCAGATGGCCCGGGAAAGAAGGCCGGAGAGCTCCTTCATCACGTCTTCACGCCCGAGAAGTGGACCTGCCAGCGATGTGTGGCCGGCCTGCGAAAGGAGCTCTCCGATGCCGAGCACCGCGAGCAGGCTGGATGATATGGCCAGAAGGTCCTTCCCGTGAGCCCTTTCCATCGCCACTCGGGCGGTGAGACGCTCGAGGTCCAGGACCGAACCGAGCATCCCGCGCAGCCGCGCGAGGAGAACCTGGTCGTGGTACAGCGTATCGACTGCTCCGAGTCGGTGCTCTATGGCAGACAGGTCCTTGAGCGGGGTCAGGATCCACCGGCGGAGCCTGCGCGCGCCGGGAGAGGTGCGGGTCTGGTCGAGCACCGAGAGAAGGCTGAACTTCCGGCTTCCGTCCTGCAGGTTGGCGATGAGCTCCAGGTTCCGCTGAGAGGCTTCGTCCAGCTCCACGTAGGTTCGATCCGCATAGATGGCGAGCGAGGTCATGTGATCCAGTCCCCGCTTGGAGGTTTCACCGAGGTACTCCAGGAGGACTCCCGCGGCAACGATCTCCGGGGAGTCGTCCCGAAGACCGAAACCCTTCAGGTTGGCGACGCCGAGCTGCCGCTGGAGCCTTTTTCGGCAGCTATCCCGATCGA
>DATKLB010000121.1:0-10075 GCA_035542615.1 Spirochaetia bacterium | reverse complement strand
GTGCTCTTTCCGCTCCTTCTTTTCGGCATGTTCATTCCCTACCAGAGCATCCTGATCCCGCTTGTCCGCGTCCTGCAGAACGTCGGCATCTATGGCACCCGCGGCGGACTGATCTTCACTCACGTGGTCTACGGGATTCCCATCACCACGCTGATCTTCCGCAACTATTACGCCGCAATTCCGGATGAGCTTCTGGAGGCAAGCAAGATCGACGGCGCCGGGATCCTTGGAATCTACGCGAACGTTCTTTTCCCGTTGTCGCTGCCGGGGTTCGTGGTGGTCATGATCTGGCAGTTTACCTCGATCTGGAATGATTTTCTCTTTGCCGTGGTGGTCACCAGCCGACCGGCGCTGCAACCCATCACGGTGGCGCTGAATAACCTGGCGGGCAGCTTCTCCGTGGAATGGAATGTGCAGATGGCCGGCGCGCTCATTGCCGCCCTGCCGACACTGCTCATCTACATCTTCCTCAGCCGCTACTTCATGAGCGGGCTGCTTGCGGGATCCGTGAAAGGATAGGGCTGACCAGGAGCGGCTCTACCTGACTTCCAGAGGGTCGATGTGGACGAAGGCGCGCGAGATCCCGTTGACGCGCTCGACTTCCTGCTGGACTCTCTCCCCGATATCGTGGGCCTGTTCGACGGAGAGACGCCTGTCCACGTCCACGTGGATCTCCACCTCGATACTGGTGCCCACGTAGTGCGCGAGCACGTCATGCAGGCCCTGCACGCCGGGCACTGCCCGGGCCCGAGTCTTGATTGCGTCGACCATGGCGGCAGGCGGAGCCTCGCCCATGAGGTACTTGATATTCGATCTGCCGATGGCGAAGCCCGAGCGGATGATCCACAGGCCGACCACGATCGCGGCAATGGGGTCGAACATGGGGAAGCCGAGGTTGGACGCCGCGACGCCCACGATGACGGCCCCCGATATGAGGACGTCGTTTCTGTGATCCGTGGCCGATGCCATGAGGGCGATGCTGCCCGTGCGCGTGGCCGTGATCCGCGCGTAGAGGTACATTCCCAGCTTGATCACCAGGACGCAGGCCAGCACGATGATCGGGAGAATGCCCTTCAGGATCTCCTCTCCGGTGAAAAGGCGCGTCACCGACTGGGTGATGATCTCGAAGCCGACGATCCCCATGAAAATGGCCACAACAAGCCCGGCGATCGGCTGCGCCCGCTTGTGCCCGAAGGGATGATCGGCGTCGGGGCCCTTGTACGAGCTCCTGACGCTGACGAATACGATTGTCGATGCGATGATGTCCGCGAGGGAGTTGAAGGAGTCCGAGATGATAGCGATGGAGTTGAAGGAAAAGCCCACGAAGACCTTGCCCGCGAAGAGGATGGCGTTTCCGATGATCCCCATCCATGTCGCGAACTTCTCGTGACGGTCCTCGAGGCTCCTGCTCATGCGCTGGCCACCATAGGACTCCTAGGGAGGGCTGTCAACGGCGGCCTGTCTTTTCCCGACTGCCATGACCAGACGAGAAGGGGGGCCTCGGCCCCCCTTCTATCCTACGCTTCCCGTGTCTCGGACGTTGCGGCGCCTCCTGTCTTCTTGCGTTCCATGAAGCGCTCGAATGCTTCACGGCCCTCTTCCTTCCAGAAGTCATGGGCATACCGCCACCATTCCCTGTCATCCCGCCAGCCGTTCCTGTGCCACGGGCCGCCCCTCTTCCACGGGGGACCACGCCATCCGCCGCCGTGACCACCGCGGCTTCCATGGGCTCCGAAGATGATCTTTCCTAGAAGCAGGATCCCGAAACCCTGCCAGTAGCCGATCTCCCCGAGATGGAAGACCGGAGGCATGATCCAGTTCCACAGGACCATCACGAGCCAGCCGAAGATCAGGGCAAAGACGGCGGCGAATGCCACTCCCGCAAGGACCATTCCGGCGATGCGCAGCCCTCTCAGGCCGGGCCGGTGGTAGTGCGTGTGCCAGCCCTCCCGCTTTTCCGTATCTGTCATGCAGTTCCTCCCTCGAGCGCCTTTCGCAGCGCATGGATCGCCCGGTGTTTCCGCGCCAGAAGGGTGCCGATGGGGACGTCCCATTCCTCCGAGAGCTCCCGGAAGCTTCTCCCTTCCAGCTCGGTTGCCACGAGCACGGACTTCTGCGCGGGGACCAGGGAGTCGATGGCCTCGAACAGCTTCTCCCTGTTCTCTTTCCACTCAGCCTGCATGGATGCCTCGTAGCGCTCGTCGAGAACGGGCTCCGTGAGAGCCACGGTTTTTTTCGAGCCTCTGCGATAGGCGTCCACGATCCGGTTTCTCAGGGAGCGGTAGAAGTAGGCGGCCAGGTCCTCGATCGGGCCCATGACGTCGGCCCTTTCGAAAACGCCGGCAATCACGTCCTGGACGATGTCCTCCGCGTCCCGGTCCCCGCTGTCCTCGATCCATGAGCGCACGTAGCCGACGAGCTTGTTCCATTCGGTTCCAAGGAAATCGGCGATACGCTTTTTCTGCGTCTCCGCGCTCATACCATCAGGGACGGAAACCCGGCTCTTTTATTGCATCCGCCATTGTGCGATGGAGGAACTCCGTGAGGATACCGGCAACCTCGTCCGCAGCGCTTGCATTGAGCCAGTGGTCGGCGCCTGGTATCGTCCTGATCACTGCGCGCGGAAAATAGTGAAGCATGACGGCATGGTCTGCCCGGGTGACGTAGGGCGAACGTCCGCCTGCCACAAGCGTCGCGGGGCCGTCAAAGCGCCCATGCACATTGACAAAGTCCCCGTTCAGGGTGGATGTCGCCAGGACCGGCACATTCAGCCGCCACCGAAACCCCTCCCCGTCGTGCACGGCGTTCGTGAGGATGAACTGGCGCATCGCGGCGTCGGGGAGGATGGGAGAGATCAGCGCGTCGAGCTCCGCGCGCGAGCGGCAGAGGCTGATATCGGTGCGCAGCGCCCGAAGCTCTCGCCCGTGCTCGCGCGCGTAGACGCGGGGCGCGATGTCCAGGGAAGCCACCCCCGCGGTCAGCTCGGGATGGGTGAGGGCAAACCCCATGGCCACGAGCCCGCCCATGGAATGGCCGATCAGCCGCAATGGAGCATGAGCGTGGAGCTGGGCCCAGTCCACCACGTCCTGCATGCAGTCGGCAAGAGTATGCGTCGGAGCATGCGGAGAATCCCCGTGATTGCGAAGGTCGAGAAGCAGGCAGCGGCCGAGGTGCGAAAGGCGGCGGCCCATTCCAGCCCAGTTCTGCGACGAGCCGAAGAGGCCGTGAAGGAAGACGATCGCGGGACCGTCGCCGCCGAGATCCCGAAAAGCAAGGTCCACCGCGTCAGTGTAGCCGCGCAGGTCGACGGAAGCAATCGGGCCGCGCTTTCCCAATGGCGCGACTCTGACGATATTCAAGGATGAAAGGCGCGGCTCAGTCAGCATCGTGGGTTTGCCGATTCGATCGTTTTTTTGTGCATTCGCGCTGGTTGCTGTGTTGTCTGCCGCCGCGCAGTCGAGCGCTGCACTTCCCGTCGTCTCCCTGAAAACCGTGCTTGCCGCTTCCGCTCCGGGCGCTGATGATCCTCCCTTCAATCTGTACCGTTGGGACCGGTTTCCCTCGATCCTTGTCATCGACACCGCAGACTTTGCCCTCCAGGACAGAATGTTCTCCCGTCTGGCATTCTTCCTGGAGAAACGGGGGTTTCGCGGTCGGCTTCTCGACAACGGCGAGCTTTCGAAGCTGCATGGGTGGAATGCGCACGATTACGGCCCGCAGGGGCTTGCATCGTTCTTCAACGCGGCGCAAAGGGTCGATTTTCCGCTGAATCCCGAGGAGGTCACGCTGCGGGACCTCGCCTTGGAGGAAGGCATCGTTACGATTGTCCGCGATCGATTCGAGCCGGGTGTCGGGGGGGTGATCTCGATCTCCCGTTCGTCGTCCTGGATCGAGCGTCGGCTCCTGCTTACGCACGAATCTTTTCACGGGATTTTCTTCGCTTCTCCCGAGTACCGCGCGTTCTGCTTCCAGCTCTGGGATTCCCTTGACCAGCGGACGCGGAGGTTTTTCATCGCGTTCCTCGACCAGCTTGGCTACGACGCGGGGTACCGCTACCTCACCGTCAACGAGTTCCAGGCCTATCTCATGCAGCAGCCCATCCGATTCGCGCCCGCGTATTTCGAGCGCGTGGCGAAGCGCTTCGCCCCCGGGGAAAACGTGCCTCTTCGCGCCATCATGAACGCCGCCGTTCGACTGAACGATTGCCTCGGGTCGAGATTCGGGATCCGTGCGGGCGGCACCATCGACGCGAGTGTCGCCTTTGGAGGATCGGAGTGATCCTCCGGAGGTCTGCTCTCGCTCTTGTCTTCGCGGTGGCCGCGGCTTCCGCCGCTTTCGCGCATCCCCATGTGTTCATCAACAACAAGATGACTCTTCTTTTCGATGGCAAGGTGCTCAAGGGATTGACGTTCCGCTGGGCGTTCGATGACATGTTCTCCGAGATGATCCTCACGGATTTCAAACCCGACGTCGACGGGAACTTCAGCGCGCGAGTGACCGGCCAGATCAAGTCTGGCGCCTTCGACAACCTGGAGAACTACCATTACTTCCTCGCTTTCCTTGTCGGGAAGAAGCCGCTGAAGAAGATCCGCATCGAGCAATTCACCCCCAGCGTGGTCGAGGGAAAGCAGCTCGTCTATTCCTTCTTCGTTCCGCTGGACCTGCCTGTCTCTGCTGAAGAGCAGACAGTGCGGGTGACAGTGTATGACGACACCTACTTCGTTGCCTTCGACCTGATGCATGCAGATGATGTCGCTGTGAAAGGGGACCAGGGCGTCTCCGTCGGCCTGTCGATCGAGAAGACGAAGGTGAAGCCCGTGTGGCCAGGGCAGTACATGCCGGACCAGCTCGTCATCCGGTTCAAGGAGGGGTCGTGAAGAGAACCGCGCTCGCGCTCGTGCTGGTCCTGGCCTCAGCCTCCTGCTTTGCGCAGGAGGCGCCCAATCCGTTCACCTCCCATAACACCAGGCCACGGACAGGGGTTTTCGCCCTCGTGACATCCGGGGTTTCAGCCTTCCTGTTCAACGTGATGGCGCCCGTCCAGAAGACGCTCAACGACAGCCTTGCCGGCATGACACGGGCGCTCAAGGGTTCCCGCTCGGTCGGCGGCCTGCTCGTGGTCATCGCCCTTGCCCTGGCATACGGCGTCTTTCACGCCGCGGGGCCAGGGCACGGCAAGACGATCGTCTCTTCCTTCTTCCTTGCCAATGAGAGCAAGATCCGCCACAGCTTCATCATCGGGTACCTGGTGGCGGGCGTGCATGCGCTTTCTGCTTTGACCGTGGTCCTCGTGCTGTACTACCTCATCCGCGGCATCTTCGCCACGGGCGTGGAGCAGGCCAATCACTACATCCAGCTCGCCACGTTCGCCGTTATCACGCTGATCGGCGCATTCATGCTGGTGCGCAGAGCCGCAGGCAAGGGTCACTCCCACGATCATTCCGCCGCGGCCGGGCGCGCGCCGGCGACCGGGCTCACGCTCCGCAATCTGATCGGCATCGCGGTGCCCGCCGGAGTCATTCCGTGCCCCGGGGCGGTGGCAGTGATCCTTTTCGCTCTCTCCCTGCACATGCTGGCGGTGAGCGTTCTTGCCGTCTCATCGATTTCCCTGGGGATGGGCACGACGATCAGCGCAACGGGGGCGATCGTCATCCTGGTGAAGCGAGGCGCCATTCGGGCAGTGGCGGGCGTCCATGAGGAGCGGGACTCGAAAGTCCGCAGGGCGGTCGAGATCGCCGGGGCGGCGATACTCTTTCTCTTCGGGCTAGTCCTCTTCCTTGCCCAGCTCTGAGGAAGGCCTGTTCTTCCTCAATACTTCCAGCAGCGCCCTCACGCCGCTGGCGAAGCGGACCGAGGTCTCCACGTAGCCCCAGCCCTCCTGCATCTGCCACAGCTTGTCGTACGCCCGGTCGTGGTAGGAGCGGATGAGGTGCGGCACGCCATCCTCTTCCAGAATCCCGTGCAGGAGAGAAGCCTCGGACTCGTTGTGCAGAGGGAGCCGCGTGCTCTCGTCTTTCATGGCCCCGATCCCTGCCTCAGGCGCATCTGTTCCAGGGTGGCCCGGTTGTCGTTGAGGAACTCGAGAAAATACTGCTGGATGTCCCCGAAAAACTCCCGCTGCATTGCCGCTCCGGGCCGGGTGATATAGCGATAGTGCCAACTCTCGTAGCGGTACCCCGTGACCTGCTCATACCCGACGGGATAGGAAAGGGTGAATCCGTATTCCCAGGCATGGGCCGAAACCCACTGGCCTTCACGCGTTTTCTCGTAGCCGTCGCTGATCGTGCCGAAATCAATTGCTGTCCCGAGTTGATGCTGGGAGTACCCCGGGTGCGCTGACTCCCTTTCCGCCGTCTCCCTGCCGTACATCTTCACTTCACGCTCGAAAAGACCCTGCTGGTACTCGTAGGACCGGTAGGTGGAAGAAAAAGTGAGGGTGATGCCGTCCCGTCGGGCGGCTGCGGTCATCTCGAGCACGGCAGGCATGATAGCTTTTCGCAGAAGCAGGCCCGGCCACGTGGTGCGAAGGTGGTAGGTTTTCAGAGGTACAAGGTCTGCGGGGACGTAGTCCGCCGCGAGAGGGTGCTGCTTGTCCACGAGAACAAAAAGGTCTGCCGGTTGGTCGAGCACTTTCCCCGCGAGCCCGAGGAACGCAGAGGGGCGGGCGAGAACTCCCTCCCGGATGTCCGCGGGCAGGGAGGCTGTCATCCCGCGCAGGTCATCGAGGGAGAGGGAAAACTCCGGCGTGATCCAGGTTCCTGCCCAGGCTGCCGCGGCAATCAGAAAGCAGACGCACAGGGCGGAAGAAGCACGCACAGCACGCATCGTTCTTAGTGTCGGCACTCCCGGCAAAGACCGAAGAGGGTAATGGAATGATCGTCGATCTCGAAGCTCTCCCGCTTCCCGATGGCGGCGATCATGTCAGACTCGAGGCAGAAGTCCAGCTCGATCACGCGGTGGCACTTCGTGCAGGCGAGGTGGTGGTGGTGCCCGTCGCTTTCGCACAGGCGGAAGGAATGCGTGCCATCGGCGAACTCGATTCGGTCCAGCACCTTCATCCGGACGAGCTTGTCGATGGAGCGGTAAACGGTAGCGCGTCCGATCCGCGGGTTGGTGCGGCGCAGCTTCTTGAGCAGCTCATCCGCGGAAAACGCGGCGCCGGCATGTCCGAGGCGAATCAGGTTCTTTGCTATGGCCCGGCGTGGCTCGGTCCGCCTTTCGCCGAGCTCCTGGAAAGCCGCGTTGATCCTTTTCTCGATGTCCCTCTTTTGAACGTCCATTGAGCTGTTTCCGCGTTGTCTCCGATGATAATCGTTTTCCCCCGGCGTGCATAGGCTCTGGGGCTTGCCGCCACCGCGATGAAATAGACCGCCGCCGCCAGGGCCGATACGGAAAATCCCACCGGCGGGTGGCGCCAGGGCCGCAGGAATGAAATCAGAATGCCTCCCCAGGTGATGCCTATGCCGAGGCACAGGGAGAGCAGGAGCGTGCTCGCGGGGCGCCGCGAAAGGCGGACGGCAGCCGCGGCCGGCGCGATCAGGAGCGCCGCGGCAAGGAGGATTCCGACAGCAAGGGCGCCTGCGGCTGCAGCCAGCGCCAGGATGAGAAGGAAGAGCGTTGAGAGGAGGCGGACCGGCACGCCCCGCGCGCGTGCTCCTTCAGGATCGACCGTTGCAAAGAGGAGCGGACGGAAGACTCCGGCAAACCCCCCAAGGACGACGGCCGAAATGCCGATCAGGCGCATGATGTCCTGCGGACGAACGCTGAGCAGCGAACCGAACAGGATGGCCATTCCCGCATTTGCGTGGGACGCGCTCCCGCGTGCGTAGAGGCTGAGGAAAAAGATCCCGAGGCCGAGGGCAAACGACACGACCATCCCGATTTCCACGCTGCGTTCACGGGCCTTTTCCCCCAGCGCTCCGATGCCCAAGGCGGCTCCCAGGCCGAGGACAGCCGCTCCCAGAATCGGCGCGATCCCCAAGAGGGCCGCTCCCGTGGCCCCGGCAAAAGATACGTCCAGCAGCGACTCCGCCGCGAATGCCTGCGCGCGAAGAACGACGAAGTACCCGACCAGCGCCGTCACCGCGGCGGCAATCGTTCCCGCGATCATCGCATTGCGGAACACGTCGGAGGCGAGCAGCTCGAGGTTCATGCAAGCTGCCCCGTGGCGGTTGTGTTCCCCCTGCGCCTCCGACCCTCGGAGCGCACGAAAAGGCGCACGGGAAGGTAGACGATGAATGACAGCGATGCAATGCAGAAGCTCACCGGAATTGTCCCGTTCACGGCGGCGAACGCCATGCCCAGCCAGACGTACAGCAGCCCAAGAGCAACGGAGACCATGATCGCCCAAAGAGGCGTCTTCACGAGCCGGGTCGCGGTTGCCGCCGGCCCCACCAGCAGGGTGAACAGGAGAAGAGCTCCCATCACCTGCACGGCCAGGGAAGAGATGATCGCGAGGACGACGAGGAAGAGCACGGAAAGAAGGGAGACGGGCACGCCGCGAGCCAGGGCAAGCTCGGGATCGAACGTGCTGAACAGGAGCGGCCGGTAGAGAATCCCCAGCACGGCAATCGAAGTCGCCGCCGCGGCCACCGTGACGCGGGCGGCCTGCACGCTGATGCCGAGGATGCTTCCAAAGAGGATTC
The DNA here is from genome assembly GCA_035542615.1 of Spirochaetia bacterium. Taxonomy (GTDB): domain Bacteria; phylum Spirochaetota; class Spirochaetia; order SZUA-6; family Fen-1364; genus Fen-1364. The sequence continues at coordinate 1,430 of DATKLB010000121.1, read as the reverse complement.
CGTAGACCCTCTGCGCGTAGCCGGAGTAGAGGGCCAGAAACAGAAATCCCAGGCCGAGAGCGAACGTCATGACCACGCCGACAGTGACGTCGCGGTCCCGCAGGTCACGGCCGATGAGGCCGATCGCCACGGCTGCAAGAACGGTGATTGCGAAAAGGCCGTAGACGGGCTCGATTCCAAGGAGAACGGCCCCCGCGGCCCCGGCAAAGCCGATGTTCGGGAGCGCGTGCCCCGCAAAGGTCGCGCGGCGGCACACCATGAAGTAGCCGCTCGCCGCGGCAGCGACTGCAACCGCGGATCCCGTGACCAGGGCGTTGACGATGAACGGGTAGCGGAGCAGCTCGAGCATGGCCGTCATATCCGCGCGCCCACGACAAAGACCCTGCCCCCGGTTTTCACGACTTCCACGGGCGCGCCATACAGGTCGCTCAGGATCTCCCGAGTGATCACCTCGTCGGGTGGCCCGATGGCGCTCCTCCCGTTGGCGAGATAGAGCACCCTGTCCAAGTCGGACAGGAGGGGGTTCACGTCATGAGTGACAAAAAGGACGGCCACGCCGCGCGATCTGCAGACGCGCCGGATGAGCGCGATGATCTCCTGCTCCCGTCCCAGGTCGAGACTCGCGAGCGGCTCATCGAGGAGCAGGAGCCGAGGGCCGCTCAAAAGCGCCTGGGCGATGAGAAGGCGCTGCCGCTCGCCTCCCGAAAGCTCTCCCATCGCCGCCTTGGCCAGCTCCCGACCGTCCACTTCTTCCAGCACGGCGTCAATGCGCTTCTCCCGGGCCCGGCTGGGCCAGCCGGGCCCCCAGCGGTTCCCGTCCAGGCCGAAGCGAACGACGTCGCGTGCCCGCAGAGTCGTCTCCGCCTCGATTGCGCGAAACTGAGGCACGTATCCGATGCGCGCATTCGCGCGGCCGGCGGGCTGGTCGAGGACTGAAACCCTGCCCGACACCGGCTTCACCAGCCCGAGGACCACCTTGAGCAGCGTGCTCTTGCCCGCGCCGTTGGGGCCGAGGATCCCGACAAGCTCGCCGTCCTCGATGGCAAAGGTCACGTCCGCGAAGATGGTCTGTCCTCCGAGGTCGACGCGAACCCCTTCGGCGCAAATGACGGGCCGTGGGCGGGGCTCGGGCATCAGGGCGGGAGCGCTCATGAGCCGGCGGTGATGAGAGCGCTGCGCAGCTCGTCAAGCTGGCGCAGCATCCACGTCTGGTACGTTTCTCCCGGGGGCATGGTCTCGGTCACGCCAACGACGGGGACGCTGACCGCCTTGGCGTCCGCCTGCGCTTTTGTGGTGATGGGAGAGACGGTCTGTTCGTTGTAGATCAGTATCTTGACCTTCTTCTGTTTGATCTGATTCTCCGTTTCTACGACAGTGTCGGCAGGGGGATCGTTTCCTTCAGCAATGGCCTTCTGGAACTCGAACGGAGT
>DATKLB010000120.1:0-12010 GCA_035542615.1 Spirochaetia bacterium | reverse complement strand
CGAGCTTCCTCAAGAGCGTGTAGGAATCGTTCCTGCGAAGGGAATCGGTGATTCGCAGCCCTGCGGCCCGAGCAGCCCCGGCGAAGGAAGGGAGCGCGAACCCGCCGGCGGCATCAGTCGGCCCGTCTTCGCCATCGGTGGAGAAGGACAGAAAATACGTTCCGGAAAGAGCGTCCGGATCCCTCTCTCCCTCTGTGAGGAAAGCCAATGCCATCTCCTGGTTTCTCCCTCCCTTGCCGTCCCCGCGGACGGTGACTGTCGTCTCACCGCCTGCCAGGAGGCAGGCAGGCCGTGCTCGGGGAAGGCCGCTCCGCGCCACGTCCCGGGCAACGGCAGCGATCACGCCGGCTGCTTCCCGTGCCTCCCCGACAAGGCGGGAGGTGAGAATGATCGTGTTATAGCCGAGCCTCTCCGCTTCCCGTGCCGCCCCTCGCAGAGCCAGGAGGTTGGTGCCGACGAGGACGTGGGTGACGCCGGAAATCTCCGATGCGCCGGGCTTGGGGGTTTCGGGAATCTTTCCGCGCGCTCCCGCGCCGAGGAAGTCCATGACAGCCTTCGGAACCGCTGCCCCGATCCCCCGGTCATCGATGATCGATCGAGCCTGGCCGTACGTCGTTGCATCAGGGCAGGTCGGACCTGACGCTATGGTCTGAAAGTCGTCCCCGACGACGTCCGACAACACGAGGCTGATCGAGGGTGCAGGGGCGATCCTCCGGGCCAGCCTGCCGCCGGCCAGAAGCAGAAGGTGCTTTCGGATGCAATTGATCTCCTCGATCGTCGCGCCGCACGCAAGGAGTTGACGCGTGGTATCCTGGATGTCGGTGAGGGTCAGGTTCCAGCCTGCATAGTCGAGCGGCGCAGCGACGAGCGAGGAGCCGCCTCCCGAGATCAACGTGATCACGAGTGTCCGTTCATCCGCCTGGTCGGCGAGAGCGGCCACCTCATGCGCCGCCCGCACGCTGGTGTGGTCTGGAACGGGGTGTCCTCCCGGAACCTGGCGGATCCTGTCCAGGGGCGCCTCGCGGCCAGGTTTCACGACGATGAGGCCACTGTCGATCCTCGACCCGAGGGCCGCTTCAACGGCCCGCGCCATGGGTCCGGCTGCCTTGCCGAAGCCGATGACAAACACGGCGTCAAACCGGGCAAGGTCGAAACCCTTCGTGGATTCCGACGTTTCCACGCGGAGCACGCCGCCGTCGACTCGCAGGCTTCTGGCGACGAGTGCCCGTGCATCGACTGACTCGAGGGCCGCCCTTGCGATCCGCTCGAGGTCGCTCCGGGGATCCGTGGGCAGATCGTGCCGGCGGGGCGTCATCGACGGACGCCCACGCGGAAAACATTCCAGGACAACGCCGGCAGCATCGCGCGGAGACGACCTTTTTCCAGCACTGCGCCGGCTGCCTCCCGAGGGGCAACCGGCTGTGCGGCGGCAGTGTTGACCGCTTTCAGGTCGCGGTTGACCATGACGGTGTGGCTGACGCCCGTGAAAGTGCCGAAGCCGCGCAGGTCGCACTCAAGGGCCAGGTCGACGTCCCGGCCCCTGTTCACGGCGAAAATGCTGAGCTCGCCTCGGCCGGCATTGTGCACCGCCACTGATTCCAGGAGCGGCACATCGGTGAAATCCCGGCTGTCGTACTTCGGCGAGCTCACGATTGTCTGCAGGGCCGTTCCCCGTCCGAACTGGGATGCATGCAGGAAGGGGTAGAACGTTGTCTGCCTCCATGCGGGACCGCCGGTGGCTGTCATGATGGGAGCAATCACGTTCACCAGTTGCGCGATGCAGGCCACCTTGACCCGGTCCGCGTGCCGCATGAGGGTGATGAGAAGGCATCCGACAAGGAGCGCGTCTTCGAACGTGTACCGGTCCTCACCCTGCGACGGAGCAATGGTCCAGGGCGCGATCCTCCGGTCGGCCTCCAGGGAATGATACCACACGTTCCACTCGTCGAAAGAGAGGTTGACCTGCTTCCTGCTGCGCTTTCGCGCCCGGGTGAGATCGCAGGCCGCGACGACGCTCCCGATGTAGGAATCCATCTCGAGGGACTTTGCGAGGAAGTTCGCCGTGTCGTTCTCCTGGTTGCCGTAGTAGCTGTGCAGCGACACGTAATCCACGTGGTCGTACACGTGGTCGAGAACCGTGGCGTCGTAGTCGGGGAACGTGGGCATTTTCGGGAATGAGCTCCCGCAGGCGACAAGCTCGATCCCGGGATCCACCCAGCGCATGACCTTGGCTGTTTCTAGGGCGGCCCGGCCGTACTCGGCAGGTGTCTTGTGGCAGATCTGCCAGGGACCGTCCATCTCGTTGCCAAGACACCACAGCTTGATCCGGTGCGGCTCCTTCTGGCCGTGCGACACGCGCAGATCGCTCCAGAACGATCCCGAGGGGTGGTTGCAGTATTCCACCAGGGCGCGGGCTTCGTCGGGACCCCGGGTCCCGAGATTGACCGACATGTTGACAGCGGCTCCGGCTTTCCCCGCCCAACGGACGAACTCGTTGACGCCGACCCAGTTCGGCTCGACCGTGCGCCACGCGAGCTCCAGCCTGCGCGGCCGCTCCGAGAGCGGGCCGACCCCGTCTTCCCAATTGTACCCGGAGACGAAGTTGCCCCCCGGGTAGCGCACGATCGACACCCGCAGCTCTCGGACCAGGTCCAGCACGTCGCGCCGGAAGCCGTCTTCATCCGCCGTCGGATGGCCTTGCTCGTAGATGCCGCCGTACACGGCACGGCCGAGATGCTCGACGAAGGAGCCGTACATCCGCTGATCCACCTCGGAGATCACGAAGTCTTTGTCCACGATCATCGCCGCGGTCTTTGTCTCTGCCATTTCCCTTCTCCTGAATCACGACTGTACTTGAAGCCCGAGGCGATTGCCACGCCTTCTTCCAACGGCGCATGAGCTTGACCAACGCGCCCTGCTCTGCAAGGATGGCGGAAAATGCCCGGCATGATCGACATCTCTGATCGTCCAACGCGCCGCCTGTACTTTCTTTTCCTCCTGGGGTTTGCCACATTCGGAGCGGTCTTTACGATCATTGGCGCTGCGTTGCCGCACATCATCCGCACCTTCGGCTGGTCGTATGCGCTGACGGGAACCGTACTGGCCGCCAACGCGGTGGGCTATTTCGTCTCGACGTTCGTTTGCGGAATCCTCGTGCAGAGAATTGCGCCACGGAGAGTGCTGATCGTCGGGCTTGCTCTGGGTGCCGTGAGCCTGTCGCTTTTCATCCGATGGCCGTCTCCCTGGCTGAACCTCTTCTTGAACCTCTGTGTCGGGCTGTGCCAGGGAACAATCGAAGTCGTCACGAACCTCGAAGTAATGCACATGGAGAGAAAAGGCCAGAGCAGGCTCCTGAACCTCGTTCACGCCGCGTTCTGCGTGGGCGGCATCGTCGGTCCTGCCGCTCTGGGGCTCCTCCTCGGCGCGGGAGGCGGAGGGCTCGGCGTCTTCGCGGCAACTGCGATCGTGCTCGCGCTGATGGGCATCCTGTTCGGAGTTTCCCCTTTCCCGAGAATCCGTCAGAACGAGGAACAGGGAACCCGCACGGGCCTGAGGCTGATGCTGCAGCCCCTCCTGCTCCTGATCACGGTTTTTCTTCTTCTGTACGTGGGAGCGGAGCTGGGCGTATCCACGTGGATATCGGAATACTTTGTCCGCGCGCTCGGTGCGTCTCCCGCCACGGGGGCGTTTGCCGTCTCCCTGTTCTGGATCGGGCTCCTCGTGGGGCGCTTCTCCCTGTCCGTTCTCTACCGGGGCTCGCGACAGGAGTATCCGGTCCTCGGGCTCACGATTCTGTGTGCCGCGGCCCTGGGCCTTGTCCTCCTTGTCACCTCCCCGTGGGCTGTCGCAATTGCAGTTTTCCTGACAGGACTTGGAATGTCTGGAATCTACCCCCTGTCGATCGCCATCGTCGGCCGGTTCAACAAGAGCGGCATGGCGGTCGGGGCAGTTACAACCGGAGGAGGAGTGGGCTCGTTCACGTTCCCGTTCCTCATGGCACTTCTGGCGCAGACCGTGGGTATTCGGGGGGGATTCTGGTTCTACCTGGCCCTGGCGGTCGTGCTCGTTGGCCTCGCGGCGGCCATCATCAGGATGACGAGTCGTCAGTCCGCGCCGGAAAGAAACTCCCGTCGAACAGCGTGAGGCCCCGGGAGATGTTCCCGCTTGCTTCCCCGCCCTGGCCCCCATATATTTCAGCGTAATCAATCAAACAGGAGGCGCTCATGAGAGAATCAACAGTACGAGTGTATCCTTACCGCTGGCTGATCCTTGCCGCCTTCATGCTTATCACGGGAATGAACCAGGCCCTCTGGATCACGTTCGCTCCCATAACGAGCGAAGCCATGAAGTTCTACAACACGACGGACCTCGCAATCGGTCTGCTGTCACTGTGCTTCATGGCAGTCTATATACTGATCTTCCTTCCCTCGGCGTGGCTCATCGACACCTGGGGAATCAGGGCAGCCGTCTCCCTCGGGGCCGTTCTCACGGCGGTCTTCGGCCTGACCCGCGGGATCTTCGCCAACAACTTCGCGATGGTGTTCGTGTCCCAGGTGGGCATTGCAGTGGGCCAGCCCCTCGTGCTCGGCGCGACAACCAAGATTGCGGGCCGATGGTTCCCCGCTGATGAGCGTGCCACCGCAACCGGCCTGGGAACGCTTTCCATTTATCTCGGGGTCCTGCTCAGCCTCATCGTCACTCCCATGCTGACCGCGAGCTACGGCATGAAGGGCATGCTCCTCATTGCCGGGGTCGCGGGAGCGGTGGCGGCACTGTTTTTCATCGTCGTCATCCGGGAGAAGCCACCTACCCCGGTGGGAAGGCCCCAGGACGAGGTGCGTTCTCTCATGTTCGACGGGCTTCGAAGCATGATGCGGCGCCGGGACTTCCTGTTTCTGCTCGCCATTTTCTTTGTCGGGCTGGGGATGTTCAACGGAATCACCACGTGGATCGAGGAGATCGTCGGCCCGCGCGGGTTCTCCACGTCGCAGGCGGGTCTGGCAGGAGGCCTCATGCTGATCGGCGGAATCGTCGGAGCATTCATCCTGCCCATCATCTCCGACACGGTGCGCCGGCGAAAGCCGTTCGTGATCATCGCCCTGGTCGGACTGATCCCCGGACTTCTGGGCGTGACGTTCGCGACCAGCTACTGGCTGCTGCTTGTCGCCTCCTTCGTGTTCGGTTTCTTCCTTCTAAGCGCCGGTCCCGTCGGCTTCCAGTACGGCGCGGAAATGACGCTCCCCGCGCCCGAGGGAACCTCGAACACGCTGCTGATCGTCGCGGGACAGATCTCGGGCATCATCTTCATCTTCCTCATGGACGCGCTGAAAGCGCCGGACGGCTCGATGACGGCATCCCTGCTGGGACTGGTCGCTCTGGCCCTGGTGGCAATTGTCCTGGCTCTTTTCCTCAAGGAGTCTCCGATTGCCCAGATGAAGAGCGTAAAGGTCGAGCAGACGGGAAGATGACGGTCAGCTCTGCGGCTGAGCCGCGGTGAGCCCGATCTGTATGCACCCAGCAGATCCAGCACAATGCCTGAGTAAGGTTGAGCGAGCCTCATCGCGACTTCTGACGGGCCGCACCCGCGGTAATCCATGAAGACGGAGGTGCGGCCGTGAGTTGGGCTTGCCAGCAATTGGTTCCTGCGTGTTCTTGAGAACGGCGGAAAACAACGGGCACAAAGACATGGTTACGACCCGAGAGGCTCGTTCCATGCTGACGATCTCCCGCGCGGGTACATGATCGTCGCATCCCGCCCAGTCCTGACCTGTCGTCAACAGACTCTGCGCCGTTGTTTCCGTCAAAAGACAAGTGCCGCGACGGCAAAAAGGCGTTGTCACAGGTCGACATTGGCCGCACCTGCGACAGCAATCATTCGCTTCTGATCTTTATCGTCCGCGGCTTTACCTGCTCCTTGAGATCAAGCCGTATCTTCAGGATTCCCTTCTCAAGGACAGCGTCCACCTTGTTGCTATCCACCGTGTCATCAAGTGTGAAGGTTTGAAGAAAGTCACCCTGCGGCCGCTCTCGCAGCAGATAGTGTTCATCCCTCTCAGGTTCCCGGCGACCAAGAATCCGCAATTCGTTGTCCTCAACCTTGATGTCAAGGTTTTCCTTGCTCACGCCAGGCATCTCGACACTGACGTGGAGCTGTCCGTTCTTTGCTTCGCTCACAGCGCACCGGGGTTTTATATACCGTATTCGCTGCTGGATTGCCTTCTCTGCCATGATCTACCTCCTCTCTCATGACGCCCTTACTGTGATTGAGCGGGGCTTTACATCCGCGCGCTTGGGAAGCTCGATGCTGAGCACGCCGTTTTTCAGGACGGCGCTGACTTTATCCGCGTCAACCGCCAGGGGCAGTTGAAGGGTCCTCTGAAACCTGCCGACGCTGGTCTCCTCGCGATAGAGCTGATCGCTTTCCTGCTTCGGAGCCTCTTTCTTCTCACCCTTGAGCGTGAGAACGTTCGAGGAGAGCGAAATCTCGATGTCGTCCATGTCCATCCCTGGAAGGTCACAGACCACCCGGTAGGTGTCCGGGGTTTCCAGAACATCCAGGGCAGGTGAGAAGGTCCTCTCAAAGATTCCCCGCGACCCAGGGGTCTTTGTCGCTTCTTCGAAGAGCTTGTTGATTTCCTGCTGAAGCTCATCGAACCCTGTGAATGGGTCGGGAAGTCCATTCGTCCAACGAACAAGGTCCATAGACACCTCCTGAGAATTAGGATTTTCATTCTTTGACATGCAAAAAAAATGCCAGGTTTGGGATCACTTTCACCAGTTCATGTCTCACAACTTATTACATGATATTAAATTAAGTCCATTATCGAAGACATTTGCTCCAAAAAGGGGATTGATCCCGGCTCACGGGGAAAATCGAGACAGAACCCTGAATGATGTTGGGTATTCTTGGCTCAGCCAGTTTCTTTTCGAAAATTGAAATGCGTAAGAATGACACAATCCATCGGGCTGCTGCCATTCGGGCTGACATGGCCAAGTACGACTCCTTTCGACCCGCGGAGCGCACCTTGTCAGTGCGCCCCGTAGTCCTTGTCCGGCGTCTTCGTGACCTACGCGAGGTCAAAGCGATCAAGATTCATCACCTTGCTCCAGGCAGCAACAAAGTCTTTCACGAACTTCTCCTTGAAGTCCTTACATGCATAGACTTCGGCGATGGCCCGGAGCTGGGAGTTCGAACCGAAGACGAGATCGACGCGCGTGCCGGTCCACTTGAGTTCGCCCGTCTTGCGATCATGCCCCTCAAACACGTCCTTCGCCTCCGATACCGCTTTCCACTCCGTGCCCATGTCGAGCAGGTTCACGAAGAAGTCGTTAGTCAGCGTCTCGGGCCGCGTGGTAAAGACGCCGTGTTTGGACTGCCCCACGTTTGCATTCAGAGCGCGCATCCCGCCGATCAGAACCGTCATCTCAGGAGCCGTCAGCGTCAGCAGCTGCGCCCGATCTATCAGCAGTTCCTCTGCCCGTGCTTGCGGTCCCTTCCGCTGGTAATTGCGGAAGCCGTCTGCGATCGGTTCAAGCACAGCGAACGAGACCGCGTCGGTTTGCTCCTGCGAGGCATCCATGCGTCCTGGTGCAAAGGGAACAACAATCTTGTGTCCCGCCTTCTTCGCCGCTTCCTCGACGGCCGCGCACCCGCCGAGAACGATCACGTCGGCAAGCGAGACCTTCTTCCCGCCGGGTCGACCGCCGTTGAAGTCCTTCTGGATCGCTCCCAGCTTCTGAAGGGCCTTCGCCAGTTCGGTCGGCTGATTCACTTCCCAGTCCTTCCGTGGGGCAAGGCGAATGCGCGCGCCGTTCGCCCCACCGCGCTTGTCGCTGCCGCGGAAAGTCGCCGCCGCCGCCCAGGCCGTCAAGACGAGCTGGGAGATGGAAAGGCCGGATGTCAATGTGCGTTGCCAGAAGACGCTGCGGCCCCACCTGGTGGTGACGAACGGCGTGCCGCAGCGCCGTTGCAGCCCATGCTCGAGGATCCGGGTGATCCTCTCCGGCGGCTCCAGACTCCTGACCCTGATCCCGCGTTCGAAATCCATCCACTCGACGGTCTCACGGGCCCTCCCTGCTGTACAGGAACGGTATCAGGTCGCGCTCAGTCTCCAGAAGTCTGTGGTCAGAGAATCTTTTTTTGAGTGACTGAGCGAGCCTTTCCCCCTCGGCGAGATAGTCTGCGAACAGCGTGTCAAGGTCGGGCTGTGCCGGCGCAGGCTGAGCCGTGCCGGCAGTGCCGAAGTGGATCCCGAACGTGTCGGTCTTCGGCGTGAACTCCCTGTGGCGCCAGGCTCCAGAGTGGATATCGAACTCATACAATGGAAGAAACGCGGCGCCATGATCAGCGACGAACTTGATGGCGGAACAAATGAACGCTACCTCCGCGTCCGTGTGCAGGAAATGGAAATTGACCCGCGTCCATCCCGGCTTCAGGCCGACGTTTCCGCCCATGATCATTCTCTCGATCCTGCGCGACTTGCCCTCGTCGATTCCGAGGAGCCTGTGTCCGTAGGGAGCCGCGCACGAGCAGCCCGCCCTGCTCTGGATGCCGAAGAGGTCATTCAGCAATACGGCAACGAAGCGCGGATGAAGCCAGGATGGGCCGACCCTGACCGTGAAGGAGAAGATGGGCATGCGATGATCGGGGCGGGCAACCCCCATCAGCTCGATCCCGGGATGATCGGCGAGCATTCCGGAAGCGATCTCCACGAGCTGCCGCTCTCGAGCCGCGATCCGCGCGGGATCCATCTTCTCCGTGAGCTCCATGGCGAGCGCCGCCCTGAGAGTCTGCAGGATTCCAGGCGTTCCGGCTTTTTCCCGCGCTTCGATGTCCGGAACGTACGACTGGCCGTCGAAGTTGACGAACTCGACGGTCCCTCCGGCCCCGACGGTCGGGGGAAGATCCGCGCGATAGATCCTGTCGTGGATGATGAGGATGCCGCTGGCCCCGGGGCCGCCAAGGAACTTGTGCGGCGAGAAATACAGCGCGTCGAAGAAAGCCTCTGCGTCCCTGTTCACGTCGATGCGCTCGTACGGCGCCGCCGCGGCAAAATCGAAAAGCGCCAGGGCGTCGTGCCTGTGGAGGATGCGCGCCACCTCATAGACCGGCGTCGTGACGCCCGTCACATTGGAGGCGGCCGAGAAAGCGCCGATCTTGCGGCGCCCCGCGTACCGGGGAAGCGCCAGCCGTGCCTCCAGGTCGTCGAGATCGAGGAGACCATCCCCCGTGAGCTCGATCTCGACGACCTCCGCAAAGCACTCCCTCCAGGAGACCTCGTTCGAGTGATGCTCGAAAGGTCCGACGAAGACCACGGGCCGCTTCCCGTCTATCCACTGCGTGAAGGCGATGAGCTCGGCTTCCCCGAGACGCTCCGCAAGCAACTTTCGGAAGAAGTCCTTCCCGGCGGGAGGTATGTAGATCCCGAGGATCTGCTGGAGCTGATGGACGGCCGCCGTCGTCCCGGCGCCCACCGAGATGATCCTGTGCCGCGGTCCGGCATTCACCAGGCGCTTGATCGTCTGCTCGGCCTGGCGCAGATACTCGGAGGTGATAGTCCCCGTGGCATCGTCTTCGGTGTGCGTGTTCCCGTACGTCTCCAGCGCCCGCCGGAGATAGTCCTCGATAAACGTTACTCCCCTGCCCGACGCCGTATGATCGGCGTACGTGAGTCGCCGTGGCCCGAACGGCGTGACGATTCGCGCCTCGGCTCCGATGACCGAGTCGCGAATGAGCTCCCAAAGGTCTTGCATTCACTCCTCCCGGACCGTACTACTGTATCATGACAAAGGGCGAATTGCGCGGCCGCATGGAACGGCTTCTGCGCGGCATCGATGCCGCAGACCTTGCCCGGCGAAGCGAAATGGTGGCGAAACTCCTGCAGGAGACACCGGCCTGGAAACAGGCGCGGATCATCCTCTGTTTCCTTTCCATGCCCCATGAGCTGGACACGGCGGCTCTCATCGCCTGTGCAAAGCGTTCGGCCCGGCGGGTAGCCGTACCGCGCATCGAGAATGACGTCATCCGCTTCGTTTTTCTGCCGGGCGATCGGGGCGAGCTCCCCCGGGATCGATGGGGCATTCCGGTGCCCCGGGCCGACTGGGAGCCATTCTCACTGCGCCCCGGCGCGCGCATTCTCGCGGCTGTCCCCGGCCTGGCTTTCGATCGCAGCGGAAACCGGCTCGGCAGGGGCAAAGGGTTCTACGACAGGTTCCTGAAGGAGGCACGCGGCGCGCTGGACGGCGAGCTCACCGCTGTCGGCATCTGCCTCTCGGAGCAGCTAGTTGACGAGGTACCGCATGGCGAGCGGGACCAGCGCCTGGACGGTGTGGTGACGGAGCGGGAATCGATCGTCGCGTCCTGATTCACCGAAACGCTGGCTTGATTCCCTCGGCGAGGGGGGGTTACATTTCAGCAGGAGAACGGCATGGGAGTCATCAAATCCGCTTACCAGATCGCAATGGAAAACTCGAAGGACATCGAGGCCAACAAGGAGCTCGTGGAGACAACCCGTCTTCGCGACGAGGGAAAAAGGCTGGTTTCACGCCTGCTCGACGAGGCGTCCTTCGACATCAAGGCCGCGCTCAAGGCGTATGAAAAGCAGCAGCTCATCCCGGTCAGGGAGGGCCTCGTCCAGTCTCTCCTGGCCAATCTGGTCCTCCCAATCGACGAGCTCTCCCTGAAGAACAATAAGAGGATCGGCGATGCGTTCAGCGCGACGGTCACTGACACGAAGAAAGTCGGGATGATCTTCAGCCAGCTCGACAGCTTCTTCAAGGAATACCTCGCGGAGCGCAAGAGGCTCGTGGAAGCCGTTGACCGCCAGTACGCCCAGGTCAAGAAGAAGAAGGAAGAAGAGCTGTCCCGCCAGCTCGGCAGGCCGGTGAAGATCAACCCGGCCGCGGACCCGGAATACCAGGCCATGATCCGGCAGTATCTCGCGCAGCTCGACGTCAAGTACAACGAAGTGCTGGACAGAGCCAAGGAAGAGCTCAGGACGATCTTCACGAAAAATCCGGCCTGATCGACAGGCATCGAATGAGGCTCGTCGCCGACCTGCACGTCCACTCCCGGTATTCCCGGGCGACGAGCAGGGAAGCCGATCTCGAAGGCTACTATCGCTGGGCCAGGATCAAGGGAATCAACATCGTCGGCACCGGGGACTTCACGCATCCCCGGTGGTTCGCCGAGCTCTCGGAAAAGCTCGTCGAAAAAGACGGCCTGTTCGAGCTGAGGGAGCCTCCGCGCGATTTTCCCCTGCAAGACGCCGCGCCGGCGGATGCTCCCGTGCGCTTCCTCCTCACGGTGGAAATCAGCTCGATCTACAAGAAGCATGGTGAGACCCGCAAAGTGCACTCGCTTCTGGGCGTTCGGACCATGGAAGATGCACGGCGGCTCTCGGCACGGCTGGCCGCCATAGGAAACATTGCCTCCGACGGCAGGCCCATTCTCGGGCTCGACCCCAAGGATCTTCTTTCGATTCAGCTGGAAACGGCACCGGGCGGCTTTCTCATCCCGGCCCACATCTGGACGCCCTGGTTCTCGCTCTTCGGCTCGAAATCGGGCTTCGACCGAATCGAGGACTGTTTCGAGGAGATCACGCCGCACATCTTTGCCCTGGAGACCGGCCTTTCCTCCGACCCTCCGATGAACTGGCGCTGGAGCGCCCTGGACCGCTACCGCCTGGTGTCCAACTCCGACGCGCATTCGCCCCCGAACCTCGGCAGGGAAGCGACCCTCCTGGAGGGCGAGCCGCGCTGGGAGAGCATCGTTGGCGCCTTGCGAACAGGAGCCGGCTTCCTCGGGACCTGCGAGTTCTATCCCGAGGAAGGCAAGTACCATTTCGACGGTCACAGGAAATGCGGCGTGTGCCTGGACCCCGCGGAAACACTGAAGACAGGCGGAACGTGTCCCGCCTGCGGCTCTCCGCTCACGGTGGGTGTCCTGCACCGGGTGCTCGAGTTGGCGGATCGGAAGGAGCCTCGCAAGCCGGAGCGAGCCGGAGACTTT
>DATKLB010000119.1:0-3533 GCA_035542615.1 Spirochaetia bacterium | reverse complement strand
GTGGAGCGCCACGTGATGTACACCAGGAGCGAGCACGCCACGCGCATCCTGAGGGACTGGAGCGAGATGCTTCCCTGGTTCGTGAAAGTGATGCCCATCGATTACCGCAAGGCGCTGGAGCGGATCGCCGAGGAGGAGTCGAAGGAAACCGAGGTCGTCAGGATCACCGAAGAGGTTTACCACTGATGGGGCATCCCTCGGGATTTCTTCAGTTCGAGAGAAAGACCGGCCACTCTCTCCCGCCGGAAGAGCGGGTGAAAACCTGGAAAGAGTTCACGGAGACGCTTCCGGACGAGGAATTGCAGAAGCAGGGGGCGCGCTGCATGGACTGCGGCATCCCGTTCTGCCACTCGACAGGCTGTCCCGTGTACAACCTGATCCCTGAATGGAATGACCTCGTGTATCACGGGGACTGGCGGGAGGCGCTGGTGCGCCTGGAAATGACGAACAACCTCCCCGAGATCACCGGCCGGGTCTGCCCCGCGCCCTGCGAGGCTTCCTGCACCCTGGCCATCAACGCCAGCCCGGTCTCGATCAAACAACTGGAGCTGTCCATCGTGGAGCGCGGATTCTCCGAGGGGTGGGTGGAACCGCAGCCCCCGCGAACCCTCACGGGCAAACGCATCGCGGTCGTGGGCAGCGGTCCTGCCGGGATGGCGGCCGCGCAGCAGCTTCGTCGAAGCGGCCACGAGGTGACGCTGTTCGAACGCTCGCCGAAGATCGGCGGCCTCCTTCGCTATGGCATTCCGGACTTCAAGCTCGAGAAGCACGTCCTGGACCGACGCATCCGCCAGATGGAGGCGGAGGGGGTCCGATTCGAGACGGGGGTCACGATCGGGGAGGACATCTCGGCCCGATACCTGCGGGGAAACTTCGACGTTGTGCTGCTCACCCTCGGGGCAGGCCATCCCCGGGACCTCGAGGTGCCGGGAAGGAAGCTGGACGGGATCCATTTCGCCATGGACTACCTGACCCGATCCAACATGCTGCGGTCCGGCGAGATCGGGGAAGACGGCGTCATCTCGGCAAAGGACAAAGTCACGCTGGTGATCGGCGGAGGCGACACGGGGTCAGACTGTGTCGGCACCTCGACCCGGATGCGGGCCCGGAGGGTGCTTCAGTATGAGATCCTTCCCAAACCGCCGGAGTGGAACCAGCAGTGGAACCCCAGCTGGCCAGCCTGGCCGAACATACTCCGCACCTCCAGCTCCCAGGAGGAGGGCTGCGAGCGGGAATGGTCCATCGCGACGAAATGCTTCATCGGCGTCAACGGCAGGGTAACTGAAGGCCGGTTCGCCAGGGTCGAATGGAACAAGGGATCAAACGGCAGCTTCGCCATGAAAGAGATCCCCGGCACCGAGTTCTCCCTGAAGGTGGACCTCGTCCTCCTGGCCATGGGATTTATCCATGTCCGCCACGAGAAGCTGCCGGAGGAGCTCGGCGTCGAATACGATCCCCGGGGCAATATCCGCGTCGATGCGAACTATTCCACTTCCGTTCCGGGGGTATTCGCTGCCGGAGACGCGAATACGGGGGCCTCCCTGGTGGTTCGCGCCATCTTCCACGGCAGGCAGGCCGCGGCGGGCATCGACCGCTATCTCAAGGGCTGAGACCAGCGTGCGGGCGGTCATCATCCCGCGCTTTGGCGGGCCCGAGGTATTTCGCATCGTGGAGATGCCGCCGGCCCCCGTGAGCCCCGACGCGGTTCGAATCCGGGTGGGCGCGTCGGGAATAAACTTCTCGGACGTCCAGATGCGCCTCGGACTGTACCCCGAGGCTCCGAAGCTCCCCTTTGTGCCGGGGTTCGAGGTGGCGGGGACCGTCATCGAGGTCGGGACGAATGTCACCTCCTTGCGCCGTGGCGACAGAGTGCTTGGGTTCACCGTGTTCGGCGGCTACGCCACCGAGATCGTTGTGCCGGCGGCATTCGTGCGCAGAACACCTTCGTCGATGTCCGACGCGGAAGCGGCTGCAATTCCGGCCGCGTTTGCCACCGCCTGGATCTGCCTGATGGAGATCGCAAGGATCCGCAGGGGGGACCACGTCCTGGTTCCCGGCGCTGCCGGTGGAGTCGGATCAGCAGCGGTCCAGCTCGCGTTTCATGCCGGGGCGGAGGTCGTGGGCCTCGTTGGATCACCGGAGAAAAAAGAGCTCGTCCTTTCCCTCGGCGCAAGGGAAGCCCTGACCTACGAGGAGTGGCAGCGGTCGAGAGGCCGTTTGTTCGAAGTCGTGCTGGAGCCCAGGGGAGGAGCACATGTCCGCGAGTCCCTGGCTCTGCTGGTCCCCGGAGGGAGGGTAGTCTGCTACGGGGTTTCCTCCCTGGTCACAGGGCTGCGAAGATCCATCCCTCGGACGATTCTTGGCCTGCTTCAGACACCACTACTGACTCCCATCGGGCTTGCGATGTCCAACCAGGGGATATTCGGTGTGAACCTTTTGAAGTACCTCGACACTGAAGAGAGTAGAGGAATCGTTGCGCATGCCCTGGAAAGCGTCCTGGAAGGCTTCGAAAAAGGGCGTTACCGGGCCAAGGTCGGGAAAATCTGGCGCCTCGAGCAGACGGGGGAGGCTCAGGCTTTCCTGCAAAGCCGACGAGGAACGGGAAAGCAAATTCTCTCGGAAGAAAATTAAAAAAATCTATTGACAATCAATATAATTGATTCTATTATGCATATCGGATGACATAACGGAAGAAGGAATTAATTTTCATTCCTTTCCAAGTCGACATCCAGGTGAAAAGCATGCCAGGAAACAGAATAGATGCAAACATCCGCTGTCCGTCGTGCAACGGACAGCTCTACCCCCGGGTCCTCGTCTGTGATTCCTGCGGCCTCAAGGTCGAAGGGGAGTTCGTCCTGAACGAGTTCGATTCCCTCAGCCCGGATGAGCTGCATTTCCTGCGGGTATTCGTTCAGTGCGAGGGCAGGATCAGGGACATGGAGGCTGCCTTGGGCGTGAGCTACCCCACGGTCAAAGGGCTGCTCGCCTCCATCAAGGACAAGCTCAGCCAAAGAAGCCCGCGTTTTGCCGCAACCGCGCCGCGCTCGGAAGACGGGCACGGGGACAAGGTCCTCCAGGAGGCATCGCCGGATGACATCCTCGATCAGCTTTCGAGCGGACAGATCAACTACAAGGACGCCGTGCGCCTCCTGCGCGCGGCCAGAAAGAAGGAGAAATGACATGAGCGATCCACGCGAGGAAAAGATCCGCGCGATGCAGGAGAAGGGAACAATCACGAAGGAGCAGGCCGAGGAGCTTCTTGCCGCGCTTCGTGAGCAACCCGAACGGGCGCCCGAACAGGAGACGCCTCGCGCCGAGACATCCGGGGAAGGAGCGCCCCACGGGGATACACCGCATGCGGAGAGGGAGGAGCGCCGCGGACGTCGCCGGTGGAACCGGAGCGGCGACTGGGACTGGGGGTGGGATTGGGACTGGGCCAGGCATGCTCACCGCGGAGACTCGACGTGGTGGAGCGGCGGCAACGCGCAGAACTTCTCCCGCGTCGAGCAGCCAGAGGGAGAGAGCTTCGAGTT
>DATKLB010000118.1:0-4345 GCA_035542615.1 Spirochaetia bacterium | reverse complement strand
CTTGGCGCCATTCCCATGAACTGCCCCAGATGGGTTCCGCGCGCCGTGGCCCGACCCCAGACCATGTCTCCGTCGGTGACGACCTCTTCCACGGTCAGGGTCAAGTCCGGGAAAGCTGCTCGAAGACTCATGATTGAGCCTTTCAGACCCTCGACGGTTGAGGGCATGCCGAACTGGTGCTCCTTCGCATCGGAAGCAAACAGTCCGTCAAGGGCGGCGACGTTGCCTTTGCCGAACGCCTCCTCCATGACCATGCGAAAGACCTCTGCGTTATGGTGTTGAGACATGAGAACCTCCTGGAAAAGCACGCTTCGCCGCCAGAGAGGGATCGACACCCCATGGAGAATGCGGTATACGTCCATCATCTGAGCGGTCATATAGGTATTGAGCTACCGTATTCATTACTGTTATACTGTACTCAAATATGCCCCGAGGGTCAACACAAATGTCGAAGAGCATTCCGGCCAAACGTCGATACGCTTCCGAACGGCGAAAGGCGCAAGCAGCCGAGACACGTCTGCATATCCTGGAGGCAGCCCGGCGGCTCTTCACCGAGCACGGCTACACCGGCACCACGATCACTGCGATCGCCCTTGAGGCGAAGGTCTCCCCGGAGACTGTTTATGCAGTCTTTGGAAGCAAGCGCGCGCTGCTTGCTGAACTCGTCGGGATGTCGGTGCTTGGAAATGCCGGTTCGACACCTCTTCTGGAGCAGAAAGGTCCTCAAGCGGTTCGCCGCTCGAAAAGCCAGCGTGAGCAAGTGCGGCTCTTTGCAGCCGACATGCGACGAATCATGCCGCGCGTCGGCCCGCTGTTTCAGATAATGCACACCGCCGCTGCAACTGAACCGGAGATCGCGACCCTCCTGGGGCAGGTACTTGAACAACGGCTGGAGGGAATGCGCGCATTTGTGCGAATGGTGTCTGCGAACGGCCCTCTCCGACTTGGTCTCGATGCCCAATCGGCGGCGGAAACTGTCTGGGCGCTGAGCAGCGCGGAGATGCATTGGCTGCTGACGGTGGACAGGGGGTGGTCGGGAGATCGCTACGAGAGCTGGCTATCGGACATCCTGGAGGCGGCCCTGCTTCCTCCGCACGATCATGCACGCCCGAAGTCAGGGCAGCGTGTGTGACAATGGTGCCTGTTTGCTGACACGGTCTTGGAGACACCAGGGCGCGCTTTACCGCAGAGATTCGACAAACGCAACCTTTCCTGTTTCGCTTGCCCTGAAGATTGGTTCTTCGGTAGATTCTAAGCCATCCCTGAAAAGCCCGTTCGATAAGAAAGGGAAGGAGAACAGAATGGTTCACTCCTCGAGCGAGGCGGGCTGCCCTTGCGCAAGAATTGATTGACGGAGAGGCGGGAGCCGCGGGATTATGAGAGCAATGACGCTTCATGACGGCGAGTTTCGAGGAGAAGAAGACGCCCTCGGAGATGTGCAGGTCCCTGCCGCGCATCTGTGGGGGGCTCAGACGCAGAGGTCACGCGACAACTTCCCGATTGGAGTGGAGCGCTATCGTTGGGGCCGGCCCGTGATACGCGCCCTGGGCATCCTGAAAAAGTGTGCAGCGCTGGCAAATGAGGAACTGGGCCAATTGCCGCACGAAAAGGTGGACCTCATCGTTCGTGCCAGCCAGGAGGTGATCGACGGCACGCTGGATGATGAGTTTCCCCTGGTCGTCTTCCAGACAGGGTCTGGTACGCAGACCAACATGAACGCCAACGAGGTGATCGCCAACCGCGCTATCCAGCTCGCCGGTGGAACGCTGGGGTCGAAAAAACCCATCCACCCCAACGACGACGTGAACCATAGCCAATCGTCGAATGACACGTTTCCGACCGCCATGCACATTGCCACGGTTGAGCAGGTGGACGACATTCTTCTGCCAGCCATCAGATCTCTGCGAAATACCCTGGATGAGAAGGCGCACTCCTATGCCGACGTGGTGATGGTAGGCCGCACTCATCTCCAGGATGCGACGCCCCTGACGCTTGGACAGGTCATTTCCGGATGGGTCGAGCAGCTCGATCAGGCAATCGACGGGATCATCCGGAGCCTTTCCGGCGTGCATGAGCTTGCCATCGGCGGAACTGCCGTCGGCACGGGACTGAACGCCGACCCCCGCTTCGGCGAGGCCGCTGCGCGCAGGATTTCACAAGAGACCGGCAAGCCTTTTGTTTCCGCAGCGAACAAGTTCGCGGCCTTGTCCGCGCATGACGCGATGGTGAACGTCAGCGCCGCGTTGAGGACCCTGGCCGCCGCTCTGATGAAGATCGCCAATGACGTGCGCTGGCATGCCTGTGGTCCACGCGCAGGCCTTGGTGAGCTTTTCATTCCTGAGAACGAGCCGGGTTCATCCATCATGCCGGGCAAGATCAATCCGACCCAATGTGAGGCACTGACGATGGTGGCCGTTCAGGTCTTCGGCAACGACCACGCGGTTGCCTTTGCCGGCTCGCAGGGAAACTTCCAGCTCAACGTCTACAAGCCCGTCATTCTCCATAATGTCCTGGAGTCGATCCAGCTTCTGGCTGAGGCTGCCCGCTCGTTCAACGACCGTTGCGCCGTGGGCATCGAACCGAACCGGAAGCGGATCCGCGAGCACCTGGAGAACTCGCTCATGCTGGTGACCGCGCTCAACCCGCACATCGGCTATGAAAAGGCGGCGCAGATATCCCTCAAGGCCTACCGTGAGGACCTGACGCTCCGGGAGGCTGCCGTGAAGCTGGGATACCTCACTGCCGAACAGTTCGACGAATGGGTGCGACCTGAGAAGATGACGCGTCCTCTGTCGGCGGAAAAGACGTAGAGGGCATCAGCCTTCCACGTAGACAAACGGGATCAGGTCCTTTTCCGTTGTCTTCAGTTCCCGGCGCGCCATGTCATCCCGCAAGAACGCGGCGCGCTGTCGGGCCTCGTCCAGGTAGCTCTTGAAGAGCGCACCGAGATCAGGCTCCTCCTCCCGGTCCGCGGATGCGACCTCAGAGGCGGCCGTCGCGCGAAGCGCCTCTTCAATGCCGAAGGTCCCGGCCGCGGGTGCTGCTCCCCGGTGGCGCCACTTTCCCGTGCGAATGTCGAAGGAGTACAGCGGCAGAAACGCGGCCCCGTTCTCCGCGATGAACCTGATGGCGTGACAGATGAAGTCCACCTCCTCATCGGTGTGAAGAAAGTGGAAGTTCACCCGCGCCCATCCCGGCTTCAGGCCGACGTTTCCGCTCCTGATGGAGTGCTCGAACCTGCGGGACTTGAACTCGTCGATGTGGAGGAGCCGGTGGCCGTAGGGGGCCGCACAGGAGCATCCTGCCCTGCTCTGGATTCCGAACAGGTCGTTCAGGAGCATCGTGACAAAGCGCGGGTGCAGCCACGAGGAGCCGACCCGGATGGTGAAGGAAAAGATCGGCAGCCGGTGCTCCGGCTCGGCATCTCCCATGAGCTCGATGGAGGGATGGCCGCACAGCAGGGAGCGCGCCCGGCTGACCAGCTCCCGCTCCCGCGCCTCGATGCGCGCAACGCCGAGCCTCTCCTTGAGCTGCAGCGCCAGAGCGGCGCGCATGGTCTGGAGAATGCCGGGCGTCCCCGCTTTCTCCCGCACCTCGATGTCCGCGTTGTAGTCCTGGGCGTCGAAGCTCACGAAGTCCACCGTCCCGCCGGCCCCGACCGTGGGGGGAAGGTCAGCTCGATAGATCCTTTCGTGGATGATGAGGATGCCGCAGCTTCCCGGACCACCGAGGAGCTTGTGGGGAGAGAAGTACAGCGCGTCAAAGAAGGACTCCTCGTCCCGGTTCATGTCGATTGCCTGGTACGGCGCCGCGGCCGCGAAGTCGAAAAGCGCCAGCGCCCCGCCGCGATGCAGGATGCGCGCCACGTCGTGGACGGGGCTCTTCACACCGGAGACGTTGGATGCCGCGGAGAAGGCGCCGATCCGTCGGCGGTCCCGGTACTCCTGCCGGTCCAGCTTCCGCGCAAGGTCGTCAAGGTCCAGAAGGCCGTCGGCTCCCAGGTCCACCTCCACGACCTCCGTGAAGCACTCGCGCCAGGAGACCTCGTTGGAGTGGTGCTCGAACGGCCCCACGAAGACCACGGGCCGCTGGGCCAGGAGCCATGCGGAGAGCTCCTCCAGCTCCGGGCCCGGAAACCGGGACGCCAGGAGCTGCCGGAAAAGCTCCTTTCCCGCGGGCGGCACGTACACGCCAAGGATCTGCTGAAGCTGATGCACGGCCGCGGTGGTGCCGGCTCCGACAGAGATGATCTTGTGATGGGGCCCCGCGTTCACGAGCGTCTTGATCGAGGCTTCCGCCTGGCGCAGGTATTCGGAGGTCAGAGTCCCGGTGGCGTCGTCTTCGG
>DATKLB010000117.1:0-19343 GCA_035542615.1 Spirochaetia bacterium | reverse complement strand
TCGTGCCCCTCCCGGGATATCGGCCCCAGCGGTTGATTCCCTACCTACGGGGCAAGGAATGGTGAGTTCGCATAAAAGGTCGAGCGGCTGGTGCCGGTGGCACGGGAGCTGTTTCGGAGTAAGCGCTCAATAAACCGCAACTTTCGCTGACGGGCGTCGGAAGGCATGCTGGGCTATCCCGAGAGCAGGAGGTCCAGCATGGATAGCGAGGTCACAGTTCACGAGGCGAACGAGTCAAAGGAAGCCCGGTGGAAGCAGATACTGCAGCAGTGGAAAGACAGCGGTCTGAGGGCATGCGAGTTTCAGCGACGGAATAATCTCAACAAACACGCTTTCATCTACTGGAAACTGAAGCTGATCGGACGGACCGAGAAGAGGCAGTGTCTTGTTCCGGTGAAACTACGATCAGTCGCTCTTCGAGCCGGTGCTCCGTGCAGCATGCGGCTACGAATTGGAGAGCGCTATAGCGTGGAGTTAACGGAAGGCTTCGACGCGGGAACGCTGCGAGAAGTCCTGAGGGTTGTCCAGGAGTGTTCGCAATGAGATTCGACCCGGAGATCCAAGTCTACCTGGCGGTGGGCGCCACTGACATGAGGAAGGCGATCAACGGATTGTCAATATTGGTGCAACAGCAGATGGGCAAGGATCCGTTCGGAGGACAATACTTCGCATTCAGCAATCGCAGACGGACGATCATCAAAGTCCTGTACTGGGATCGCAATGGTTTCGCGCTATGGCAAAAAAGATTAGAGCGGCATCGCTTTCGATGGCCACGAACCGAAGAGGAGGTCATGGCAATCGAGGGAAAGCAGTGGGAGTGGTTATTGGCGGGCCTGGACATGAGCCAGGCCCACGAAACACTGAACTATCGCACGGTTATTTGAAGAAAATCATTGTGCTGTTCGCCGATCCATGATACGATGCATTCATGGGAGGGGCGCCGAACGCATTGTCAGACGACGTTGAAGAACTGCGTCGCACTGTCGTCTCCCAACAGCACGCTCTGGAATCCCAAGAGAAAACAATCACCATTCTGAAAGAAGAGATACAGCTTCTCAAACACCGGCTTTTCGGATGCAAGACAGATCGGTGGAGCACGGAGGATGTGCGCCAAGGGCGGCTGTTCAACGAAGCGGAATCCGGCGCCGAGCAATCCCAAGAGACAGAGGAACAGCTTCCTTCGATTGCTGTTGCCGCTCATAGCCGTCGTCGCCGAGGACGTCGGCCACTTCCCGAGAATCTTCCCCGCGAAGAAGTAGTGCATGATATCCCCGAGGAACAGAAGGTTTGCTCCTGCTGTGGAGCGCCGTTGAGCAGGATCGGCCAGGAGACCAGCGAGAAGCTGAAGATCATCCCGCCGAAGCTCGTTGTGGTGCGTCATATCCGACCGAAGTACGCGTGCCGTGCATGCCAGGGAGTCGTTGAAGGCGCGAAGGTGAAGGTAGCCGAGCCTCCCGTGGAGCTCATCCCCAAAAGCATCGCCACTGCCGAACTTCTGGCGTATTTGATCGCGAGCAAGTTCGTGGACGCGCTGCCGTTCTACCGCCAGGAGAGAATCCTTGCTCGTATCGGGGTAGATCTGTCGCGGGCGACGATGTGCCACTGGACAATTGAGGTGGCACGACGGCTTGAGCCGCTGTTGGAGCTTCTACGACAGAGGATCCGTGCAGGGCCGTATGTGCAGATTGACGAGACAACGCTGCAAGTTCTGAAAGAACCTGGCCGCCAGCCAGAGTCGAAGAGTTACATGTGGGTCTATCGCGGAGGCGAGCCGGGGAAACCTTCTTTGATCTTTCAGTACTTTCCCTCGCGAAGCGGGGACGTACCCTTCGAGTTTCTCACCGACTACAAAGGCTATGTGCAGACCGACGGCTACAAGGGCTACGACAAACTGGGGAGCAAGCCGGGAATTGTGATGCTTGGCTGTTGGGCCCATGCGAGGCGCTATTTTGTGGAGGTCACCAAAGTTAGCGCGACCGGTCGCGGTGCCCATGACATGCTGGAGCTCATCCGAGATCTGTACGGGGTGGAACACGAGGCAGAGAAGGGCAAGCTTGACCTCGAGCAGACTGCCAAACTCAGGCAGGAGAAGGCTCAGCCGATTCTTGCCAAGATCAAGGCGCAGCTGGACTCCCTCACTGACCAGACTCCGCCACAGGGGCTGTTGGGCAAGGCTGTGGGCTATGCGTTGGGACAATGGGAGAGGCTGACCCGCTATGTGGAAAGCGGGATGCTGCACGCCGACAATAATTTGGCGGAGAATGCCATAAGACCATTTGTGGTAGGCCGAAAGAACTTTCTATTTTCAGACACTCCCGCGGGGGCATACGCAAGCGCCGCGTTGTACAGCATCGTTGAAACGGCGCGCGCCAACGGTCACGAGCCGTACTGGTACTTACGGTTTTTGCTGACCAAGCTCACGGATGTAAGCTCGACTGCAGACTACGAAAAGCTGCTGCCGCAGAACCTTCGCCCCGACGACCTCATCCGAGGGGCCGAAAACCACCAAGGCGGTTCATAGAGCGCTTACAATCCTGGTACCCTGCTTGGTACCCTGGGGCGGCATGCGAAGGGCTTGGTCCGCCGCACTTCAGTGCAAATACCCATGGCAGCTCAACTTACGAAAGAGCGAGCGAGGGGAATCGACCCCCCGACTCCAGCTTGGGAAGCTGGGGTAATGCCATTTTACGACGCTCGCTAGGTGAAACGCGGCGCGCATCGCGCGTTCAGCGGCAATGAATCTACACAATCGAACAACGTGATGTCAAGGTTTGAGCCGTGCGCCGCCGTGCGCGGCCATTCGCGTTCACGCCGCGGGACAACCTTGTCTCTCAGAACCCCAGGGGTGTGGCTTTCTGCCGGGCAACCTCCTGCTCCAGAACCGTCAGAACCAGGTCGCTCCCGTCAGGGACGATATAGGGGACAGCGATCGGGCCACCGGGGTGCTTCATCGTCAGCACATTCCTTCTGTCGGCGCCGGAGACGACGTCGAGGCTGATATCGACCGCAATGGGCTCTTGTGGCAGAGAGTACTGGAACAGTCCAAACACATTGCCCTTTCCGACATCTCCCGGCGCGGCCATCGTCAGCTGAACGATCTGGTCGTAGGTGATTTTCTCCCCGGAGGCCGGATTCTGAGCGATCACGCTGCCCGGCGCCTTGCCCGCGGCCGACTTCTGGACCGTGAAGGCGAACGGGATGCCTGCCTTGGTAAGGTCGGCAATTGCTTCCTGGAAGCTCACGCCTACATAGTCGCCGACCGCAAGCATGGTCTGCCCCGCCTGATCCTGGCTTACCACCAGCTCGAGGTAGGTCAGGCCGGCGATGGGCGTTCCGGCCTTCGGACTCTGGGCAAGCACGATGCCGGGAGCCGCGCCGTTCTCGAACCTGTACAGGATGGGTTCCTTGATGATGAGGTTCGGGCTGTGGGTGGCAAACAGGGTCTGGAGATGGATCTTCACGTCGTCCAGGGTCATTCCGACGTAGTTCTCCACCTTGTCGATTACGGGTCCCCGGCTGACGCGCAGCGTAACCCTCTTTCCCGCCTTGACGACCGTGCCGGGAGCCGGGCTCTGCGAGATCACGATGTTCCTGTCGTAGCTCGTGGAGTATTGCTCCTGGATGTCCGGGTAGAGCTCCTTGCTCTGGAGATCGCTGAGTGCATCCAGCACGTCTTTCCCCTCGAGATTGGGAACCAGGGTCTCGTCCTGGCCCCGCACCGCAATGGAGAACGTGACGAGCCCGATGACGAGCATCAACCCGATGATACCGACGAACAGAAAGACGGTGACCTTCAGGTTCCGTGTTTCCGACGAGTCGTCGGCATTGGGCAGGATCTTGCGCACTGACGCCACTGTCCAGTCGGACGCCCTCTCCAGCCAGTCACGAACCTTCCAGAAGAGCTCCCTCATATTCCCTCTGCTGCTCATGCGCCCAGATGAGCGCCTGCAAGATCCGGGTGGCCGTGGAGAAACGGTCGCCAGTCCAGTGGTTTCCTGAACTGCATCTGGAGCCGCTCGATCCTGAGTATGCCTTCCCCGGTCTGGACGAGGATCCCGTTCTCCTCGTCTGCGGCCAGCACTTCGCCGGGAACCGGCCGGTGAGCCGCATCGCCGAGGGTATCCGGATGAACGCGAGTTTTCAAGAGCAGGAGAGAGTCACCCCGGAGAGTGGTGCGAGCCCGTGGCCACGGATCGTATGCCCGCACCTTGCGTTCGACAAGAACCGCCGGATCCCTCCAATCCAGAATCCCATCCTCCTTGCGCACGAGTTGGCAGTAGGTGGCATCAGCCTCGACCTGGGGAGTCGGCTCCAGGGGCTGACCAGAGGCGATGCGGCCGACAACCGTCAAGAGCAGCTCGGCGCCGATTTCCGCGAGCGCCCCGGTCAGGCTGCCCGTTGTTTCATTTCCATCGAGTGGGTAGCGGACCTGTCCCAGGATGTCTCCTGTATCGAATCGCATGGCCAACTCCTGCACCGTGACGCCTGTCTCATCGTCTCCGGCGAGAATGGCGGCCGTGATCGGCGACGGGCCTCGAAACCGGGGAAGGAGAGAAGGATGGAGGTTGATCCCTCCGCGGGGGAAAATGTCGAGGAAGCTTCTTCGGAAGATTTTCCCATATGCCACAACGACCAGGAGGTCGGGCGCCAGAGACCGCACGTCGGCGCGGGAAGCCTCGTCAAGGGTAGAGGGCGTCAGGACCGGAATGTGAAGCGCCAGGCCCGCCTCCTTCACGGCTGACGGACACGGGGAGCGCCCGCGACCCGCCGGCTGGTCCGGCGCGGTCAGCACGGCAATGACATCCGTCTGGTGGGCAAGCTTCTCCAGGGACGGGACCGCCATGGGCGGTGTGCCGGCGAAGAGGATCCTCATCACACTTCGACTTTGTTTTCGTATTCTGCGAGAAGTCTCTGTCTCTTCTTTGGACCCACCCGGTCGACGAAAAGGATGCCGTTCAGGTGGTCCAGCTCGTGCTGGACAACGCGGGCCAGGTAGTCTTCCGCGCTGAGGGTGAAGGGCCTTCCCTTCTCGTTCCACGCCTGCACGCGCACGGAGGCGGGCCTCACGACATCGGTGTACAGGCCAGGGATGCTGAGGCACCCCTCCTCCATGGTCACCTGTTCGATAGAAGTCTCGAGGATGTCAGGGTTGATGAACACACGCCCGATGTCCCCGGGGACCTTCGTGACGAACAAGCGCAGCAGTTCCCCCACCTGCACTGCGGCAAGGCCGACACCTTTGCCCTTCTCCATCGTCTCGAACATGCCGGCGACGAGGGCACGAATTTCATCGTTGATATTGGGAACCACGACTGAGTGTTTTTTCAGTATCGGGTCACCAAGCTTGACAATGCTCAGCATCGCAGGGTCCAATCGCTTTCAAAACAATAGTAGTAAAATCCGTCGGCTGAGCCAAGCCCTGGCCAAGGACGGCGGAGCCGCGCCGTGCCCTATCACGGTACTCCGCGCGGAGGCGCAAGGCGCGCCATAGCAACTGATCTTACAGAAGCGCCTGGGGATCCACATCGACCTCGACGTACACTCCCCGGGGGGCGCGGTAACCCTCCAGGACCTGGCTGACGCGGGCGTGAGCTTCGGAGAACTTCCGGGTGCGCACGATCGTGTGGTACCGGTAGTTGCCCGAGATTCGCGCAAGGGGACATTCGGCCGGGCCCAGCGTTTCCCCTGACCCCTCGAGATAGGACGCAAGCGTCGTGGTGAGCGCTCCAATCGCGGACAGTGTCTTCTGCCGGTTCTTTCCCCTCAGCAGTATCCGGATCAACCTGCTGAACGGGGGAAAGCCAAGAGTCTTTCGAGTCGAAAGCTCATCGGCATAGAACTCCTCCAACTTTCCCTGCCGTGCCAGGCGCACCGCGGCGGCGCCCGGCCGGAATGTCTGGATGAGCACTCTGCCATCCGGAAGCGCCCTGCCCGCCCTGCCGGCAACCTGCACCAGGAGGCTGAATGTCCTTTCCGCTGCCCGGAAATCCGGAAGCTGAAGCCCGGTGTCCGCGTTGATGATCCCGACGAGCTTCACGCCGGGGAAGTCAAGCCCTTTGGCGACCATCTGGGTTCCCACGAGCACCTGGACCCTTGCCTCCCGGAAGTCGCTCAGGATCTGCTGGAGCACCCGCTTTTTGCGCACCGCGTCAGTGTCGATGCGTCGCACAACGAGCTGGGGGAAACTGTGTTCGAGCTCCTCCTCGATGCCTTCCGTTCCGAAGCCGGAATACCCCACGTCGAGAGAACCGCAGACAGGGCAGACCGCGATCGGAGCCGCAGATGTCCCGCAGTAGTGGCAGATCATCTTGTCGCGCTCCTTGTGATAGGTGAGCGCGACAGAGCAGTGCGGGCAGGCCATCTCGTACCCGCATGAACGGCAGTGAAACAGGTAGGAAAAGCCCCGCCGGTTGAGAAACAGGATGGCCTGCCTGCCCTCGCCGGTCGTGCGGGATATCGCATCCATGAGGGACTGGGAGAGCGGCCCCCGCTGCTTCCGCATGTCGACGATCTCCATGGACGGCATCGCTCCTCCACTCAGCCGCTCGTCCATCCGCAGGGCGGTCAGCCTGCCGTCGCTCATGAAATGCCAGGCCTCCAGAGATGGCGTTGCGCTCCCCATGACGAGGCGCGCCTTCTCCCGGGCCGCGCGGTACATGGCAACCTGGCGCGCATGGTAGCGGGGGGTTGTTCCAGATTTGTACGCGCCCTCCTGCTCCTCGTCGATCACGATCAGGCCGAGTGAGCGCAGGGGAGCGAAGACCGCGCTGCGCGCGCCGATCACCACGTCGACCTCTCCGTCCATGACGCGCAGCCACTCCGCGAGCCGCTGCGACGGAGTGAGAGCGGAGTGCAGCACCGCCAGGCGGGTCCGGTAAACCCGTCGAAAGACACGCACAACCTGGTGGGTAAGAGAAATCTCGGGAACGAGGTAGAGCACTCCCTTCCCCCGCGAGGTGGCGTCCATTGCCGCGTGCAGGTAGACATCGGTTTTTCCCGATCCGGTGACTCCGAAAAGGTAGAACGATCCGCCGTCTGTCGCTGCAATTGCACGCACGGCTCGCTCCTGCTGGGGGGCCAGTGCGTGCTGAAGGACATCTTCCTCCGGCGGAAGCTCATCGGACTCCCCTTCCCGTCGTCCGCCGGGAAGCATGGTGAAAAGCGCCTCTCCCAACGAGCACATGTACATGCGTGCCATCCACCGGGCCAGCTCGAGCGTTGCTCCGTCGACGAGAGGTCGAGAATCGATGGCGCGTTTCACGTCCTTGATCTCCCCCACCCCTTCGGGAGGTGATGTGGGCGTGCTGATCGTCAGGCCGGTCAACAGTCGGGATCCGAATGGCGCGCTGACGCGACAACCCGTCTGGAGCTCGACGCCGTCGGGAACCCGGTAGGTGAACTGGCGCTTCACCGGAAGGTTGAAAGCCAGCTCGACGTATCTGCTCATCAGGCCTTCCCCGGATCCTCAGGCCGGCCGGGAATCAGCGTCTTCAGGAGCTTCAGGTCCTCCCACACCGGCTTTCGAAGGGCGTTGTCTCTCAGCACGGCGCTGGGATGGTAGGTGACGACAAGCGGGATGTCACGCCAGCGGTGGACTTTTCCCCGCAGCGTTGCGATGCCGGCAGTTGTCTGAAGAAGCGCGTGCGCGGCAATCCTGCCAAGGCAGCAGATTGTCCGCGGCTTCACCACGCGGACCTGGCGCTCCAGGTAGGGCATGCACGCGGCGATCTCCTCAGGGTGCGGCTCGCGATTGCGAGGCGGACGGCACTTGACGACATTGGCGATGAAGCACTCCTCTCGGCGCAATCCGATTGCCGGGATCCATTTGTCGAGGTACTGTCCCGCGGCTCCGACAAACGGACGCCCGGTCCTGTCTTCTTCCTCGCCGGGACCTTCGCCCACGAACATGACCGGCGGCCGGAGTGCCCCTTCGCCGGGAACTGTGGTTTTTCTGCCGGTGCACAGACCGCACAAGACGCAGGAAGAGATCTCGGAGGCGATGAGGCCGAGGTCGTCGACCACCGGGGCGCGCGGCGGCGCTGACGGAGAGTCTCCCCCCGCCTGTGGCGTCTCAGCCGCCTCCGTTATCGCCAGTCCGGGTCGTTTGCGGGAGAACCCCGAGCTCACGTAGTCCTGGATCACGTTCAGCGCTTTCCAGAGGCTCGGCAGGGAATCCTTGCTCCTGTTCATAGAGCACCCTTTCGAGAAAAAGACCGCGTGCCGGCGCTGTGCCGCCGGCATTCGAGCGCAGGCCTGAGTCGATGATCCGACGAAGCTCGGGGGCGCCGAGCCCCTGTTCTTCCAGCATGAGAAAGGTGCCGATCACGGTCCGCACCATTTTCCAGAGAAACGACGAGGCAGCAATCGTGTAGATGCACGTGTCTCCCTCGACGTGGAACGAGGACACGAGGACCTGGCGGACCCTGGACACGTTGGCATCTCCCTCAGCGGAGAAGGAGGAGAAGTCGTGCTCACCGATGAGCACGGATGCCATTTCGTTCAGCCGATTCAGGTCCAGAGGCCGCCTGACCCAATGCCGGTAGTTGCGCAGGTGGGGAAGGAGAACCGGCCCGTTGACGATGTAATAGCGGTAGACGCGCAGCCGAGCCGACCTGCGGGCATGGAATTGCGGCCCCACCTCTTCGCTGGCAAGGACGCGCACGTCCCAGGGGAGAAACGAGTTGACCGCGTCGCGGAACCTGTCCGGGGCAATCGAGTCCAGGTCCGAGTGAAAGTTTGCCACCTGTCCCGTGGCGTGAACTCCGGAGTCCGTCCGGCCGGCGGCAAGGACGTGAACGGGATGGCCGTGCATGCGCTCCAGGCCGTCCTGCATCACCCCCTGAACGGTGCGGCCTTTCTTCTGCAGCTGCCAGCCCAGGAAGTCCGTCCCGTCGTACGCGAGGGTCACCTTGATGTTGCGCTCCGGCATCCCTATTCACCGACGTCGAGCTCAGCGCCCGCGGCCTCCGGCCTGAGCTGCGCCAACTCGTCTCCCATCTGCTGGTAGATCTCCTTCGCCTTGTCGAGAAGAACGGCTGGCTTCTCCTTCGACGATTTGCCGACGCCGAAGATCTTGGCCATCATGCGCCGCGCGTTCTCCAGCTCGGAGGCCCTTTTCTCGGGATCAAGAAGCGCGCCGCCTGCCTGTTGCGCTCCCCCCGCCCCGTACCTGAACTCGAGATACGCGGCAAGGTAGATGACGCCGTAGTATCCGTAGTTCTTGTCGAGGTCCGGTCCGAATGCCAGCGAGGAATCGAACGCTTCCAGGCCGGCGCTTTCCCGCTCGAGAGCCATCTGGTAGTAGAACCGCGCCTTGCGGTAGAAGACCAGCGAAGCATAATTCCAGTTTTCTCCGGGGTACTTCTCGTGCAGATCGCCGAGCAGCCAGGCAGCGCGCAATGCGCACAGGCCGGCCTTGTACGTGGGGTTCGCTTTGCGGTCATAGAAGTCGTAGCACATCATGGCGAAAAAATAGCTCGCGGCCCCTTCGAGGAGGGTCCTTGGAGCGGTGAAATCCAGCTCGGGGAACAGGAGGGAGACGTTGCGATGTCTATCCTCAGCGTTCATCTCGGCCTTCCGGAGACTCTTGTCGGGAATGCCATCGAAATCCTGCGCAAATGCCGAAAAATAGCACACCGGGCACACCGTCACCGGATACAGAAGCGGGGAGACTTCGCCGAACTTCTTCGATGGCACGTACAGACGCCGCAGCTCGGGGCTGAGGTCCCCGGCGTTCAGCCGTCCGCCGCCCGAGAGAAGATCCTCCCGGTAGAACTTGCCGTCGCACGCCGGACACACGGTCTGTTTTTTTTCAAAGAACGTAAGTTTCTGGGCTTCCATCACAGAGGGTCTCCCTCGATGAGCACGACGGCCAGGGCGTTGTCCCTTTCGTGGGAAAGGGAACAGACGAGCCGACTGCCCCCGAAATCCTTGAACGCCACCTCCGCGCCTCCCGTGAGCATCATGAATGGCTTCCCGTGGGAGTCGTTGAGGACGGCAATATCACGAAGGGCAAAGTGCCGCAGGCCCGAGCCGATGGCCTTCCCGAACGCCTCCTTGGCCGCGAAGCGGGCCGCAAGGCTCAGGATGCCTGTCTCTCCCCGCGGCAGCGCGCTCGCCAGCTCCTCTGGATGAAAGAACCTCTCGTAGAGGCCCTCGATCCTCCTCCACCTGCGGATTCGCTCCACGTGCACGACGTCGATGCCCACGCCGAGAATCACGGCCGCACCTCCTGTCGCCCCGATGAGGCGAGATCCACCGTCACCTCCCGGGGCGTCCAGTCGAGAACCAGGAACCCGGCGGGTGCCTCAGGACGAGGATGAAGCGTGTACTGTCCCGCTTTGCGCGCCCGGGCAAAGTCGACGAGGAGCCTCACCTGCTCGGACCGCATTCCGTCGAGAGCGATCTGCGGGCCCTGCAAAGAGAGGGTACCAAGGGGAAGAGCCCCGCGCGGGAAAAAGCCGGCAGGGATATCGACCGCAGTGAGAGGCACGTTCTCGAAAGTGCGCGATGTGACCGCTTCCTGGATCGTGCCGTGGAAGTCGACGAACGCTTCCCCGACGATCCGCAGCAGGGCGCCCGGCGCGAGAACCTTGACCCGCGAAGTAAACGCGGCTGTGCGCCCTGAGAGGTCTATCTCCTCTGTCGAGAGACTTGTAAGAGCCTGCACGCGGCTCCGTGCACCGCGCACGAAAAGGGCCGGCGGAGTGACGCCGGTCTGGACCATTTCATACCCGTAGGCCGGGGACCCGCGCACGTCAGGGACGATGTTCACCTTGCGCTCGGCGAGCTGATCGAGAGTGAAGGTCAGCTCCTGCGGCTCGACCTTGATCTCCAGCGGCTCGACGTTCGCCGCCGTGCCGTGGCGGGCAATCCTCACCGGCACCCGAAACACGCCGGGGGTGTGAGCGTTTTCCAGGTTGGCGGTCGCCTCGATGTCCTCTTCCAGGATGGGATAGATGGAGTCCTCGGACCCGCGCAGCGTGATGCGCACGCTCCCGGGGTACGATGAGGCGATTGCCAACCCCGCCGGAGTCGACACCTGGAGCGGAACGCTGAAGAACCGCTCCGTCATCGTGTTGACCCGGTGGAACAGGAAAAGAATCGCGGCCGCGGTGAGGCAGATCACCTTCACCGGCAGGTCGGAGAGCAGCGCTCGAAGGATCCGACGGCCGTTCACGCCGTTTTCTCCGCGGACCCGGGAAGCGGGAGAAGGCTCCTGATGCCCGTCTCCACTTCTGAAATGCCGATGTTGTAGCGGATGTCGCCGTCGTGAGCTAGAGAGACCGCTCCGTTCTCCTCCGATACGACAACCACGAGCGCGTCGCTCTCCTCCGCAAGGCCGAGGGCGGCGCGATGCCGCGCGCCAAAGGCGCTCTCCACGTCCTCCCTCTGGGAAAGGGGAAGGAAGCATCCGGCCGCAACGATCCTGTCCCCTTCGATGATCATGGCCCCGTCATGGAGAGCAGTCCCATCGTAGAAGATGGTCATGATCAGGTTCGTGGTGATCTCGGCGTTGAGGACAGTCCCGGTCTGGACGATGTTCCTGACGCCGACTCTGCGCGGAAGCACGATCAGGGCGCCTCGCCTGCGGGAGGACAGGAGCTGGATGGCGTTGATCAGGCTCTCCACCCGCAGGCTCCCGGCCCTGGCCCCCGGGCGAAACCACTCGCGGCTTCCGATCTGCGTGAAAATCTTGCGCAGCTCGGGCTGGAAGACGATGGCAATGGCGATGACGAGGCCCGGGACGAGGACGTTCAGGATCCACAAGAGCGTCGTGAGGCGCAGGAAAAACGAAACCGCGTAGATGAGAACCATCACGACCGTGCCCTTCAAAAGCTGCACGGCGCGGGTCTGCACGAGGATCTGCCAGCTTTTGTACAGGAGGTAGGCGAGCATGAGAACATCGAGGACGGGCCGCACGACCTCCCGTGCGACCCAGGTGTTCAGGAGCTGATCCACAGGCTCTCCCTATGTCCCGATCCGCCGCACGCTCTCGATGATCTTCACCATCTGGACGGCGTCGCCGACGTCGTGGACGCGGATGATGTTTGCGCCGTTGATGACCGCGAGTGTGTTGGCGGTGATCGTGCCGATGAGCCTCTTTTCCACGGGCCTGTCCAGGATCTCCCCGATGAAGCTCTTGCGCGACAGGCCGATGAGGATGGGGAAGTCCAGGGACTTCAGCGATGCCAGCTCCTTGATGATGCGCAGGTTGTCCTGGATGCGCTTGCCGAAGCCGACGCCCGGATCGATGATGATCATCTCGGGATCGATTCCCGCGCCGATCGCGGCGGCGATCGACGGCTGCAGCTCGCGCAGGATCTCGCTGATCGTGTTGCGGTAGAAGGGCTGGCGCTGCATGGTTTTGGGCGTGCCGCGCATGTGCATCAGGACGATCGGCACCTTGCGCCGTGCCACCAGCCGCGCAAGGTCCTCGTTGTGGCGCAGCCCGGAAATGTCATTGATGAAGTCCGCACCGGCATCGAGAGCCCGCTCTGCCACATCCTTCTTGCGCGTATCCACGGAGATCATGGTGTCTGACTCGGCGCGCAGCGACTGCACTACCGGAATGACGCGCCGTATCTCCTCGGCCAGCGGAACGGAATCCGAGCCCGGTCGCGTGGACTCTCCCCCGACGTCAATGATGTCGACCCCGGCCTCGATCATCTCGCGGCCCGCCTTCAGCGCGTCCTTGATGGTGAGCGTCCGGCTGCCGGGGTAGAAAGAATCCGGCGTGCAGTTGAGGATCCCCATGACGTACGTCTTGCGGGTGAAGTCGAGAGTCCGCTTTCCCCACGACATGATGCGCGCTCCGGTGGAGAGGCACGCAGCGATCTCATCGGCGATCCCATCCAGCCCGAAAGGCTCTCCCCGCAACCGGGTTGCCAGGACGCGCAGCATGTGCCGGCTGCCCGAGATCACGACATCCGTCTCGCGAACCGTGAACTCCAGCGCATCCTTGCGCATGGCGATGGCGCCTCCAAGACTCTCGATGCTCGTCCTCATCAGGTTCGCCGCCCGCGTGTCCACGCCTTCCAGCTTGATCGTGCAGTAGAGAAACATGTCGGTGATCTTTTCGATCTCGTCGTCAGCGATGTCGATTTCGCTCAAGTGCCGTTTCAGGTCGTTCGCCGAGCCGATGGCGATGGGGTGCGCGTTTGTTTCCGGGGATCGCTGATAGGTCGAGGCCACGACGGGATTCTAACAGCGCGCTTCCGCACGGGTCAAGGTCGAGCGGCTTGCCGAGGGAAACGAAGAGCTCGTGATCCTCCTACTGGGGGAAGACGACGTCGATGAGTCGGTTGAGATACAGGAGGAGGAGTTGCCGCTTCCTGGCATCGGAGAGCGTGAGCGCAGGGGCGGCCGGCGCTCCAGGCGCCGCGGCAGAAGCCGCCTGAGGCGCGGCAGTCGGAGCCGGTGCAAGGACCTGCTGAATGTCTGCCGGAGAAAGCACGTCCTGGCTGGAGGTCAGGAACGTTCTGTAGACCAGGCGCGAGTTGGCGAGCCGGGAAAAGGGTATCGATCCTCTTTGATCGACGAGTGCCGGGGCCACCATGCCGCTCACCGTTACCGACTCCTGCTTCCCCTCGACTGAAACGGCCCTGCTGCCCTGCACGGCTACTGTCCCGTCCGGATTCAGCGCGGTCACCACCACGGGGATTTCCGTCTTGAGGCTGAGAACATCCCGGCCCGCTGCGCTTCGCGCTCCTGAGGTTCGCAATTGTGGTAGAAACGAAAAGAGATTTCCCGAATCCCCGCCCGAAAACTCAAGGGTGAGGTTCTTCGCGTCGGTGCTGGACGAAGTGAACGAAAGCGAGGATGAGGCGTCGACCTGAATGACGAGGACCTCGCCGAGTGCCGGCCCACGGCTTCCCGAAAGGTAGCCCTTGAAGCCGGGCGACCACAGGCTTTCCGCTCCCGCGCCGAGCGAAACGGCGAGCAGGAGCAGGATCGAAATGCGCATGCCTTTCACAGAGACGCTCCTCCGTACCGCGCTTTCGGGGCTATCCCCGCGTTCTAGCGCAGCTTCTTCTTATGCCGGTTGGCCCGGAGCTTCTTTTTCCTCTTGTGGGTGGCAATCTTGTGTCGCTTCCTTTTCCTACCGCAGGGCACGGGGCCTACTCCTTTCGACTCGCCCTCCGCACCGCGTTCGCGCGGGACGCGTACTCGCGTGCCAGGGGCGCGACTGTCTACATTGTCGGAACACTATGGAGATTTGTGCAGCCGAGGTCAAGTCATCACCGGGAGAGAAACTCATCGATGGAAGCGCGCATCAGCGGCACATCTGAGGGATCGAACCACCGTACGCCTTCGACAGATCGAAAAAACGTGATCTGCCTTTTCGCATACCTTCGGGTGTTTCTCTTGATCAGCTCGCGCGCGCCGCCGAGCGTCTCGCAGCCGAGCCGCGTCGCAAGGACTTCCCGGTAGCCGATGCCCCGCAAGCCGGGGTCACCGGGACGGTAGCCCATTGCCAGGAGTCTCTTGACCTCCTCGAGAAGTCCCGCCGAAAACATCCCGTCGACGCGCGCATCGATGCGCCGGTACAGCTCCTCCCTGCCGCGACGCAGGCCGAGGAGAAGGAACCGGAAGTCCTGCCGGAGCGTGCGCGGCCAGCGAAAGGAGAAAATCGATTCACCGGTGGCTTCGAGCACCTCGAGCGCCCGTGTGATCCTGTACGTGTCGCCCGCATGAATACGCTCCGCGGCCTGCGGATCCTTCTCCCGCAGCATCCGCGCGAGGGCTTCTCTGCCGTCAGTCCGGGCCGCCTCCCGGAGACGGGCGCGGACGGAAAGATCCGCGACGGGAGACTCCGGCAGGCCGTACAGGAAGCTCGTTACGTAGAATGCCGTACCGCCGCAGATCACCGGGCTCCTGCCCCGCGCCAGGATGGCCGCGGCGAGGGCCTCGGCGGATTTCACGAACTCACCCGCGTTGAACTGGTGTGAGGGATCCGCAACGTCGATGAGATGGTGAGGAATCTTGTCCCTCAGGAGTGCGCCAGGCTTCGCGGTGCCGATGTCGAGGTGCCGGTAGACCTGCATGGAATCAGCGCTGATGACCTCGAAGCGATCATCGAAAACGGAAGCGAGGATCTCCGATTTTCCTGCTGCCGTCGGCCCGAAAAGCACGACGAGGGGTGGGCGTGTATCAGTTTTCACACCGAGGACCTGACTCCGCCTGCTACCGGACGGGCAGCGCCCCCCCGGCCAGTTTCTCGTACAGGTTTCTATGATCGTCGACGATCTGGCGGCTCAGTGCGAAGACTCTTTCCATGTCGACCGTCTCCCCTTGCCATTCCTTCAGGTCTTCGAGGTCTGCCACCGCCAGGTTCGGTGCGGAGCCGTCCAGGGCTGGATCGACGTTCCGTGGCATCGTGAGGTCCACGATCATCACGCTCCTGCCTCCGTCGAGAACGGCGGCGTGCTCCCTGGTCAGTACCAGGTGGGGACTGTCAGTGGCGCAGATGATGACATCCGATTGAGAAAGACTTGCCCGAAGATCGTCAAACGTGCACAGCTCGACTTTCCCGGCCCAGGATGCGGGCAGCTGCGGGCGCGTAATGTGATAGCACCAATGACAGCCGATACCCATCCGCACGAGCCTTTCGACGACCGTGGACCCGACCATGCCGGATCCCAGGACGAGCACCCGCTCGCTCTCCAGGCCGGGGCGCTTCGATTTCACGTAGCTGATGCACAGATCCTCGATCTCCAGATCTTTCAGCAGCAGTCCAGCGCTGTTTCGTATCTCCTTTGATACGTGAAGAGCCGTGGAGACCCACTCCTGCATGATGCCGCGCGCCCAGCCGGAGCGCACCGCGTGCCCGAGCGACTCTTTCACCTGGGAAACGATATGGTATTCGCCCGGCGATTGCGAGAAAAGGCCGGCGCTCAGCATGGCAGCGTGCGTGAACGCGTCATACTGGCGTTTCACGTAGTATTCCTCCGCACCAAGATGATCGAATCCCAGCACGCGAGAGAGAAGCCCTGTCATGTCTGCCTTGTCCGAGACCACGGCGTGGAGCTCGACGCGGTTGCACGTATTCAACAGCATGAACTCCTGGATGCCGACGAGCTGCGTCAACATCATTCCCGTCCTCTCCAGGCGCTGGCCGACGAGGTGGTACGGTTCTCTCCTGTCGATCGGAAGGTACTGGTGGCTGGTGCCAATGACGAGAGTCGATGCGGAGTCAGCGTGCTCGATGTCGCGGGACAGGTTCTCCCTGATCGTGCGCGCCAGCTTGCTCGCGCGGCCGCCGGTGGAGATGGCGACCGTCAGATCCTCTTTCTGGAGTATCACCGGAAGCGCGAAGTCTCCGGTCGCCCAGTTGCCGTCCGTCGAACAGCAGAGTACGCCGCGCGAGCGACTGCACTCGACGACCCGGCGATTGAGTGCTCGATCCTCCGAGGCGGCAAAGACCAGGAACATCCCATCGAGATCGGATTCGCTGAACTCGCGCCGCAGGTAGCTGACAGCGCTTCCCTCGGGCAGCGTGTCGAAATCTTCGCTGACCGCGACACTCGCGACCGCTACGCTCGCGCCGGCGTCCAGGAGCAGCCGAACTTTGTCCAGCGCTCCCCTGCCTCCGCCCACGACGAGAGCTTTCTTGCCGTCGAGAAGCAGATTGACGGGGAGACTCCGCGGCTTCGGTAATCCAGTCGCCTCCGCCGGCCGGGCAGATTGCTGACTCTTCTCCATCACGATGTCACCTCGACGTCGATGCTCGACTTGCGCATTCGTTCGCCGATCTAGACGACGGAGGCAAGCGATTGCGATTTCTGCCCACTGGGCACATACGGGCAGGCCGGATCTTCCTGGTAGGGATCCTGAAACTCGGCATACGCCCGGGACCTCGAACCGCTGCAGACGACCTTGTGCTCACACGCGCCGCAGCGCCCCTTGAGGTTCGCCGGATCCCTCATCCCGACCAGAAGGGGGTGGGTCGTGTAGATCGATTTCAAGTTGCCGTTCTTCACATTGCCCAGGGAAATGGGCAGGAAGCCGCTCGGATAGACCTCACCATCGTGGCTGATGAAGAGGATCCCCTTCCCGTCACCGGTGGCGTTGAGTCTCAGGGACGGAGGGCTCTTCGGTTCTCCGGCGAGCTCCCGCAACCTCGCGGAGAGGTGCACGGAGAGCTCCCCCCTGGGAGGCTCCGCGCCCTTCTGCCGCTGGATGAAAACGCGCCGGAAATGCGGACCCTCGGAGGTCCGCACGGGAATGCCGTACTGCGTCGCGTCGAAAAGGAAATGCGCGACCTCCTCGCATTCCCCCGGCTCGGGGTTCTCCAGGGATGATCCACGCCCCGTCCGTATCAGGAAGAACACTTCCCACGCGACAGCTCCACGTTCCCGCGCCAGGTTGAAAATGTCGGCGAGGTCGCGGAGGTTGCTCTTCATCACGGTCGTATTCACCTGGAGCCGCATGCCGCAGGAAGCGGCAGTCTCGATTGCCTCGAGGGTCGAGCGGAAGGTCCCCGGGATGTCTCGAATCTTGTCGTGGATCTGCGCCGATGCGCCGTCAAGGCTCACCGACATGATCTCCACTCCGAGATCTCTCATGAGCTCGATCTTCTCTCTCGTGAGCAGGGGCGTCACGCTTGCCGCCACCGCTGTGTAGACTCCCCGCTGCTTTGCGTGCCTCATCAGGTCAAAGGCATCCCGGCGCATGAGCGGGTCCCCGCCAGTCAACAACAACGCGGGATACGGCTCGCCGAACTCCAGGAGCTGGTCGATGAGCCGAATCCCGGACTCGTGATCGAGCTCGCCCGGAAGGCTGCTCCGTATCGCTGTTGCCCGGCAGTGCCTGCAGGAGAGAAGGCAGGATTTTGTCGTCTCCCAGCAGACAAAAATCGGCTTCATTGCATAGTCCACGCTCTTGGTCCATGGTGGTTGCATAAGGTGACATCCTTTTCGCCAAAATCTGACTGGAATACTCGGGTATTTTCAACCCTCATTCCGATTTCTGTCAAGGCCAATGTACATCGTATTGACCAGGCGTGATACCGGCCATAATTCGCCGGGGCGGTCTGAGCGGAGTCGCAACCGACATCGGCGCGCTCATACGGGGAATCGTCCGCAACCACGAATCGCAGTTTCGAAACAGGGGGGTTGCCCCCCGCTTCGCATCGCCGGGGAGCCAGGGCCGCGACGGCGAGACCCGAGTCGGCATTGACGCACACGACCTGCCGCGCATTTTCGAGAGGTTCGGAACGCCGGCCGCGAGGCGGATCGGAGTTCGTGATCGTGCTCCCGGCAAACGGGGTTGCTCTGCGCTATAGTGCCGGCGGCGAGGGAGGAAGAGGCGAGTGAACGCTGTGTATCGCTTTTTCAAGTCAGTGCGGCTGGCGATCGTGGTGATTCTGCTGATCACAGCGCTGTCACTGCTTTCCACCCTGGTGCCGCAGGGCAGGGAGAACGCTTTCTACCAGGCGAAGTACTCCCCCGCGCTCTACGCTCTCATTACAACTCTGGATTTCAACCGGTACTTTTCCTCCGTCCTGTTCATCATTCCCGTCGTGCTGTTCTCGTTGAACCTCGGTGTCTGCGCGGCGGACCGCCTCATACGACGCACGCGCATGAAGGCGCAGAAGAGGTTCGGACCAGACATCGTGCACATCGCACTGCTGGTGCTCGTTGCCGGAGGGCTCGTCACTGCCCTTGGTCGTCACGAGACGGATTTTTCCCTGGGCCAGGGACAGGAAGCGGCGGTGACCCCGCACTATTCGATCAAGCTGCTGTCTTTCGAGTATCTCAAGTATGAAAACGGATCGCCGAAAGCGTGGATATCCACCGTCGATGTGCTGCGCGACGGAATCCTGGAAACGGCTGCCTTTCCGATCCGAGTGAATCATCCGCTCCGGCTGAAAGGGGTTTCGGTGTATCAGAGCACCTGGGATAACCAGTCGAGCTTCGTGTTTCGCGACAGCACCGGAGCCGAGGCAACTGCCCGCATCGGCCAGGGTTTCCAGGACGGCGACTCGTTCTGGTACCTCGCGGACGTGGTTGGTGACGGAAGCCGCCAGAGGGCGTTGTTCCAGCAGTACAAGGGCAATACCCTCGTCTCGATGCGAGAGCTCGCCGTGGCGGAGACCCTCGGGCCATACACGCTGGTGAGTATAACGCAAAAGATGGTCACCGGGCTGCGGGCTGTCAGCGACCCGGGATTTGTGACTGTCGTCATCGGGGTCGCTCTCCTCGCCACTGGACTCGCGCTGACTTTTCTTCAGAACAGTCGAGGGGAGAGCGCCTGACAACGGGGCCGCCAGCCGTCGGATTTTTCTATCCACGCACGCCCTGTTCCTGATATCCTCCGCTTGAAAAGGAGTCCTCGAGTAT
>DATKLB010000116.1:0-9751 GCA_035542615.1 Spirochaetia bacterium | reverse complement strand
GGAAAGCGAAAGGCCAGCGCCGGTTCTCAGCATTCTCTGCCTTGACAGGTTGGCCTTGCCTGGCTGACAATTATGATACCTTATGATACCAATGAGGTGATTGCACTGAAGGCGCTATTTCGACTCACCGTTTTGATAGCTCTCATGATCTTGTCCGGCTGTGCGACCCTAGGATCGCACTACGATGTGGAAATCAGCGGCCTTGCGAGGTCGGACTCGGGTGGGCCAGGTCATACGTATTTCCTTTTACCGTCAGATAGCAGTGTTGGCGTGAACGACCTTGAGTTTGCAGAATATGCGAAATACGTTGACTATGCTCTCAGCAAAGCGGGGCATCAGAAGGCCAAATCGATTGATGATGCATCTGAAGCAATCTTCTTATACTACGGGATTGGTAACCCCGGACCGCATAGGTACACATTCTGGCTGCCAGGCTCCGACACGACAGAGTCTTCTTCCCTGACTGCTCCTGACAACATCATTGCGTATGGAACATGGGGCATCTCTGGTGTTGGTGGAGATCAGCAGAATCAAGGAAGCTGCCGTTACATTTCACTTTCTGCCGTTGACCTTGTAAAGTACAAAGAGGAGCGACACGTTCTCGAATCATGGAGAATGGAAATATCAAGCACCGGAAGCAGCAATGATCTGAGGCTTGTATTTCCAGTAATGATTGCGGCATCGGAAAACTACCTGGGGCAAGACACACGCAAGATCCTGTACAGGACTTTAACCGACGAAGACCCACAGGTTGTTGACATGAGAGCGGTGGGTGTTCCCTGAACGGGGGACCAACGGTGAACTATTTTTCAGGGCGTGTCTTTGTTCTCGCACCCTTCCTCTCAGGCGGTTTCCTTATTGATTTCGCAGTTCGTGCCGCCTCTGGCCTTGCACGGAGCGGCTGAAATACGCCGAGTTTGCCTCCTCCCGGCAATTTCACTCTGGTCAGGAAGCCCCAGGATTCTTCTTGAACCTTATCGCACTTCACATTCATTTTCTTCATCTGGCTGACCAGTTTCTTGATGTCGTCGCACACGAGATAGAACTCATGAAGATTGTTTTTTCTCGCGGGATGAATGGCAACTTCTGAAGGTGGAAGTCCAAAGATCAGCCAACCATCACCCACGTCAACGCTTGGAAACTTCAGGGCGTCACGAAAAAATGCGCGATCCTTCTTGGGATGCTTGCTGTAGATGATGGAGTGGGCGCCTGTTATCATAATCGGACCCTCCAAAACCGTGTCATCGCCGGCTCTTCAGCACCGTGCTCTTCTCTTGACAACGTTTGCCGGCATCATACCCTTGCGGTGGAAAACGTCCAAGCCCCCGCTCCGCCCGGAACCTTGTGGATCCACTCATGAGGGGCGGAAGGAGTTGATCTGATGGTCATAGCTTCAAGCGAGGCAAACCCGTATCTGACGCGCTTTTCAAACGGCAAACAGACAACCTACGCCGATACGACTCCTGACAAGGGCGGAGGCGACCTGGGGTTTCGTCCCCACGAGCTTCTCGAAGCCGCCCTGGCAACGTGTATGAACATGCACATTCGGATGTACGCGGCAAGCAAAGGCATCGAACCGGGCGAAGTATGCACGACAGTAACTCTGGATAGAAACTCCCCGTCGGAAGCTGTCTTCAACTACTCGATAGAGCTTTCAGGACAACTTGATGACGAGCAACGGAACAAGCTGCTTGAAATCGCCGAAAGCTGTCCCGTGCATCGAACCCTTTCGAAGAGATTTTCTTTCAGAAGTCTTTAGAGAAAGCGCAGCTTCGCCACCCGAGACGCTCATACCGCATGCAGCATTCTGCCTTGATAGGTGCCCCCTTTTGTGTCATACTCTCTCCTGCAAAATCTCCAAAAACCCCAGGTTTCGCTCTTTTTCAGGGGGAAATCGTTGATATGGAATAAAGAACGGGATTTTTGAACCATGTACTGGAACAAGGAGTCAGAGACGCCGCAAAGGGAGTCTCTCGAGAGGCTCCAGCTGCAGCGTCTGAACAGCACTCTGGAAAAGGCGATGCAGGCCCCGTTCTACCGCGACAGTCTGGGCCGCAATGGCTTCCGTCGCCTGTCCTCTCTCCGCGAGGTGTCTCAGCTTCCTTTTACGACCAAGGCCGACCTGAGAAACGCGTTCCCGTACGGGTTCCTCGCTGTGCCCTTGGAAAACATTGTGCGTCTCCACTCCTCGTCCGGGACCACGGGAAACCCGACGGTGATCTACCACACCAGGGAGGACATCGAGACCTGGCAGGACCTCGTCGCCCGGTGCATGTACATGACTGGCATGCGGAGCACCGACGTTTTCCAGAACATGATGGGCTACGGCCTTTTCACCGGCGGGC
This sequence comes from Spirochaetia bacterium, assembly GCA_035542615.1. Lineage (GTDB taxonomy): Bacteria > Spirochaetota > Spirochaetia > SZUA-6 > Fen-1364 > Fen-1364. The sequence continues at coordinate 7,406 of DATKLB010000116.1, read as the reverse complement.
TGGGCTTCCACTACGGAGCGGAGAAGCTGGGCGCGATGACGATTCCCATCGGGCCCGGCAACAGTCGGCGCCAGATCTGGTTCATGCGTGAGTTCGGGACAACCGTCATCCACGTCCTTCCCAGCTATGCGCTTCGCCTGGCCACCCATGTCCGGGAGCTCGGGCTGGACCCCCGGAAGGACTTCAAGCTGCGCATGGCCTACGTCGGAGCAGAACCTCACACCGAGGAGACGCGGCGTAGAATCGAGGAAACCTGGGGGATCAAGGCCTACAATTCCTACGGCCTGTCGGAAATGTGCGGACCGGGAGTCGCATTCGAATGCACGGAGCAATCGGGCATGCACATCTGGGAGGACCAGTTCCTCGCTGAAATCGTGGACCCCGAGACCGGGGCGAACCTTCCGGAAGGAGAGTGCGGAGAGCTCGTCCTGAGCTCCATCGGCAGAGCCGGCACGCCGCTCCTGCGCTTCCGGACCCGGGACCTGACCCGTTTTCTGTCGGGACCGTGTCCCTGCGGACGCACGCACCGGCGCATCGACCGCATCCAGGGGCGAAGCGACGACATGATGATCATCAACGGCGTGAACATCTTTCCCATGCAGATCGAGCAGACCCTCATGCGCATCTCGGGAATCGGCGCGAACTACCAGATCGAAATCCACGAGGACAACTACATGGACAAGCTCCACGTCAGGGTCGAGCTTGCCCCCGAGACGTTTGCAGGCACCCTGGGCCAGGTGGAGGGCCTGCAGGGAAAGGTGTGCGCGGCGCTCAAGGAGGAAACGGGGGTCACTCCGGTCGTGAAGCTCCTGGAGGCCGGCAGCCTGCCGGCAGCGGAAGGCAAGGCGGTGCGCGTCGTCGACCTTCGGAAGCAGCCGCGGCGGGAGTGCTAGACGTGGCGTTTCACCTCTCGATTTTCGTCGTGAACGAACCGGGCAAACTGGAGAAGATAACCCGGGTGCTGACCGAGAAAGGCTTGAACATCCGCGCGGTCTCAATGGCGAGCACGGGGGAGTTCGGCGTGGTCCGGGTCCTCGTGAACGATCCCGATGCCGGCCTTGCCGCCCTGCGGGAAAACAGGTTCACTGTCGTCAAGAGGCGCATCCTTGTCGCGCTGATCGAAGACAGGCCTGGATCGATGCACGAGCTGCTGGTCACCCTTGCCGCCAGGAGCGTGAACGTCGAGGACTGCTACGGCTTCGTCATCGACGAGGGAAAGAGGGCGGCAATCGTGTTCGAGGTCGAGAAGTTTCCTGAGGCAGAGAGGTCTCTTGCCGGCACCTCTGTCCGCCTGATCGCCGATTCCGAGATCTACCGGCTGTAGAATGGCCCTATGACGCTCCGCAGAGGGGGGTGACTCACCGTGGATTGGGCAAGGAAAAGGAAGACCGAGGTTGAAAACCAGCTGAGGGCCGCTTACGCGGTCCTGATCAGAGAGCGCAGACTGCGGACACGGATCAAGGAGATGCTCGACCTCGCGGCCCGGCAGAACTTTGTCGCGGGGGATTCCGGGTCGACGAGCTCATTCCTGAAGTGGTTCTCGCAGGTGGGTGCCCTCAATATTGCGGAGATCAAGAAGAAGGCCGAAGACGGCAGGTGGGTACGAAGATTCACCCAGCCGACCACCCGCGAGATGGGCAATCCCCTGCTGCAGGATCCGAACGCCGTCATGCAGCTCGTCAAGAAAGAGCTGGAGGACTACAGCAGCTTCATCGGCCACCGGATCCGGGATCTTCAGAACCAGATCACAGGGTATCGTGAGAAGATCCATTCCTTCGACGTCGAGGAAGAGATTCGCACATACGGCAGGGAAAGCGTCAGGCTTACGAAGCTGAACATCGCCATGAGCATCACGATTCCCATTGCCACGTTTCTCGCCGGCCTCGTCGCGAGCCTCCTCATGGAGGCGGCGAGGCCCGAGATACTCCACTGGATCCGTGCATTATTGAATCTCCGATAAGGCTTGTCGCAAGCCACGGGAGGAAGCCGCTCGATGATATGGAACCCCGATTGTGAAACACTCGACCGCCCCGGCTTGAACGGGCTGCAGGGGGAGAGGCTTGGCAGGCTCGTGGATGTGCTCTTCCGCCGCGTGCCATTCTATCGGAGAAAAATGGAAGAGAAGGGCGTGAAACCAGGGGACGTGCAGGAAATCGGCGACATCGCGAAGCTTCCCTTCACGACGAAGGATGAGATGCGCGACGTCTACCCCTATGGTCTGCTGGCGGTTGCTCTCCCTGAGATCGTCGAGATCCACACTTCCTCGGGCACGACGGGCAAGCCCGTCGTCGACGCGTATACCCGCTGCGACATCGAAGTCTGGTCCGAGGTCATGGCGCGCACCTTGTCGGCGGGAGGGACCACGCGGCACGACATCGTGCAGAACGCGTATGGCTATGGCCTCTTCACCGGCGGCCTCGGCGTGCACTATGGCGCGCGGAGGATCGGAGCTACCGTGATTCCCATCTCGGGCGGAAACACAAAGCGTCAGCTTGCCGTCCTGCGCGACTTCGCATCAACCGTGCTCACCTGCACTCCGTCCTACTCCCTGTTCCTCGCCGAAGCGGCGCGAGAGGAGGGGCTCGATCTTCGCGGCGTCGGGCTGAAGGCCGGATTCTTCGGCGCCGAGCCCTGGAGCGAGAGCATGCGGACCGAGATCGAAAGCAAGCTCGGCGCCCTGGCCATCGACATCTACGGCTTGACGGAAATCATCGGTCCCGGGGTAGCCACGGAGTGCGAGCACCAGGACGGACTCCACATCTCGGAGGACCATTTCTACCCCGAGGTCATCGATCCTCTCACCGAGAGGATCCTCCCCGACGGCGAGAAGGGAGAGCTGGTGATCACGACCTTGACGAAAGAGGGAACACCCCTCCTGCGCTACCGCACCCGGGACATCACGTATCTCGACCATTCCCCCTGTCCCTGCGGGAGAACAACGGTGCGGATGCACCGGGTGCTCGGCCGTACGGACGACATGCTGATCATCCGAGGCGTGAACGTCTTCCCCTCGCAGATCGAGGAAGTCATCCTGAGTGTTGACGGAGTCGAGCCTCACTACCAGTTGGTCGTGGAGCGCCGCGACCAGCTCGACGAGCTGGAGGTCCAGGTCGAGATGAACGAGAAGCTGTTCTCGGACGAAATCAAGGGCCTGGAGAAAATGGAGAGAAAGATCGAGGCCGACCTGTACGCCGGCCTGAACATCCACACGCGCGTGAAACTGGTGGAGCCCAAGAGCATTGCCCGCAGCGAAGGCAAGGCGAAGCGGATCATCGACAGGCGTCTCGAGTAGCGCGGGAGGGAAGCGATGAGCGTGAGGCAGATTTCCATCTTTCTCCAGAACACAAAGGGAAGACTTGCCGAGGTAACGCGGCTTCTTGCCGCGCGGAAGATCAATATCCGAGCCCTTTCCCTGGCCGACACCGCGGATTTCGGCGTATTGAGGATCATCGTCAATGATCCCGATGCATGCCTGGCAGCCCTGAAGGAAAGCGGCATTGTTGCGCAGGAGACAGAGGTGCTTGCAGTGGAAATCGAGGACAGGCCGGGCGGCCTGGAGCGGGTCCTTGCCGTGCTCGACGCTGCCGGCCTGAACGTGGAGTACATGTACGCGTATGTCGAGAAGGCAAAAGACAACGCCATCATGATCTGCCGGATCGACGATCGCGAGCGCGCCGCTCGGGTGCTCGTCGAAAACGGCATCGGTACCCTGACCGCGGAAGCCCTGACGACGCTCTAGGCAGCCGCCCGGCGCGCACATCGACGGCGCTTTATCGTCTGATACCGTTGACTGTTCACCCTTGACCGGCTGTGGAAATCCATGCAGACTATGAGAAAATATTCATTTCCAGCCCCGGAAAAGGAGACCTCGATGCGCGGAAGAACCATCTTCCTGGTTGGGTTCGTTCTCGCCGTTCTCGGCAGCGCTGCCGCATGGGCGGCTGACACGGCCGCGGTCAGAATCGGCGCCGTCCTGGCCGTCACAGGGCCAGCGGCCAACCTCGGCCTGCCCGAATCCCGCACGCTCCAGATGCTGGTGGATGATGCAAACCGGACAGGCGGCATCGCCGGAAGAAAGGTGGAGCTGATCATCAAGGACTCGCAGGGCAGCGCCGAAAAAGCAGTCTCATTCGCGAAACAGCTCGTTGAAGAGGAGCGTGTCCTTGCCATCATCGGCCCCACGACCAGCGGGGAAAGCATGAAGCTGAAAGGATACGTCGAAGAAAACGAAACGATCATGATCTCCTGCGCTGCCGCGGAGGCGATCGTCAACCCGGTGGCAAAATGGGTCTTCAAGGTTCCGCAGATGGACAGCTTCGCCGCGCGGATGATCTACTCCACGATGAAGCGGATGGGCATCTCCCGCGTCGGCGTGGTTGCCAGCAATACCGGTTTCGGCCAGGGCGGCAAGGCGCAGCTGGAAAAGCTCGCGCCGGAGTATGGCATTACCATCGCCAGCTCCGAGGTCTACGATGCTTCCGCAAGCGACTTCACCGGCGTGCTCACCAAGGTGAAGGGCCAGGGCGTTCAGGCGCTGGTCAACTGGTCCGTGGAACCGGCGCAGTCAATCATCCCCAAGAACATGAAACAGACGGGGTTCGACGTGCCGCTTTTCCAGAGCCACGGTTTCGGGAACATCAGGTACGTGGAGGCGGCCGGCAAGGCGGCCGAGGGGATCATCTTCCCCTGCGGGAGGCTCCTCGTTGCTGACAAGCTTCCTGCTGATCACCCGCAGAAACGCGTCTTGGAGGGGTACAAGAAGGAATACGAGGAAAAGTTCAAGGACGAAGTGAGTACTTTTGGCGGCCATGCTTACGACGCCTTCCTCATCCTCTCCGACGCAATCACGCGGGCAGGGAGCATCGAGCCCGGCGCCGTGCGGGACGCCATTGAGCAGACCCGGGGGCTGGTGGGAACCGCGGGAATCTTCAATTTCTCCCCGACCGACCACAACGGCCTCACCATGGATGCTTTCGAGATGCTCACGGTCAGAAACGGCCAGTTCGCGCTGCTCGGCAAATAGCTGCTGACGCTGCCTGCATGGGCGCAGCCCAGATCCTCCAATACCTGCTTTCGGGAGTCACCACCGGAAGCATCTATGCCATCGTCGGCATCGGCTTCACCATCATCTACAATGCCACGGGCATCATCAACTTTGCCCAGGGCGAGTTCCTCATGCTGGGTGGGATGATCGCGATTTCCCTTCACGGCTTCCTTCCCCTTCCCCAAGCGATCGCTCTTGCCGTGGTCGCCACGGGCCTGTGCGGCGTCGGCGTGCAGCTCGTCTTTCTCTCCTGGCTGCGGAGGCCCGACATCCTGAGGATGATCATCATCACGATCGGACTTTCCATCCTCATCCGCGAGGCGGCGCTCCATGTCTGGGACGAGAAGGTCCATGCACTCGTGTACTGGACCGGGGATGAGACCTCGTCTCTCGCGGTGCTGGGAGCGCGCATATCCCCGCAGCTACTCTGGGTCCTCGGAGCGTGCGCTCTGATGGTTGCGTCCCTCACCCTGTTCTTTCGATACACGCTCACCGGCAAGGCCATGCGCGCGTGCGCCTCCAACGCGACCGCGGCGCGGCTGTGCGGGATCCGCCTGCCGTGGCTCGTCACCCTCTCCTTCTTCCTCGCCGCGGCCATGGGGGCGCTTGCCGGCTGCGTCGTCTCTCCAATGACCCAGACCCAGTACGACATGGGCACGTCCCTGGCCGTGAAAGGATTCACCTGCGCCGTCCTGGGCGGCCTGGGAAGCGTGGGCGGCGCGGTGGCAGCCGGCATCCTGGTGGGAGTGCTCGAATCCGCCAGCATCAGCGTGCTTCCTCTCGCCTTCAAGGATGTTGTCGCCCTCACCATCATGCTGGCCATCCTCCTCGTGCGGCCGCAGGGTTTATTCGCCGCAATCGGCAGGAAGACCGGGCCGCTGTGATGTCCCGGTCGGCCGCTAGAAATATTCCCCTCCTTGCTTTTGCTGCTCTTGGTGCCTGCGTGCCGGTTGCCCTCTCGGCGCTGAAAGCAGATTTCTATCTGACCCAGCTCACGATGTCCGCCTGGTACACCATGGTTGCCCTTGGCCTGTGCCTGCTCATGGGCTACGCCGGCCAGGTCTCGATGGGTCACGCGGGATTTTTTTCCATCGGAGGCTACACCGCGGCTGTCATCGCCACCGCCGGCATGCCCTCCTGGCTCTCCGTGCCGGCCGGCGTTGCGGCCGCCGCCCTCATCGCTTTTCTCGTCGGGATTCCGGTTCTCAGGCTGAAAGGTCATTACCTGGCCATGGCGACCCTGGCCTTCGGCTTTATCGTCTCCCGGATCATCCTTGGCACTCCTCTGCTCGGCCAGGCGGACGGCATCTCCGACATCCCCGCGTATCACCTGGTGGCCGGCCTGGCCATCAGCGGCCGGCGGGCGCTCCGGGTGCAGAACTTCTACCTCGCGTGGGCCGTCGTCTTCGTCGGGCTGGTCGCGGCGATGAATCTCGTGCGCTCGCGCAGCGGCCGGGCGCTTCGTGCGATCCGCGGAGACGAGGACGCAGCAGCCGCCTCGGGGATCGACGTGGCCCGGCACAAGCTCGCTGTCTTTGTTCTCAGCGCCGTCTATGCGGGACTGGCCGGCGCGTGCATTGCGCACTTCAACGGCGGCATCGGCCCCGGAGAAGCGGGAATCATGAAGTCGGTGCGATACGTTGCCCTCGTTGCCGCGGGAGGCATGGCAAACCTCTGGGGAACGCTCGGGGTCTCCGCCGTGCTGACATTCCTCTCGCTGCGGGGCGCTTTCGGGTTGTACGACGACGCCGTCTTTGGCGCGCTTCTGGTCGGCATCATGCTCTTCGCTCCCAGCGGCGTCTTCACCCTGATCAGGAAACGGGTGCTCGGGCGATGAGCGAAGCTCTTCTTTCCGTCACCGGCCTGCACCACTGGTTTGGCGGGCTTCATGTCATCAACGACGTGGATTTCTCCTGCAGGGCCGGCGTGGTCCAGGCGATCATCGGACCGAACGGCGCGGGAAAGACCACACTGTTCAACCTGGTTGCCGGGAGCCTTTCCCCGACCTCCGGCAGCATCGCGTTCGAAGGGAGACCGATCGAGGGCCTGCCTGCGCACCGCATCGCCGGCCTCGGAGTCGCGCGCACTTTCCAGGCGACCCGGCTTTTTTCCGGGATGACGGTGCTGGAAAATGTCATGGTCGGCCGGCACAGGAAGTCTCGCGGGAGTTTTCTCACGGACCTGGCGGGAAGGCTCTTCAACGGCCGACGGGACGACAGGATGCGTCGCGCATGCATGGAGATTCTCGATTCTCTGGGCATTGTCGGCCTGGCGGACACGCAGGCGAAGGATCTTCCTTTCGGCAGGCAGCGGATGGTCGAGCTTGCCCGTGCCCTGGCCGCGGAGCCGAAGCTCCTTCTCC
>DATKLB010000115.1:0-13405 GCA_035542615.1 Spirochaetia bacterium | reverse complement strand
GTCAGGGTCTGTGAACTTGATCTTGCGGTCAAGGGCCGCCTGCTGGCGGGAGAAATCTCCGTTCACCCTTTCGCACAGGACGTCATATGTTATGGACAGCGGCCATGCGTCCTTGCCGTCCGTGACCATGGGAACGATCCCTTTGGCCTTGAACTTCGGCGCCAGTGCCTCGAGCTCTTCCACGGTCTTCGGGACGGAGGCTCCGGCGTCCTTGAAGAGTTGCTTATTATAGTAAATCACCCAAAAATCGCCGGACACGGGGATGCCATACAGCTTGCCGTCGTACATGTTGCTTTCCAGTGACCCGGGCACGTAACCGTACTGCGCGAAGTCCGCCTTGTTGAGCTCTGTTACAAAACCGCCTTCCACAAGGGGCTTCAGCCGCGTGGAGAAGCTCCAGTACTTGATGACGTCAGGGAGTTGCTTCGCAGTTGCATAGATCTTGATCTTCTGCTGCAAGGCCTGGTCCTGATAACTTTCCGTGACAATGTCCACCCCCGGGTTGGCGGCCTTGAACTCCGCGTTGATCTGTTCGATCACGGCTCCCCACCCGTTGGTCCGATCCGGGTGAGGATCAGCCATTTTCAGGGTGACATTCTGCGCCCAGAGCCCCGCAGCGACGCAGAGCGCCAGGAGCACAACCAAAGTTCTTTTCATTCGTAGCCTCCTTGTATGGGATGGATCAGTATCCCACGCCTCTGGCAACTCGGGAATGATGCCGGTTCCGGAAGTCTGACCTATTTTCCGAAATACCATTCATCAGGGAGGGGAACCATCCCCCGTCCACGCACTGGGGCTCATTCCGGCCACTTTCTTGAAGACGCGGCTGAAATGTTCAACGTTCTGGTATCCGACGCGCTCTGCCACCTCATAGACCTTGAGGCGGGTCGTGGAGAAGAGCCTCTTTGCCTCGCCAACTCGCACCCGCGCGATGTACTCGGTCAGGGTTTGTCCCGTCTCCCGGGCAAACTCCCAGCTCAGGTGGTTCTTGGACACGCTGGCATGTGCTGCCACGGCGGCCAGGGACAGCCCGGAATCTGCAAAACTTCCCCTGATGAAGCGCTTGGCCAGGACGACTATGCGGGACTCCACGCCGCGGTGCGATACGATTGCCTGGTAGGCAGCGCGCACCTGGTCCGGCCTCTCGCACGCCGGGCTTCGGCAGAAAGAGACCCGGATTGAAAGGTAACGCTCCAGGTACTCCTTTGCGTCGGAGCAGTAGGTGCCCGCCCTCTCTTCGGTTCCAAGAAAGAAGACGACGGCATGGTCCGGCCGGATGACAACCACGTGGCCAGTCCCCCGCTTGGCGAGCACTTGCCGGAGGGAGCCCTCGGCCAGCGAGGAAAAACGTTCCAGGCCCTCATCGCGGTAGCGCGCCGAAACTTCCAAGAAGTCACCTATCCAGAATGCGCACAGGAAGAATGGCGAAGTCAGGGTCACACCAAGGCTTGCAAGGGCCGCGGCTGAGTCTCCGGCAATCGGCTCCGCAAGAAGATCCCGGAGCATCTGCGCCCTGAGGAATTCCACCTGCCTGCGCTCGATGAGTGATGAGCCGGAGTCTCGGGTCTTTTCGATTCCTGCGGCCGCCTTGTTCAGGGCAGCCAGGAGCGAATCTCCCTCCATTTCTTCCTTGCGGACATAGTCGACGGCCCCCAGGGTGAAAGCAGTCCTGACAAGGTGGAAATCATCGTATGCCGAGAGAACGATCACGGCTTGCGCGCCGCCGTCCTGCCGCCTGAGGAACTCGATGCCGTCCATGACGGGCATGGATATGTCAAGGAGGACGATGTCGATCTCGGGGTGAGCGGACAGGACGTCCAGCGCTTCCTTCCCGTTCGATGCCTGGTGGGAAAGGTCGAATCCGTCTTCCTCCCAGACGCGCATGCTGGCCAGGGAAAGGCGGACAAAGGGCTCATCATCGACGATCAGGACGCTATGCATCCCCGCTGGCCTCACGCCGCAAGACGGGCAGAAGAAATCTGACCAGCGTGTATTCGCCGGGAACACTCTGCACGGCCAGCCCGAAACGCTCGCCGAAGTTCAGGCGGATCCTCTGGTGAACGTTGGCAAGGCCGATTCGGTGCAGGCCTCCATCGCTTGCGAAGCCTCCGTTCTCCGTGGAAAGGACGACCCTGGCCAGCTCCTGGTCCATCCCGACGCCGTCATCACGAGCCTCTATCACCAGGCGCCGCCCCGCGGCGGCGGTGAGTCCCGGCTCCGGCATGCGAGGCACGGCGAGGTCCGGGACATCCTCGATGCGGGAGCAAACGGACACGGACCCCCGTCTCCCGGCCGGTGAGATGCCGTGGAGGATGGCGTTTTCCATGATCGGCTGAAGGATCATCTTCAACACCAGGAGTTGCCTGGTTTCCTCACCGATGCACCACGCCACGTCGAAAGTCTCTCCGAAGCGCACTTTCATGATCCCCACGTAGCTGGAAAGGTTGGCAATCTCGTGCTCCAGGGTCGTCATGGGGCCGGAGGTGGAATAGCTGTCCGCCAGGACGCGCATGAGGGACTGGGTCATCTCCGCAATCGCGTCAACCTTGGCCGCGCGCGCCATGAGCCGGATGGAGTTCAACGTATTGGAAACGAAGTGGGGATCGATCTGAAAGCGCAGCGCGGCGAGCTCCGCTTTCATGCGCGCCCGCTCGCGTTCCTCCCGTTCGATCGTGATGAATCGCGCGTAGAGGACAAACAGGACCACGAGCAGGGCCAGCGCAGGATAGAGGTACCACTGGTAGGAGGTGATCCGCCCCATGATGGCAGCCAGGTCCACAAGGACAACCACCGTCCACCCGGTGGATTCCATCCCGAGGGAGCTTGCCAGCCAGGCCCGTCCCCCGAACCGCACCTGCCGGAACGACGGCGATTCGGAATCCGTCCGTCCGAAGGCCTTGGGCGAGCTCAGGCCGGCCGCTTCTGGCAGGCTGGTGAGGAGGACGCGTCCATCCCTGCCGTAGATGATAATGGCCCCCGCGGCGCCTGACTGCGATCGCGAGCGCAGTTCGTCGAAGTACGGGATGCGGAGCCTGAAGAGAATGGCATCGATCTCCGTATCGTAGTCCTGCGGCGTTGTGCAGACGGCCACGGAGAGCATGAACTTCTCACCCGTATTTCCCGTGGGACTGGTGAGCCGGTCCAGGATGTACACCCTTCCCGCTTCCTTTCGCGCCTCCGCGTACACCGACGGATCGATTCCTTCGTACGGGCGAATGTTGAAATAATTCTGGTAGTAGTAGACCTGGCCGTTCTTCATGGAGATGTTCACCGCGCCGAGGCGGTTGGAATAATTGAAGAAGCCCGCCAGCTTGTCATCCAGCCTTTTGGACGCAAGGAGCCTTTCCCCGGAGCTCCTGGCCCGGGAATAGCTATCTGCCAGTGAGCGAAGCTCCGCGTCCTGGAAAAGCGCGGAGGTGAGGATGGATGCCCCATCCACCTCGTTTCTCATGTTCAGCACGATCTGGTCTGCGACAGCCTCGGTCTGCCCCGCGACAATCGAAAAAAGTGCGGAGATGTACAGGCGCGAAAGGATCACAGAAACCAGGAGGCCAGGCACGCAGACAAGGAGAATGAAGGCGATGTTGAACCTGCGGAGGAAAGGGACCACGACGTCTCAGTATAGCACAAACCGCATCGTGGCGGACCTCGCCGGGCTAAGGCTGCCTGCCGATGGCCCGCCGCTTCATCTTCAAGTACGCCAGGTAGTCCTGGTAGCTGATGTTGGGCGGCGCAAGGTGGTCCAGGTGCGGCACGTAGCCGCCATCATCGATCATGGGCCTGATCCGTTCGATCTCTCGATCCAAAGAAACCCCTCCAGCGGCGACTGCTTCCTTGCTGATTCCTCCTCGCAAAAGGAGGTTCCTGCCAAACTTGCGCCGCCAGGCGCGGTGGTCCACTCCTTCCGTCACTTCGAGGGGAAACATGATGTTCACCCCTGCTTCCAGCCAGAGCGGTATCAGAGCCTCGGGGTTGCCATCACAGTCGACGAGGGAAAGCGCGCAGCCCCGCGCTCTCGCCTCCTCCATGACACGCTTGTAGGCGGGCAGAAAGAACCGTCGAAACTGCTCCGGGCTCACGAATGGCCCATTCTTCGACGCCATGTCTTCCCACCAGCCGACGCAGTCGATGGGAATCTCTGCGGGGAGCTTGTGGATCTGGGACGCACACAGCTCTGCCCATGACATCGCCATGTCTACGACCAGCGCCGGGTCGTCGTACAGGCACAGCGAGAGGTTCTCGAAGCCCATCCAGTTGCGAAGCTGTCCGTAGAATCCCTGCATCCCGACCGAGATCATTCGCCCGGCGGCTGCCGCGGACCTGATCCGATGCATCTCAGCCTCGGGGAAGCTCCGCGTCGGATCGTCAGCCTGGTATCTTTTCTTCATGCACTTCCAGTCGTCTCGGGACCGCACGGGGAAGCTGATGAAACGCGGAATCGAGCTCTCCGTCACGCCGCTGAGGTACCTCTCCGAGACGACGCCGTCAGCATCCCTCATGAGCGTCTTGTCCCCGTCCTTCCCGATCACCTCCCGCGGGAAACCCGGGTTGAAATGTGTGCGAAGAAGGAGCTCTTCTCCTGCCGAATCGAATCCGAAAAAGCTCTCGAGCTTTTTGTTCAGGACCTCCGGCGCATCAGTTTCACTGATCCGCTCGCGCTCGCTGTACCACCATTCCTCCAGGCTGCGCGGGAGCCCCTCCGAGAGCCACCGTCGGACCGTCTGGGGCCAGTAGCCGAACTCGACATCGGGGATACTGTCCGCCGCCTGGCCCGTCAGGAAAGTGTAGTAGCGCTCAGTCACGGTTTTGCGGATCACGGTGTTCCAGGCGGGCCGGCGGTCTCAGAACCTGGCTTTGTTCAAATCCCAGTATTGCCGGGTGTCGCGGATCTTGTCGTTGTCTTCCGCGTATTGGAAGGCGGTCTTCCCCTCGTTGCTCAGGAGCCTTCCATTCGCGCCTGACTTGAGAAGCAGAGAGATCGTCTCGGGGTTCTGGTTGTGCTTTGCCGCCCACATGAGGGCAGTCATCCCATCGTTGTCCTGCGCATTGATGTCCGCCCCTGCCGCGAGCAGGGTCTTGAGGATGTCGGGATTGGAATTGTTGTAAGCCGCTGACATCAGCGGCGTGCCACCGTTATTGTCCTTGGCCTCGACGTCAGCTCCCGCGTCCAGCAGCGCCGTGATCACCTCGGGGTTGGGGCTGTCGTGAGCGGCAGACATCAGGGGCGTCCCGCCGTTCGAGTCCCTGTCGTCTGTTCTCGCGCCCGCTGCAAGGAGAGTCTTGACTCCAGCCGGCTTGGAGTTCTTGGCGGCGAACATGAGGGGAGTGAATCCATTTCGCGCGCGGTCTTCGATGCTGGCTCCGGCATCGAGGAGCGTTTTCAGTATCTCAGGATTCCCGTTGTTGTACGCCGCCCACATGAGGGGGGTATAGCCGTTGGTATCCTTGTCCTCCACGTTGGTCCCCGCCTGCAGCAGCGTCGTCACCACCTTCGTATTGGAGTTGTTGTACGCGGCCCACATCAGCGGCGTGTGGTTTTCCCGGTCCTTGTCCTCGACGCTGGCGCCCATCTTCAGGAGGATCTTGAGGATGTCGAGATCAGGGTTGAAGCCGGAGGCGAACATCAGAGGTGTGCGGCTGTACTTGTCCCGGTCGTCGATGCGTGCACCGGCCTTGAGGAGCGTCGTGATAACCATTGGGTTGTCGTTGTGGTAGGCGGCGTACATGAGCGGGGTGATCCCGTTTGCATCCTTGGCGTCCACCCGTCCCCCGGCAGCCAGCAGCGCTGTGGTGACGTCCGGGTTCGCGTTGCTGATCGCCGCGAACATGAGCGGAGTGACGCCGTTTCTGTCCCTGTCGTCGAACCGCGCGCCTGCTTTCAGGAGGGCGTCCAGGATTTCCTTGTTCGGGTTGTCGCGCGCGGCAAACATGAGGGGCGTGCGACCGTGACCATCCCTGTCGTCCGTCTTTGCCCCCGCCTTCACAAGGAGCTGGATCACCTCTTGATTGTCATTCCCTGAGGCCGCGTTCATCAGGGGAGTCATGCCGTCCTCGTCGCGGTCCTCCACCCCTGCCCCGACCTTGATCAGCTCGGCAACGACGTCCGGGTTCTGGTTGCCGGCGGAGGCGAACATCAGGGGAGTCCTGTTGCCCTTGTCCCTCTCATTGACCTGGGCGCCGGCCTCCAGCAGCACCATGAGGACAGCGGCGTTCGCGTTGTAGCGGGCGGCGAACATCAAAGGGGTTCGGCCATACTTGTCCCTGTCGCCGACCTTCGCTCCTCCGCTGATGGCGTTCTGCACCAGCTCGGGAGTGCTTTTCGAGACCAGATCGAAGAAGTCTTCCGCTGAGACCCGTGAGGCCAGTGACAGGACAGCCACGATCGGCAGGGCGATCTTCCTTACCACGAATCCACCTCGACTATCGTGCGTATTCTACCTCAGCCTCTCTAGCTGTCACAAGTGTCCAACACGTGTAACTTTTCGATCCTTCGGGCGTTTTCATTGAATAATTTGAGTTTCCACAAGCGGGATCGGACGTTTCACCTCCTTTCGCCCTTCCCGCTTTTTTTATGCCCCTGGGGCCGTGCCTCGGGGGCCCGCTTCATCGTGGTTTCCCTACAGACAAGAAGGCGCTTGACTCCCCGTAGCAACGTATTAGAATGCAAGGTCACCAGGCACGGCATCCGATCAGGGGGGATGTCAATGAACAAAACGAGCACTGCTGGTCTTTCTGGGAAGAACCGATTCCTCAGGTGGGCGGTTTCCCGCGCGATTGCCCGAAGCCTTACCGGGAGGCCTGCCGACCTGAGGAGGCTCATCGCGGTGGCTCGACGGGTGCCGACAACAGTCGCAGCGCGCCGATTCTTCGACCTTCTGGACGTCTCTGTTTCCAACGGGGACGCCATGTCGAAGCTGTTCATGCGCATCGGGGGCCAGCTCTCGCTGCAGGGCCGCCGGAAGATTGCCGCCAACCTCATCTTCAACGAGTTCACCGTCGGTTACTCCATCCGGCGTGCGCACAGCACCGACGGGAACTGGGTTCCCGGTTTTTTCGTCATGAGCCCGACGATGCGCTGCACCCTCAAGTGCCGCGGCTGCTACTCCGGCATCTATCCCAAGGACGAGGTCCTCAGCTACGAGGAGATGGATCGCATTCTCGATGAGGCGCGCGAGCTGGGGATCTATTTCGTCGTCATTTCGGGAGGGGAGCCGTACCTGCTTGCGGACCAGCTCCTTCATTTGTTCCGAAAGCACGACGACATGTACTTCCTGACGTATACCAATGGCACGCTTTTCGACGAGGCCCTGGCCAGGGCGCTTGCCCGACTCGGAAACGTGGCGCCCGGCATCAGCGTCGAGGGCTTCGAGCAGGAGACTGAAAAGAGACGGGGGGTCGGCGTTTTCGCGAAAGTGCTCAGGGCAATGGAGCTGCTGCGGCAGGAAGGGGTCCCGTTCGGATTCAGCGCCACCGCCACGCGTGACAACCTGGACACGATCACGAGCGATGAGTTCGTCCGTTTCTACATGGAAAAAGGAGCACTCTTCGGGTGGTATTTCCTGTTTCTTCCCGTCGGTTCTGACCCCGTCATCGAGCTCAGCCCGACTCCAGAGCAGAGGGTCGAAATGGGAAGGCGTGTCTCCCGGCTGAGGGGCACCTACCCGATCTTCCTGGGGGACTTCTGGAACGACGGCCCGGCGGTCGGCGGCTGCCTGGCCGGGGGACGGACCTACCTTCACATTCTGAACAACGGCAACGTGGAACCCTGCGTGTTCTGTCACTTCAGCTCGGACAACATCCGGGGCAAGACGCTCCTCGAGGTGGCCAATTCGCCTTTCTTCAAGGCGATCCGCCGGGAGTTCCCCTTCAACGAGACAGGGAATCTCCTTCGACCGTGCATGATCATCGACAACCCCGATGTGCTGCGAAGGCTCGTTCGTGAACATGTCATCCCCGCCGGGCACGAAAACGCGGATGCGATCGTAATGGATCCCGCTGTCATAGCGTGGGCGGACAGCTATTCCTCCCGAATGGCGGAGCTGACGGACCCGCAGTGGGAAGAGATGATACGCGATCCCTCTTCGCGGTGGTACCGCGAAGGCCCCGAGTACCGGGAGTACCTGCGGCCGCCCATTCTCTTCGACGGTGAGCGGCCGAAGGACGATATTTCCCAGCCCATCGCCGTGCCGAAGAGGTGAGTGCCCTCAGCCCGGCCCCTTCGAGACCTTGATGAGCCGAGCATACCAGTGTCCCGAATCCTTGATGATCCTCCGCTGGCTCGGGTAGTCAACGTATACGATGCCGAATCGGGGCCGGGTGCCCTCGGCCCACTCGAAATTGTCCAGCAGGCTCCAGACGAAGTACCCGCGTACATCCGCACCGTCGTCGATCGCCCGGGAGAGAGCTTCCAGGTAGCTTCTGAGATAGCTCGTGCGCTTGGGGTCATGGACCTCGTTTCCCGAAAGGAGATCCTCGAATGCGGCCCCGTTCTCCGTGATGACGACCGGAGGGTTTCCGTACTCATGTTTCAACATCATGGCAAGCGTGTAGAGACCTTCGGGGTAGACTTCCCATCCCATGGCCGTGTACTGGACCCCAGCCCGTTCGAACTCGCCAGGAGCAGCATCCTTTCCCGAAACCCATGCGTGGAGAAAGGGGATGTACCAGGCATGATTGGCGCGCTCTCGGGTGTAGTAATTGATCCCTATGAAGTCCAGCGGCTGGGAGATGCACTCCATGTCACCGGGGAGGACCTCCGGGAGAAGGATCCGAGCATGCTCCTCCAGGATCCGCGGGTAGCATCCTTTGAGGATGGGAGACAAGTCTATGTGGTTCAGAAAAGCGTCGGCCACTTCCGTGGCGCGCCGGTCTTTTTCGGTATCCGAGGCTGGAACAACGGGGGTCAGGCTGAGCGTAATGCCCACCGACGAACCGGGGCTCAGAGCCCGGATCCTGCGGACCGCCGCTCCGTGAGCTCGGAGAATGTTGTGCATGACCGGGAAATAGGCCAGGGGATTCTTGATGCCGGGCGCCCAGCTGCCGAGCACGTGGCCGAAGAAGGCGAACTCGAACGGTTCATTGATCGTGATCCAGTTCCGGACCCTGTCTCCGAGCGCGCGAACCACGACGTCCACGTAGTCGCCAAAGATCTCAGCGATGTCGCGGTTTCGAAAACCCCCGAGCCTCTTCTGCAGGGCCGAGGGAAGGTCCCAGTGAAAGAGCGTGTACCAGGGTGCGATTCCCGCTTCCAGCAGCGCATCGGTCAGCCGCGAATAGAAATCGATGCCCGGTTGGTTCACATCGCCAGTGCCATCGGGAATGATCCGCGTCCAGGCGATGGATCCCCGGTACGCGTCCAACCCGAGTTGCTTCATGATGGCGATGTCCGCGGCAAAGCGATGGTAATGGTCGCACGCGGTGTCAGCAGTCTCTCCCGTCTTGATTTTTCCGCCCCGGTGAGCGAAAGCATCCCAGATGGACGGACCCTTGCCGTCCAGGTTCCACGCGCCTTCGATCTGGTATGCCGCGCTGGCAGCGCCGAAGATGAAGTCCCTCCCGAATAGCGGAAACACTTCGCTCATGCCGCTGAGTATGTCGGGCGCCTGCCGGTCTGTCAAACTTTTTTCGCCGGGCCGTGATATCATGGGAATGCCAACGTCGTTGGTAACGTATCTCCCTAAGGAGGTGCCGGTATGAACCGCACACGAATGCGCGTAATGATCATGATCGGGGTGCTCGTCCTGGCGTCCCTGCCTGCGTCGACGGCGATCGCCCAGGCGATGAAGAGATTCAAGTTCGTCGTCATTACTCATGCGACGGCCGTTCCCTTCTTCGTGCCCGTTCGCAAGGGGGCAGAGGATGCCGGCAAACTTCTGGGAGCGGACGTGACGTACACAGGTCCGGCTGGATTCGACATCCAGAGGCAGGTCGAGTTCATGAAATCGGCCATTGCGCAGAGGGTTGACGGGATTGCCTGCACTCTGCCTGATCCCACGGCATTCAACGACGTGGTGCAGGAGGCGCTGTCCAAAGGAATACCCGTCATCGCGATCAACGCGGATGCGCCGAAGTCCGGGCGCCTGGCGTACATCGGCCAGGGCAACTACGATGCGGGCCGATCCATGGGCCAGCAGATCCTCAAGCTGCTGCCGGACGGCGGCGACGTCCTTCTGACAATTCACACGCCGGGCGCGGAGAACCTTGAAGCGCGCATCAAGGGTGTCCAGGACGTACTCAAGGACCACGGCGGGTTCAAGACGAGGGTGGTCGGGACCGGGACCGATCTCGTGAGAGCGGAAAGCCTCATCGCGGCAGCGCTCCAGGCTGACCCGAACATCAACGGCATGTTCGGCGTTGAGGATGTCACGGGGATCGCCATCGGGCATATCATCGAGCGCCAGGGCTTGAAGGGCAAGGTGTTCGGCGGCGGATTCGATCTGGTGACCGAGGAGCTTGATGCCATCCAGAAAGGCAACATGCAGTTCACCATCGACCAGCAGCCCTACCTCCAGGGCTTCCAGGGCGTGATGGAGCTGTGGCTCAACAAGATGTACAACATCACTCCCTGCGACATCAACACGGGAATCGCTCCCGTGACCGCGGACACGGTGGCTGCCGTCAGGGCGCTGGCTGCCAAGGGATATCGCTAGAGGACGTCGAGCTTGGCCTGATGGAGCTCGCTTACCTTTCTGTCTCGAATCTCTCCAAGAGCTTCGGCTCCACCCGGGCTCTCGACTCGGTGTCTCTCTCCGTGCAGAGAGGGACTGTCTTCGGGCTTGCCGGCGAGAACGGCGCCGGCAAGTCCACGCTCATCAAGATCCTCTGCGGCGTGCACGAGCCGGACTCAGGTGAGATCGTGCTCAACGGCGGGACTCACAGGCCCCGGGACCCGGCCGAGGCTGAGAAGGCAGGGATCAGCGTCTTCCACCAGGAGATCCCCATCTGCCCCAACCTGTCCATCGCTGCGAATGTCTTCCTGGGACCTTCCCTGCCCCGGCGGGGAATCCGGCCCGACTGGAAGGCGATGAACGCGCGCTGCGTGGAGCTGTACAGAAACCTCCTGGGCGAGCAGATCGACCCACGGCAGCTCATCAGGAGCTGTACCGCAGCGGAGAAGCAGCTGGCCCTCCTGGTGCGCGTTCTGTCCCGGGACGCACGCCTCATCATCCTGGATGAACCCACAACGGCGTTGACCCCACCGGAGGTGGAGCGGCTCTTTTCCATCATCAGGCGTCTGCGCGACCAGGGGATCACTTTTATCTTCATCAGCCACATGCTGGAAGAGCTGATGGAGCTGTCGGATTCGATCACCGTCCTGCGGGATGGACGCAACGTCGGCTTCCTGTCCAAGGCGGAGTTCGACCGCGGGCGCCTGTCGGAGCTGATTGCCGGGCGCACGCTCAACGAGGCGGCGCGCCGTGGCGCGCGCAGGGAAGGAACGCCGCACATCGTGGCGCGCGGCCTGGGGCTGGCTGGGGAGTTCAGCGGCGTTTCCTTCAGTCTCCGCCGGGGTGAGATCCTCGGCGTGGCCGGGCTTCAGGGCTCGGGAAGGAGCGGCATTGCGCGCGCGCTTTTCGGCGCGCCGCCCGCCACCGAAGGGGAGATCCTCCTGGACGGCAAGCGCGTGGCAATCGACTCCCCGGCCCGGGCGGTGGCTGCGGGGATCGGCTATGTTCCCGAGGACAGGAAGTTCCTGGGAGTCTTCGACGACATGGACGTGAAGACAAACCTCTGCATTGCCGGGATCGACGGGCTTTCCAGAGGTCCTTTCGTGAATAAGAGCATGCTCCGAAAAGTCGCCAACACCATGCGGGAGCGCCTCTCAATTCGGATGGCAGGGGTCGATGCTCCCATCCGCAGCCTCTCGGGGGGAAACCAGCAGAAAGTTCTCATTTCACGATGGCTTGCGCTCAAGCCCGGCCTTTTCATCATGAACGAGCCCACCCGGGGCGTGGACGTCGGCTCGAAGAAGGAGATCATGGACCTGATCCTTTCCCTTTCATCGGAAGGGTACACGTTCATCATTTCCTCTTCGGAGCTGGAGGAGTTGGTGCTCCTGTGCGATCGGATCATCGTCATGAACCGGGGGAGGATGTCGCGGGTATTCGAAGCCGGGGAGGCCACCAAGGACGCTCTCATCCTGGCAGCGACGACATAGGAAGGGGACGACAGCATATGGAGATCGGGATCCGCGCGCGCACGCGTGCCAGCGCCATTCGACGGCTCTTCGGGCTGCGGGACATAGGGGTTCTCGTGGCGGCCCTGGCCATCCTCGCTTTCTTCTCCATCGTTACGCCCACCTTCCTCACCCCGTACAACATCTTCAACGTGCTGCGACAGACCGCAGAGCTGGGCATCATCGCGATGGCGATGACCATCCTCATCGTCTCGGGCGAGTTCGACCTTTCAGTTGGCGCCATTTATGCGGTCACCGGCGTGGTGGCAGGCTCCCTGGTCTCAGCGCTTGGGCTGAACATCTGGCTCGCTGCGCTGGCAGGGATGGCGGCCGCGCTTTTTCTCGGGTTCCTGAACGGCCTCCTGATCGCCACCACCAGGATCAATTCCTTCATCGCCACACTGTCCACCATGATGGTGTTTCGGGGGATCGCCATGGTGATCTCGCAGGGCCAGCCGATCTCCTTCCCGTTGTCGTTCTTCATGGACCTGTTCGGAAGGGCCGAGCTGGGCGGGATGCTTCCGGTTCCCGTGCTGTGGTTTGCCGGCTGGGGAATTGCGATGTACGTGGTGCTCCATCTCACTACCTACGGGGTAAAGGTCTACGCCACAGGGGACAACCGGGAAGCCGCCGACCTCGCGGGGATCACGACGGCAAGGATCAAGCGCGTGGCGTTCCTGATCACCTCGCTTGCCTCGGGCCTGGCGGCCCTGATCTCGCTCTCGTTCCTCAAGACCGTCACGCCGACGCAAGGAACGGGCATAGAGCTCGAGGCCATCGCGGCGTCCGTGATCGGAGGCACGGCCATGTCGGGGGGCGTGGGGAGCATCGTTGGCACATTTCTGGGGACGTTCATTATCGCGGAGGTGCGAACGGGGCTCGTGCTCCTGGGGACCGACGCCTACGTGCAGGACGCGTTCGTGGGCCTGGTGATCGCTCTGGCGGTCATCATCAACGTCCGGCTCACCTCGGGGAAGAAATAGATGGTCTTTACGATCCTGATCGTGGACGATGAGAAGGAGATGTGCCTCTCCAAGATCGGGACAATCGAGACCGCGGATGAGATCGTGTTCGGTCGTGCGGGAGACCTGCAGCGGCTCGGCGCCTGAACGCTGGAAGGCTTTCCAGCCCGGGTCGATCCTCGAGAACGCCGCCCGGTCGCGGCCGGCGCGCTCCCGGCTGCGGGCGGCTGAAGGCGCCTCGCGCCGCCGCCCCTAGCCGACCCTCCTG
>DATKLB010000114.1:0-7477 GCA_035542615.1 Spirochaetia bacterium | reverse complement strand
GCCCTGCTGTTCAGGCAGCTGACGTTGTTGCCTTCTTCCGGCACTTCTCGCCCTTCTCTGTGCGACGGACAAAGACTTCCGCCGGCTTTCTCACGATTATTGACATTCTAATACTTTTTCATCATCCGCGCAAAAGCCATTGAGAGGCTGGAACTCTCAGGCTCGAATTATGTCCGTTTTTTACTTAACTAGCGCGGATGCTTTCGCATGGCGCGCTTACCCGGGATCAGAGCGTGACCGGGTACTTTTTGTAGTAGTGCGATCCCTGCCAGGCCCTCTTGTAGGCCCGGTTGAGTCGAGAAACCGCGTAGAAATTCACTAACCGACGTATCCCTAGCAGCGATTTCACCTTGCGATATTGGTTTCTCGGAAAAGAATAGAGGTAATTCTTTACGTAGTTTTCACCTCGATAGACCATTTCAGCGTCGACCCCGCGTGTCTCATGGACTACGTGCGAGAGGCGGTATTTCGCCCAATCTTCAGGGAAATTCTCATAGAGGAGGCGTCCCTCCCTCTTCATCCTGTCCATGAAAGCCGTCCCCGGAAGGGGAGTGAGAATCGCAAACTGCACGGCGTCGACGCCAGCGTGAACGAGGAACCGGGCAAGCTCCTTGTAATAGCGCGCGGATTCAAAGTCGTTTCCGCTGATGAAGGCGCCCGTTACTCCCATGCCATGCCGGTGGTATGCGTCGATGACTTTCTCGTAGTTTTCCACTCCGATCCTTATGTTGATTCCCTTTTTCATGTCGCGGAGGCTTTCCTCCTTGATGCTCTCGAAGCCGATAAAAGCGAACATGCAGCCCGATCGCGCCGCAAGGCCGAGCAGTTCGTCGTCATCGGCCGAGTTTATGGAGGTCTGCATCCACCACCTTTTTTTCAACCCCTTGCGGATCATTCCTTCGAAAAGGCGCTTTGCCCGGTCTCTGCTTTCCGCGGAATGGCCGACGAGATTGTCATCCAGGAAGAGAATGTACCTGCTTTGGATTCTCGCCAGCTCATCCAGGACATCGTCCGGTTCGCGCTGGCGGTACGCGGTTCCCAGGTATCTGGAGACCGAGCAGAACTCACAACTGAACGGGCAACCTCGTGAGGTCTGGACTGATTGGAAGAGATAGCTGGGATTCAGCAGGTCCCTCCGGGGCCGAGGCGGAGAGCTGTCGAGACTGATTCGAGGACCCTCGTACACACCTCCCAATCTGGCGTTTTCGAAATCCTCGATGACTTTGCCCCATACTCCTTCAGCTTCCCCAACCACCACCGCGTCCGCAAAGCTCAGAGCTTCCTGTGGCAGCATCGAGGCGTGAATGCCCCCAAGGACAACCGTGACGCCTGCCGCGCGATACATGCGGGCAATTTCGTAGGCTCGATTGATGTTGCTCGTGAAGGCCGTTATGCCGACCAGGTCGACCTGCTCCAGGCCGACCTCTCCGAAGATCTCGTCGGCGATCCTGACATTCCAGTCCGGCGGGGTCACAGCCGCCACATAGGCCAGGCTGAGCGGTTGAACAGTCGAGAACCTGCTGAGAAGAAAGCCGCTTCGCCTTCCCACGGGATTTATTAAAAGAAGCCTCTTCATTCCACTCCCCGGATTCATCGAACGGCAGGTCGATAGTTGCTGAGGGCATCAGGGTAGACCGAATCCGCCCGATTGTCAAACGACGCCCACGGCTCCTCACGGCTCCCCTCGGCAGCCCCGGTGCCGGGGTCGCGCAGCTTGCGCTTGTCCGGTGAGCTCGGTAGCATGCGCCTCGTATGGACCAAGCGGTCATGAGAGTGGAGTCCTGCAACCTCTATTTCCTTCAGATTCCTCTCCGCGTGAGCTTTTCGCACGGGGCAAAAGCGGAACGGGTGTTCTCGGATTCCGTCATCGTCAGGCTCCATTCCGCGGACAAGGACGGCTATGGAGAAGCGGTGGTCAGGGACTACGTTTCGGGCTCCCTCGGATCGGGGGAGGATTATCGACGGGAGGCGGTCCGTCTGGTCTCGCGGTTCGTGGCACCCCTTGAAGGAAGATTTCTTTCGTGGAACGAGATGAGCCGCGACCTGGCCGCGGCTTCACCCGAAAGCCGCGAGCTCCCTTTTCTCTGTGCCGTGGAGACGGCCCTTCTCGACCTGGCCTGCAAGCTGGCGGGCGCGGATGTCTTTTCCCTGCTCGGGAAAGTTCCCCGGTGCCAGACTGTTTCGTACGGCGGAGTCCTGCCCATCCTGTCCGGAAAAGAGGCGGAAAAATACCTTCGATACTGCCTCCAGCTCCGGCTCCCCGACATCAAGGTGAAGCTGAACGGAGATCCCGACTTCGATTCCTCCATTCTCGATCTCTCTCGGAGCATTCTCGGAGAGGCCTTTGATATTCGCGTGGATGCAAACTCATCGTGGGCGGTGAAGGACGGGGCAAAGCTCTTCGGGCTGTGTCGCCAGCGCGGGGTGCGCGTCGTCGAGCAGCCCTTCGACGATTCCGCACCGGGCGCCGCGGACGCCGTCCGGGAAGCGCGGGGCAGCGGATTCCTGGTCATGGCGGACGAGGGAGCCCTCTGCTCGGGAGACATTCGGCAGCTCGCCGAGGCAGGAACCTACTCCGCCGTGAACCTCAGGCTGTCCAAGAACGGCGGCCTCACGCGCCTCCTCGACCTGGCCGAGGAGGCCCGGGAAAACGGTCTCGCTTACCAACTGGGCTGCATGGTGGGGGAAACAGGCATCCTTTCCGCGCTCGGGCGCGTTGCGGCGGCGCTGCTTCCTTCACCCCTGTATCTCGAAGGCTCCTACGACGACATTCTGCTGACGGAGAACATCACGACACGGAGCATGGGTTTTGGCCCGCGGGGCGAGGCCCCCGTCGTCCGCGGCCAGGGGACCGGCTACGAGGTAAGCCTCGAGAAGCTTGCGCGACTTACCGCTGCAAAGACTTCCTGCCTCTAGCCCGCCCTCGAGCCGCAAGCGCCGAAGCTCACTGCCGCTCAAACCCGACACCGATGTAGTACGTCTCCATGGAGTCCGACCGACTGGCCTTCGGCTTGAAGGCGCGGCAAAGTCGGAACATCGTTCGCATCCTGTCCAGGATCTCTTTCTCCTGCCCTCCCTGGAAAATCTTCAGGACGCAGCTTCCGCCGGGGGCGAGAGCCGTGTCGCATATGGCAAGGACCGCGTGCGCGATCTCGAGCGAACGGGCCGTGTCGAGAGTCCGGTTGCCCGTGGTAGACGGAGCCGCGTCGGAGACGACGGTGTCATACGGAGCGGACTCGTTGATCCGTTGAAGCACGTCATGCGCCGTGAAATCTCCCTGGATGAAGCGGAAGTTCTTCCGGGCGAGCAGTCGCCGGTCGGGGGATTTCAGGTCGACTCCCGTCACCTTTCCGCTTCCGCCGAACATGTCGAGGATGAACAGGCTCCAGCTCCCCGGCGAAGCTCCGAGGTCCAGCACGTTGCTTCCGGGCCTCAGAATTCGGTGCTTTTCCTGGATCTCCTGCAGCTTGAACACGGATCGGGCTGGATACCCTTCCTGCTTGGACTTTCTCCAGTAATGATCGGGTCTCCCTATCATCGCGCCACGCACGGTAACAGAGGGCGGGAGCCCGCACAAGCGCCCGGGCCGGCCGTCAGCATCGACGTACATTGACTCGTCCCTGCGCGAGGCGTACTTTTCATCCCATGGCCAGCTTCTTACGTCGTCCGATACGATATAGTTTTTACAACGCAACGATCATCCTCATCATCATCAATGTGATCGTGTTCCTGTTCACCCTCGTCGACAGGCAGGGCAGAGTCTTGTACCTCGCGCTCATCCCGGACTTTGTTCTTCACGGTGGCGCCTGGTGGCAGGTCGTCACATACATGTTCGTGCACAGCGGGTGGTACCATATTTTCTTCAACATGCTGGCCTTGTTTCTTTTCGGAATTCAGCTCGAGCGCCAGATGGGAAGCACCGAGTTTCTTCTCTTCTATTTTTTCACGGGCATCGGGGCCGGTATTGCCTCCGTGTTCATCAATGAGGCATCCGGGATGGGAATGGTTCCGGTGGTCGGAGCTTCGGGCGCCATTTTCGGGTTGCTCCTGGGTTTTGCGTCATTCTTTCCAGACGCGCGGATCTTCATATTCGGGATCCTTCCCATGAGGGCTCCCGTCGCAGTGCTCCTGTTCGCGGGGATCGAGGTTTTCCTCCAGATCACCAACTTCCAATCCGGCGTCGCCCACCTCACGCACCTGGCGGGCATCTTCTTTGCGTACCTGTACCTGGTCGTGCGCTTCGGCATCAACCCGATCAAGATCTTTTTCCGCAGGCGGTAAGACCCGATACTCATAGCAAGGGATGCGCACAAATCTTGTCTGCCTGATCCTGCTCGGGGCGTCGCTGCCCGTCGGTGCACAAACTGCGCAGATCGACAACCGGCTCATTGTCCGGCCCTGGGTGGAGCTGAAGCCGCTGGTTCGCATCGACAACGACGAGCACGGGAATACCCTTTCGGCGAGTACGCCGTACCCGATTCCCGTTGCAAAAGCCGAGCGTGCGCTGCTGGAAGACGCGCGCGTCCTCCTGTCGGGCATGGTCTACGGCTGGTCGTTCGACTACACTCCTGCCAACCGGGCCAGGCAGGTTGCTGAGACCTTCACCCTGACCCCGACGGCTCAGATTCCCTGGGGAAGTCCGAGACTTCGCGTCGTCGAGACCGAGGCCGCTGATGAAAAGCTGTGGGCTCGGACTTCATACTCCATGGACGATGCAGAGAGCGCCCGGCGCGCATCCTGGGAAAGCAGCGCGGCAGATCTTTCGCAGGGCGAGGGCAAGGCGAGCGCAATGAAGGGTCCGGAGGCGAAGATGCTGTCCTTTCAGGACGCCGTCAGGGATGCGATCCGCCTGGACCTGCGCACGCGTTATCTCGATGCTCCCCGGCAGATCCGTGGTGATGTTGTTCTATGGGAAGATCCCATGGCAGCCGTGCGCTCGGGCATGTACCGGACCGTCGTGAAGGTGAAGATCGTTGTCCGGGAGCTTGTTCCCTATAGAATTTTCTGATCGGAAAGACTATCTTTTTTCCATGCGGATCAGACTCGGTTTTCTCCTTTTCCTGGCGGCGCCGCTCGCATTTTCGGCCGCGACCGACAAGTCCGGACCTCCGCTTCGCGAGCTGGTGGTCGCCTACAGCCCGCAGAAGGTAAACCTGGATCCGCTTCACACGTTCACCTCGATGGAATCCCAGTTCTTCACCGCGATCTACGAAGGCCTCGTGGTGCCCAACCCGCAGACCCTCGAGCCCACGCCCGGGGTTGCTTCGAGCTGGGACGTCAGCGCTGACGGACGGACGTATCGCTTTACCCTCCGACCCGACGCGCAGTACTCCAACGGCGATCCCGTGCGCGCGCAGGACTTCGTCGCGTCCTGGTTGAGGATGATCGATCCTTCTCAGAGCGCCGAATACTCTTTCCTCTTCGACGTCATCAAGGGAGCCAGGGACTTCAGGACAGGAAAGCTGAAGGACCCATCCCAGGTCGGGATACGGGCTGTCTCCGACAACCTGCTGGAAGTGGAGCTCGACAGGCCCGCGCCCCACTTCCTGAAGATGGTCTCCCACATCAGCTTTCTCCCCATCGATCCGACCTTGCTGAAGCAGAAGGACTGGAATGATTCGCGGACGGTGGTCGGAAACGGTCCGTTCACGATCACCAACCGGACCGACCAGGAGATTCTCCTGGATAAGAACCCGCACTATTGGGACGCGGCGAACCTTGGCCTTGACCGCATCCGCATCAGGTTCATGGACGATGCCGGAGCGGCCACCGACGGGTACATCACAGGGAAGATCACCTGGTCCACCCTGATTGCCTCCGACAGGCTCGAAGCCACCGACAGGCTGGAGGCGTTTCCCATGTTCGGCACCACGTACTTCTTCTTCGCCTGCGACAAAGCGCCATGGAGCGACTGGCGCGTGCGCCGCGGTCTTGCCCTGCTCGTGCCCTGGGACCAGATCCGCACCAGCGACTACGTCTTCCCCACCGCTCAGTTGATTCCCACCATCAGCGGCTACCCGGAAGTCAAAGGCATCCCCGACCAGAAGGTGGACGAGGGCAGGAAACTCCTCGCCGACGCCGGCTTCCCTGACGGCAAAGGCCTCCCCACCCTGGTCGCCAAGGTGGCAAAGGAATCCGCCGCGGTCGGCATGCTCCAGAAGATGGCAGACGCCTGGAAATCGCTCATCGGCCTCACCGTGGAGATCCGACAGATAGACCCTGATTCCTATTTTGCCACGACGCGGGTCCGGGACTACACCCTCGGGATTTCAACGTGGATCGGGGACTATGCGGACCCGCTCACGTTCCTGCAGCTGTGGACCAGCAACAGCAATCTCAACGACGCCCGTTTCTCGGACAAGGATTACGACACCGCGGTGGACGAGGCAACCTGGATGGCGGACAAGACGAAGCGCTATCGGCGTCTTGCCGACGCGGAGGATATCCTGCTTACCAAGGCCGCGATTCTTCCCCTCTATCACCAGTCGGCCGTGCACCTGATCAACCTCGACCACGTGGATGGTTGGTTTCCCAACCTGCTGGACATCCATCCGTTCAAGTTCATAAAGTTCAAGCCGTTCAAGGCCCCTTCGGGGATCGCGATGGCACGCTAGCAGGGCCCGACCGAACCGATTTCGCGCACCGAGAGGAGGTTCACACATGCCGTCAGTCGAGATCCGTCCCGATGTCTACTGGATCGGGCTCAACGACCGCACAACCGACCTGTTCGAGGGGATCTGGCCGGTCAGCCATGAAGGGGTCACCTACAACTCCTATCTGCTCCGCGATGAGAAGAAGGTCATCATCGATCTTGCCAAGGGCTTCAAGACGGACGAGTACTTCGAGCGCATCGACTCCCTCGTTCCCATTTCCGAGATCGACTACATCGTCGTGAATCACATGGAGCCGGACCACACGGGAGCCGTGCGCGCCCTGGTCCGCATTCCCCGCAGGCTCACGATCATCGCCACCGAGAAAGCGCGGGAGATGCTGGCGGCGTTCTACGGGATCACGGAGAATGTCCGCGTCGTCGGTGACGGGGAGGAGCTCTCCATCGGAGCGCGCACACTCAGGTTCGTCCACGCCCCGTTTGTTCACTGGCCCGAGACCATGGTCACGTACGATGTCACGGACCGCATTCTTTTCTCCTGCGACGCGTTCGGCGGGTACGGCGCCCTCCCGGGCGCGATCTTCGACGACCAGTGCGCCGACCTGGTGTTCTATGAACGGGAAGCCCTCCGCTATTACGTGAACATCGTCGCGAAGTTCAGCGCTCCTACCCTCAGGGCCATCGAGAAACTTTCCGGCGCTCCCATCGAGGTGATTGCCCCGTCTCACGGCCTGGTCTGGCGGAGAGACCCTGGCCGGATCGTCGAGCTGTACCGTCAGTGGGCGCAGCTCGCCCAGGGCGGCGGTGAGAAGGGTGTCACCCTCGTGTACGGTTCCATGTACGGCAACACGGAGAAGATGATGAACG
>DATKLB010000113.1:0-17193 GCA_035542615.1 Spirochaetia bacterium | reverse complement strand
AAGGTCCCGGCCGGCTCCACGATCGTAGAGATCGATCTCATCCCGCAGGGCGAGGGGACACTGCTTCGTCTCACGCATCGGAACCTTCCCCCCGATGCGGACGTTCGCTCCACGCATGACTATGGCTGGTCCCATCACTTTGGTCGGTTGAAGATCGCGGCCGAGGGCGGCGATCCGGGGCCCGACCCTTGCTGGATGGAAGCGCCTCACGGGTCCCGGTCGACGACCGCGCGGCAATCTAGGGTTGGCTGAAACGACAAAAGACGGCGAAGGCGCCATCGAGCTGCAAGACGGAGGTGTCGCGAAATGGCTATTTACCAGACCGGTGCATATCAGGTCAGGCCGACAGGGGTGGCAAAGGTCAAGAAGGCAATCGAGGAGTTCGTGCGCTATGTCCAAGAGAAAGAACCCGGCACGAAGATGTACCTGGCGTGGCAAGAGAAAAACGATCCCACCCGGTTCGTGCATCTATTCATTTTCGAGGACGCGGTCGCGCAAGACCGGCACGGCAAGTCGGAGGTCGTGCGGAAGTTCGAGGCAGCGTACACGCCCGAGCTGGTTGGCGGAGCAGTGGTGTTTACGGACTATGAAATGATCGCGGGGAAGCGCTGATGAGTGCCGGCCAAATCCTCGATCGCTTCTATGCTGCGGTCGTCAGAAGAGATCTTGCGGAGGCGCGCGGACATCTAAGCGATGACTTGGTGTTCAAGGGTCTCTTCGAGACCTACCGCAGCGCCGACGCATACATAGCGGCGCTGACCGGGCTGCTCTCTGTCACGGTGCGCTTGGACGTCAAGAAGATCATCGCCGAAGGGAGTGACGCCGCCGTTTTCTTCGAGTTGCAGACGAAGGCTCCGGCCGAGGGCACGGTTCTGGTTGCCGAGTGGCATCAGATCAAGAACGGCAAGATCTGGCATGTCGAGTCGGCATTCGATGGTCGTCCCTACGAGGCCATGTTCACTGGCGGGAAGAAGGCATAGTGCTATGCCCGCATGTGTCTTCGAAGGAGGGTTAGGGTGATCACTCAGACAGCGCAGTTCATGGGAATCAACCCGGAGGCGCTTTACGGTGCATACCTTTCGTCAAAAGAACACGCCGCCATGACCGCTGACAATCGGCCCGCAGTCTATTACAGACCAGGCGAGGGAGAACTGGCTCATGGTGAAGAGGGCGATGAATTGCAGGCATTTGGATTCACCGGTCCCGATGGGGTGACAAGGTACTCCCTGACTGCAAGGATTATTCAGCTTGTTCCGAAAAAGGTAATTGTTTTAACGTGGAAGAACCAGGCGTGGAACCTTGCCTTGGACCCGAACGAGGTCACCGATATGGACTCCATGGTCGTATTGACTTTTCAAAAGAACCCGGCGGGCGCGGAGATCCAGCTTGTGCAGGCCAATGTGCCGGAATACAAAGTCCATATTCCCGACACGGGTGAAACCGGCTCGCTGCATTCAGTCGTTAACACGCACTGGAACCTCCTTTATTGGGAACCGATGAAACGATACTTTCGGCGGCTCTCTATGCAGAAGCGGCAAGCACCTAACTCCGGGCCGGATCGGGCGTAGCACAAACTCCTTGCTGAGGTGTTGAATGATTGTGCGGGCGGCCTCTGTCGTGGTATGCTTCGGGCTTCCCGCGCAATCTTGCTTAACGAACCGACACCGAAGGGAGTACGTCCGTCCATGGCAATCCAAATGTCCGCGACTTCGAGGCTCAACCAGGGTCTTCGCATCTTCTTCTCCGAGTTTATACGGGTCAGCCTGAGGCATCCCCGTCAGGCGCTCTTCTTCGGGCGCACATTTCTCTGGCAGGGAGCGGCCGCACGCCGGCGCGCGCGGGCAGCCCGGGAAGGCCTCCACGTCCCTCCGATTGCAATCTACAGCATCACGAATCGATGCAACCTGCGCTGCAAGGGGTGCTACGCCCAGGCAATCCGAGGCGATGCACCGGAGGAGCTTTCCGCGGAAGCGCTTCGCGGGATCGTAGCCCAGGGGGATGAGCTCGGCGTATCTTTCTTCGTGATCGCCGGAGGCGAGCCCTTGATCCGGCACGAGATCGTGGACGTAACCAGGGATTTCCGCCGGGTCATATTCCTTCTGGTCACCAATGGTCTCCTCCTGGACAATGAGCTGATCGCTCGTCTCAAAGGCCAGCCCAACACCGTGCCGGTGCTGAGCATCGAAGGAAACGAGTCGGAGACCGATGGCAGAAGAGGCGCAGGTGTGCATGAACGCCTGCGCAGGAAGATGGAGGCATTGAAGGCGGCTGGAGTATTCTTCAGCCTTTCCCTTACAATCACGCGCGACAACTTCAGCACGGTAACGGCCCCCGGCTTCATCGAGGCGGCGATCCACGAGGGATGCCGGCTGTTCCTTTTTCTCGAATACACGCCCATTCGGGAGGGAACCGAGGAGTGGGTCATCACTGATTCTCAACGGGACGAGATGAAAACTCTCGTCGCCGACTTCAGGCGCAGGCACAAGGCCGTGTTCATCGCGGTACCTTGGGACGAGGAAGAGCAGGGGGGCTGCCTCGCGTCAGGAAGAGGTTTCGTGCACATCAGCGCGACCGGCGATCTGGAACCCTGCCCGTTTGCGCCATATTCCGACGTGAACCTGAGGCAGGTTTCCCTCAAGGAAGGCCTCAGGTCACGATTCCTCACTGTGATGCGGGCGAATCACGATCTGTTTGCAGAAACTTCCTCCGGCTGCGCCCTGTGGAACAACAGGGATCACGTGCGTACTTTGCTGGAGGAGAAAACCGGCTGACGGCGGGTGGGGAATGCAATCGGACACGGTGCAAAGCATAGGCTGAGGCCAGGGGCGCGTGCGCGGATTTGTCTCCATCGAAGTGGAGGCCTATGCAGGCTATAAGGCGGCCGAGACTCCCCGGGCGTTCGTCCTGCAGGGCCGCCGGTTTGTCATCGAGGAGATCGTCGATCGCTGGTACCAGGCCGACAGGGATCCGACTATCCCTCCTGCCGATTATTTCAAAGTGCGCTCCACGGACGGCGGCCTGTTTGTCATCAGGCGGGACAACGAGACCCAGGAGTGGTCTCTGCGGGAAGGCGACGCTCCCACCTGATCGTTGGCTCCACTGTGATCAAGGGCTTGTCTTCCACGCTCCCGGGTGTATGATGTTTGTCGAGAAGACTTGGTGGGTGGGGAGGGAATCCAATGAGTCCTCTCGAAGGCATCACGGGAGTCTCAGGCGTCGGGGCGCTGCGAGTCGCTCCCCTACGACAGACCAGCGCCGACGAGCATTCAGCCGCAGTTGCCGTCGAGCGCACGGCCCCGACCCCGACCGGTCCGGATCCGGCAACCGCGGCGTCAGCCCCGGTTGCCCGCCAACGGCCCTTTCTCTCCCCGCTGTCACCCCAGGCGGTCATTCGTCAGGCTGAGTTGCTGCTGCAGATCACCGCGACAGCGGCTTCCTCTCCTGCGTTACGGGAGATAGCGGCTGCTGCTTACCAGATGGAAATCGATGCGCGCAGGGAGATGGCGAGGGCCCGACTGGAGGGCATGACGGCTGGTCGGCAGTGGTTCGCCTGAAACCGCTGCGTTTTCAGAATATCCCGGGAATCAGCTTCTTTGTTCGTCTCATGTAATCCCTGTAGGCTGAGCCGAAGTGACCGAGCAGGGCCTTTTCCTCGACCGAGATGCGATAGAGTTGAGCCATCGCTGGAAAGAGAAGCATGACGACAAGGCTGAGCCAGTTCTCCAGCGCCAGGCCGAATCCCACGTCCATCAGGAGAGCCCCGAGATAGGAAGGATGGCGAACGACTCCATACAAGCCTTTGTCGATGATCCTGTGATCTGGCATGAAAGCGCCATCAACGGTGAAAAACTCACCGAGCGTTGCAACCGCTACCCAACGAAACACCAGACCGAAGGCAATGAGCGCGCATCCGATGTAGCCGATGGAGGGAGAGAGGATCATGACTTTTCCGAGCGCGCCCGTCGCGGGAGCCACCTTCAACACCACCGCCAGGGCGCCGGAAGAAGGGACTGCAACGTACATAAGGAGAGGATTGAGCCAGCCGGTGGAATGAGAAGATCCCTTCGAATGCTTGCGAAGGGCATAGAAGACCTCGGAAATGGTCCAGACGACGCACAGTGCAATAATCAGATACGTCAACGTCCCCATTCCGCCCTCCTACCGCCTCGTTCGAGCGCGTCTTTCCGTCGGCCGCGGCGGTTGAGAATGTCGTCCAGTGCTCGCCAGAGTCCGGGCAATATCGTCAAAGGCGCTTTTCATGATCGACAGATGCCCCTCGTGGGGAGAAAGATGCGCGACGCAGCGGGGGATGCGTCTGCAGAGGTAATTCGCCATTCCCAGCGGCGTGTTTCTGTCAGCCTCCCCTTGCCACACATGAACCGGCATGCGAATGGAATCAAGGGGAAATCCCCAGTCGCGAACGACGAGAGCCGCGTCCCAGGCTACTCCATGCACGCCGTTTCTCCACGACTCTCTCAGCGACCGATTTATGGACTGCTTGTGCTCGGCCTGCAGAACTCTGTCCGGGGCGGAGAACGCTATCTCATGCACTCTGTTTTCGTTCCGCAACGCCAAACGCATGAATGCCATCATCACCGCGGCCAGTCCGCTGCTTATCTGCGCTGTCTTGAGATAGGTGTACGCCAAAGGCGCCATTCCGGCGGTGATGCCGGGGATATCCAGCGGCGTCACGGCGCTCACGAGAACCGCTGCGGTCAGGCGATCCGCAATGGCTTTCGCGCAGACCAGAGCGTAAGGGGTTCCCCCCGAGAATCCCAGGACGGCAAACCTGCCCAGGCCGAGGCGGTCCGCGGCATGGGCGACGTCCCGCGGCCAATCCATGAGTGATCGCCCGGGCAGGAAGGGCGACAGTCCGAATCCCGGACGATCGATGGCAATCAGCCGCAGTCCATGTCTGCGGAGTTTCACTTCGTCGAAAAGGTAGCTGTCCAGTCTCGAGCCGGTATTTCCGTGGAAATAGAAGACAGGATTCCCGCCGGCAACGCCGTATTCCGCATATCCCAACTGACGGCCGGACGGGAGCGTGAGCATGTTGTCCTCTCTGGTGTTCGTAGTACGAGCATACTCCCGAAGGACTCGACGTCAAGGGAGCAACACGGTGACAATTTCCAGCCCGTCCCGCGTTAGATACTGCAAGAAGAGGACATCGCTATGAACGGTATAACGATCAGGGGCTTGTCCAAGGACTATCATCTCGGAAAAACAGTGGTTCGAGCGCTCAGAGCGATCGACCTGGAGATCAAGAGCGGGTCCTTCGCGTGTGTCGCGGGACCTTCCGGGAGCGGCAAGACGACGCTTCTCAACATGATCGGCCTCATCGACGCGCCCACGGCCGGGAGCGTTCGGATTGCGGGACAGGACATCCAGACCTTGTCGGAGCAGGCCAGAACCCGCTACCGCAGCAGGACCCTCGGATTCATCTTCCAATCCTTCAACCTGCTGCCGGTTCTCGATGTGTTCGAGAACATCCACCTGCCCCTCATCCTCCACAGCGAGCTTGCCCGCGAGGAGAAGCGGGAACGGGTCATGGAGCTGGTGCGCGCCGTTGGACTCGAGGATCACGTCCGGCACAAGCCTTATGAGCTCTCCGGGGGCCAGCGGCAGCGGGTGGCCATCGCGCGGGCGCTCGTCACGCATCCTCGTATCGTCCTTGCCGATGAGCCGACGGCCAACCTCGACTCGGTCACGGGAAACGAAGTGCTCGATCTCATGGAGCGGATCAACGCTGAACGGGGAACCACGTTCATCTTCTCATCGCACGATCCGGGCATCATGAGGCGGGCAAAGCGCGTCATTCGACTGCACGACGGCGAGGTCGAAGCGGCATGAGAGAGCGCTTTCAACTCTGCCTGAGGAACCTCGCACGCCACGCCTGGAGAACGCGCATCATCCTCCTGATCGCTCTGTTCGGGGCTTTCCTGACGTTCCTTTCGGAGAATCTCCTCGAGGATGTGTCGCGAAAGCAGTCCGATATGTTCGGCAGAGCGTTCGCCGGGCACTTTCGGGTGCTGGCGAAAGGGATTGAGACCAAGAACACGTTCGGCTTTTACCACTACGAGCCCGAGGAGATGCTGGAGCCGGACGAAATCTCCTCCATAAAGACATACTTGGCGGGCGTTCCCGAGGTGAGCGGCGCGCAGGAGAGGATCATCTTCAGCGGCCTGGTCTACGGCGTGGATGACGCGGAGAAGGGTTTCCAGGGAATCGCGATGGATATGGGCTCCTACGACAAGGAGCTCAGGGACCTCTATTACGCCAGGGGTTCCGCGGTCCGCCCGGGGGAGGCGCAGGCCTGCGCAGCCACGTGGCACGAATACGAGAAAAACAAGAACGTCGAGGTCGGGAGGCAGTACGTGTTTCTCATGCCAAACCGCGAGGGTGAGTTTGTCGATCGCTTCGTGACGGTGAAGGGCGGCATCGACTATCGCACGATGCCCAGGGATATCATCGGGATGGGGAGCATGTTCTTCGACCTGGATGGATTTCGGTCCCTCGTGGGGTATTCCAAGCCACTCGCTTCCGAAGTAGTCGGGTTTCTCAAGGACGCGCGAACGGCGAACCGCGTCCTGCCTTGTATCGACTCGTACCTGCGCGAGAACCATCCCCGGCTGAAGGTCGTCTCCTGGCGCGAGTATGCCCCGATCTTCGCGGAGATCGTGCTCGGATTCGATGTCATGATGCGCACGGTTGAGGCCATCCTCATCGCCATCTGCGTGCTGCTCGTGATCAAGCTGACGACTTTCTCCATCATCGAGCGATACAGCGAGATCGGCACCATGCGCGCCCTGGGCTTCGGCCGCGCGGATATCGCGCTGCAGTTCGCCCTGGAGGGATTCCTCATCATCGCCGCTGGCGCTCTCGCTGGTTTTCTCCTGGCTGCCGGCGTGATCTGCGTCCTTCACCTCACCGGCATCCACAACACGCTCACCTTCTTTGCCTGGGTCATCGGAGACGGGTTCTCCCCGGGCTTCTACGCGGACAAAGTCGTGAGCGTTACTCTCATTTTCCTCGCGGTTGCCGTGCTGGCCCCCCTTCTTCCAGCGCTCCAAGGCTCGCGCCTCTCCATCCTCAGGACGCTGGAAAAGAGGTAGCTGACATGGATCTCCTGCGCTACATGACGAGCAACATCCTGAGAAGACCTCTGCGGGCGCTCTTCGTGGTCGTGGCTGGTTTTCTCAGCGCGACCGTTTTGGTCTTCTCCTTTGCCCTCGGCGCCCGCACCACCGAGCACGTTCGATCCGACACCATCGCCAAGTGGACGGGCCACCTGTGGATTTCAAAAGCTGATGATTTCGAGTTCAAGGACGAGCGGCTTGCCAGCTACCGCAACCAGGCCGGCGCGGTGCGAAGCTATCTCGAACACAGTCCCGACACGTCCCTTCTGGTTCCGTGGTACACGGGGGTCTGCGAGATCCAGGCGGGCACCAGCAGGCAATACCTCATGTTCAACGCAACTGACTTCGAGAAGGACCAGCCGCTCGTGTCCCGCACGGAGCTCGCCGCCGGCAGGGTGCCGGGCGCCTCGGACGAGTACGGGCTTCTCATCACGACCGTGCTGGCGGAGAAATATGGTCTGCGAGTCGGCAGCAGCATCACGGTCTTCATTCCTTCCGCTTTCGGAGCTCGCAACGCCATGGACTTCATCGTCACGGGCATCGAGCGTGCGTCCGCACCGTGGTATGACGACCATATCATCATCCGAGCGGCTGACTATGTCACCATGACGGAGCTCGGCGACGCCTTTCCTTTCTACAAGGCCTATGTAAAAGACGAACGAGCGATTCCGAAAATGGTCGCGGATCTCAAGACCGTTGTGAAGGATTTCCGCGTCAAGGGGTACCGTGATGACGATTTCGTGCGTTTTCTCCTGTCCCTCGGCACGACAAACATCCTCATGTTCGGCTTCATGGCGATGATCATCTTTCTCGCCCTGCTGATCGGGATCCGCTCTGTCATCCTGACAAACATCTTCGATCGGCGTGACGAGATCGGCACCCTGCGCGCCCTGGGATTTCCCCGCGGGACGGTGCGCAATCTTTTCTTCGGCGAGTCGCTTGCGGCCCTCCTTGTGGGATACCTCCTGGGCGTTGGGGCTGTGGCCCTCGTGGATGTCTGGTTCAACGCGACCATCGTCCGCCCGCCGCTCCTCATGCTGCAGTACATGTTCGGCATGACCCGAATGGCCATCACGGTGAACATCGAGAGCGTGACCGTGCCGTTCCTGCTCCTCTTCATCGTGCTGTTCCTGACGACGTTTCGAACCGTGGGGCGGGAGACGGAAAAGCATGCGGTTGTCCAGATGGCCGATCGATAGAAGTCACATGGAGGAACGATGAAAAGGCTCGCTTTCGTGCTGATTGCCGTTGCCGCGGCGCTGCCCCTGGCAGCCCAGAGCTTCCCCGAGGGTGATGTTGTCGCCTACATCGACAAAGTCGACGCGGTGACGCTGCCGGTGAACAGCAAAGGGCGCATGGCGGTTGTCGACACGTTTTCCAGCGGAGACGACCGGGCATCCGATGGATTCTTTGTCCGCAAGGACAACCGTGTGGTGTGGGTCGCCACCGCCCCCGCGTCGCAGAAGAACTTCGCTCTCCTGCGGGACCAGGATGTGTTCTGGCAGAGGTTCGCCGCCACCAACAAGGTCGTGAAGACCTCCGCGACCGCAAACTCCCGAGGGGGAGAAACATCGAATCTCGATCTCACGCGGTTCAATACGAACCTCGATTACGCCGTCAAGTACCTTGGCGAGGACGATGTCGATGGCAAGGCCTGCTACCGCTTCGAGCTGCGGGCAAAGAACCGCAAGCTTGCCTACAGTCTCGTTCAGCTCTGGGTCGAGAAGTCGACGAGGATACCGGTGAAGAAGGCATTCTTCGCCGTTTCGGAGAAGGTCCTCAAGTATTACACGGTCACGAAGGCGGAGATGAAGGATGGACGCATCGCGGAAATGGAAATGCAGTACGTCGATGCGCTGAAGCCGCAGGATACGAGCCGGCTGCGGATCTTCGACATTACACCACTTTCCAGCGTCCCCGAGCAGTTCTTCACGCGCGAGTACCTGGAATCCGGCCGCCTGTATCCCTACGAGTTCTGATCATGAAAAGTTCGGTTCTCGCTACTGCCCTGGTCATCGCGCTGGCGGGGCATGCGGCCGCCCAGGACCAGGCAGCGTTCAAGCTCTCAGGCGATGTCGATGCGCAGGCAATCTCCAGCGCGCAGAACATGTCCTCCGTTTTCCAGGGATTCACGCCCTTCTCCGAAGTGGCTGCCGGGGGGATCATCGACGGCAAGCTTGCGTTTTCGAGGCGTTACACGACCCTCGGGCTGTTCGATTTCACGTTCCAGGAAAACAACGTCCTCGACCACAACGGGGCCAAGATCGAATCCCTTTCTCTCCTCGTGAACGAGCTGTACGCGGACCTGAACTACGGGGACTTGCTATACCTGCGCCTGGGCAAGCAGCGCCTGAAGTGGGGCGCGGGATTCATCTACAACCCATCTGATCCTGTGAATCCGCCCAAGGACCCGACCGCTCTGCGAGCCGTTCGGGAGGGAGTGACGGCCCTGAAGCTCGAGGTCATAACCAAGCCCCTTTCTGTCATGACCTTTGGAGTTCTCTATGATGTTCTCGGCCAGACAGGAGTGGGATCCCGTGTTTCCACTCCGCTCATTCCCAATACTGATCTCGCTCTTTCAGGGTACTGGAGCCAGAACGAGTCGTGGACGCTCGCTCTGAACGCATCCGTCGCTCCGTTGTAT
Source organism: Spirochaetia bacterium (assembly GCA_035542615.1). Classification (GTDB taxonomy): domain Bacteria; phylum Spirochaetota; class Spirochaetia; order SZUA-6; family Fen-1364; genus Fen-1364. Next base: position 7,413 of record DATKLB010000113.1, on the reverse strand, counting down.
GAAATGCCCGGCTGGGACACGCTTCAGCTCTGGTTCGAAGGGTGCATCTACGACAAGGCGCGCTATCTCCTGGTATCCTCTGCGCCCGCAGTCTATCCCTACTACAGTTTTCTCACGGGTGGTACGGCGACGCTCCCTGAGATACGGACCGTCGTGCTGCTGGAGTACTACCATCTCTCTGAAGGTCTTTCCGCCGGCGATCTTGCGGGCGCGTACCAGGGCGTGCGAGCGGGGACGGTTCCCCGATCGTACATGGCGGGGCGGCCGGCGCGTCTGGGATCAGACTACCTTTTCATTTCCGTAACGCAACCAACGCTGACGGATGACGGGAACCTCGTATTCGACAAGATCGGGCTGCTGGCATCCTGTCTCGTGAGCCTCACCGACGCATCGTTCTTCGCCACCGGAGGCGTCACCACGACATTCGTGAAGGACTCGGAAGTGGATCTCACCGTCACGTGGGCGAACGGGGGGCCCGAGACCGAGTTCGGCAACGCACTGTCCTCCGTCGCGGTGACCCTTGACGCGAAAGTCTTTTTCTAACGGGAGATGCCTCGCGCAGGTATATTCATACTGGTGGGTCGATGAAAGTTCCGAGAGCGTTCCTGCTGACAGTCCTTCTCGTTCTGGAAGCAGGATGCAGTCAACTCTACACAGTCCAGCCGGTGCCGCCCGGTTCGGGGAGCGCCCCGTTCGGGGATGCTGTCAGCCTCGCTTTCGACGCATCAGGCAATCTCTTCATTGGCGGCGTGACCGGCACGACTGCCTCTCAGATGCCCTGCTACTGGGGAAACGGGTCCCTTGTTACGACCATGCCGGTCGGCACAGGCAACTACGCGTTCTCGATCGGCCTGGGCGCTGTTGATGTTTCGGGAAACTTCTTCGTCGCAGGCTCAGTGGGACCCGTTGAGGCAGCGCTTCTGCCCTGCTCCTGGGAGAATGGCGCGCTTTCCTATCTTTCGGTCGGCCTGGGGAATGCGGCGGGAATGGCGATCGGCGTTGCGACCGACAGCAAGAAGAACCTCTACCTGGCCGGAGGAGTCGGGCCCTCCAGCTCTTCGCTGAACCCGTCGCTCTGGACGAATGGGGTACAGGCCAATCTTGCCACTGGAACAGGCAATTCCTGGGGCGTCGGGAGCGCCGTCGTGCTGGACGCGTCGGGGAATGTGTACGTCGGCGGAGAGGTTGGCGTATCGAGCGCAGCCCCGTTGCCTTCGTATTGGGAAAACGGAAGCCTGTCGATTCTTCCCATGGGAACGGGAAACTCCTGGGGAGAGGTCACAAACGCGGCGGTGGACAGTCACGGCAATCTCTACTTTGCCGGAATCGTCGGAGCATCCGGCTCGGTTCCGATGCCCTGCTATTGGGAGAACGGCAGCCTGACAATCCTTTCCGTGGGAGCCGGGAACACCCTTGGATGGGCAAGCGGCGTGGCTGTTGACGGCTCAGGCAACCTCACGATCGCCGGCGCCTCCGGGACCTCCCTGGGAACACTTGTTCCCTGCTTCTGGAGAAACGGCTCCTTGAGCTTTCTGCCGACTGGTCCCGCGAGCCAATACGGCTTCACCAACGCGGCGGCTGTCGACGCCTCCGGGAACGTCTTCATCGTCGGGGACGTGGCGACTTCCACATCCCAGGCGCCGTCGTACTGGAGAAACGGCGCTCTGACTCTTCTGCCGCAGGCATCACCGGGACTCGCGCTGGACGGCCGGCGGGTTGAAGGCAACCGGCGGCTGCACTAGGCTCCTGCACCCGCCGCGGCGCGGCCTGCCCGCGCAGCATGCTTGCCGCTCGCTCCCTCGACTGGTATCCTGAGCGTCATATGTCAGCCCGGCTCAAGGACAAGATCGCTGTCGTTACCGGCGGCACACGCGGTATCGGCCACAGCATCGCTGAAGCCCTTCTCGATGAAGGGGCAAGCGTGTATATCTGCGGTCACGATGACGGGTTTCTGAAGAGCGCTCTCGAGCGGCTTCGGAAAAAGGCAGGCGACGCGGTAGATGGCTCGCTTGCCGATATGCGCCGCTACGATGAATGCCGCGGGATGATCCGCAAGGCGGCGGACCGCTTCGGCGGGATCGACATCCTGGTCAATAGCGCCGGGATCGGCATCTTCAGGCCAGTGGACCAGCTCACCCCGGCGGAGTGGGATGACACGATTGCGACAAACCTGTCGGGCGTCTTCTACTGCTGTCATGAAGCGATTCCCCTGATGCGCGAGCGGGGCGGCGGGTACATCTTCAACATATCGAGCCTCGCCGGGATCAACGCTTTCGCGGGCGGCGGGGCCTACAATGCGTCGAAGTTCGGGCTGAACGGATTCAGCGAAGCGCTCATGCAGGACATCCGATACGACGGAATCCGCGTGAGCTACATCATGCCGGGCAGCGTCGACACTGACTTTGCCGCGGCTCCCGGCTCCAAGCCCCGGGAGGGCTGGAAGCTCTCCGCGCAGGATATTGCCAAAGCGGTCGTCGACCTTTCCCTGTATCCCAGCGGCTCGCTGGCAAGTCGAATCGAGCTCCGTCCGGCGAAGCCTCCCCGCAAGTGAGGGAGGAAGCGTGCGCTACGCGGTGATCCTTGCCGGCGGGTCCGGCACCCGGTTGTGGCCCATGAGCCGGGCATCGATGCCCAAGCAGATGCTGCCGTTCATCAATGGGAGAAGCCTTCTCGAGCATTCCTGGGAGCGGCTGGAAGGGCTCATTGATAGGGAAAACCGCCTGGTATGCGCATCCGAGGACCAGAGGGCAATGATCGCTCAGAGCCTCGGAGGTCTCGGGTCCGCGCAATTCCTTGGAGAGCCCGAGGGACGCGACACGCTTGCCGCCATTGGATACTCGGCGGCCATCGTGGCTCGGAGGGATCCCGAGGCAACGATCGGCGTTTTCACCGCTGACCACATCATCGAGCCGGTGGAGAAGTTCCGCGAAATCGTAGCCGAGGGATACGGGCTCGCCGAGCAGGAGAAAAACGCGCTGGTCACGTTCGGCATAACGCCAAGTCGCGCTGCAACGAGTTACGGGTACCTGAGCCTCGGAGCGGTGGCTCGGGACCAGGCCAGGGTCGTCGAGCAGTTCCGGGAAAAGCCGGACCGCGGGACGGCGGAACGCTGGCTCGCGGAAGGCCCGTCGCGGTTTCTCTGGAACAGCGGCATGTTCGTCTGGAAGGCCTCCGTGTTCCTGGACTGCGTTCAGCGGTACGAGCCTGATACGCGCGCCGGGCTGGCGCGTATCGCGGATGCGTGGGGAACCGCCGAGTTTCCTGCTGTCATCGGCTCAGTGTACCCGTCGCTTCGGAAAATCAGCGTCGACTTCGCCGTCATGGAGAAGGCTTCCCGCGACAGCAGGGTTCGAGTTTTGGCCATCCCGATGGATCTCTCGTGGCTGGATATCGGCTCCTGGCCGGCCTTCGCGGAAACGTGCCGCACTGACGGCGCGGGCAACGCGGTTGCCGCAGAGGCAAGTCTCCTGGTGGACACGCGAAGCACGCTCGTGGCTTCAAGCGACCCGCAACACCTCGTCGCGACGCTCGGCTGCGAGGACCTCGTGGTGATTCACACCCCGGACGCCACGCTGGTCTGCCGGCGGGACAGGTCAGAGGACGTCAAAAAGCTTCAGGCCATGGTCGCGGAGAGATTCGGCGGCCGATTCGTCTAGTCGGGGACACGGGCGCGGAACACGAGCGCGCCAGAGGAGTCCGCGCCGAGCCGATACGAGACGCCGGCCGGAACGAGCGCCGCTTTTCCTCTGCCAAGGCGCAAAGTCTTTCCTCCGAAACCACAGTGAGCCTCGCCCTCGATGACGATAAGACATTCGACGCTGTGCGCCGCGGCTGTCTCACGGCGGCTGCCCGCTGCAAGCTCCATACGTTCGAGCTGGAACTCCTCCGCCGGCGTCTCGTAGACTCGCACGCCCCGGGAGGTTTCCCGGCCGGTCATGACGGAAGATCGGCCGTCACGATAGGATACGATCCGAAGCAGCTCTTTCATGTCGACGCTCTTGGGCGTCAGGCCGCCCCTGAGCACGTTGTCGGAGCTCGCCATCAGCTCGACATTCGTTCCCTCCAGGTACGCGTGGAGCATTCCCGCGGGTTGGTACGTCCCCTGCCCGGGTCGGAGATGGAGAAGGTTCAGCAGGTAGATCGAGTAGATTCCCCGATCGATGTGACCGTCAGGCAGGGGCAGGTCCCGTGTTGCACGCAGCGCCCAGAAGCCGGGCGCATCCTTGTTCAGACCGCCCGTGCTTTCTTCCCGAGACAGCCTCTCGATGAGCGGGGAGAGTAGCTCGTCGATCCGGCCCTGCGGCGCGGTCATGATCGTGGCATACAGGTCCCGCAGGAGCTGCTCCCGAGCGGGCTGCCGGGCTCCGGCAGCATGCAGCCGGTCCGCGAAATCCGGCATGATGCCGCCCAGCTCAGGCTCGCCGGCGAACAAGTGCCCGATCTCCGAAAGCGGCCGGAACCCGTGCAGCATCCAGAACTCTGTCAGCGCGACGTGCGCTTCCGGCTTGTGGTTCGGGTCTCTGTACATCCTTTGCGGCGAATCGATCGGAACGCCGGCGGCATTCTCCCGCGCAAAGCCGGCCTCAGCCTGCTCGCGCGTGGGATGGGCCTGGATGGAAAGCATCACCCGGGCATCCAGCACCTTCATGAGGAATGGAAGCCTGCCGCCGAATCGGGCTGCATCGCGTGCTCCCAGGGTTTCAGACGGGGCGGCCTCCACGAGGCGGTCCAGCCGGATCCTGAGGCCGTCGACCAGGGCCAGCGAGGGAGCTGCCGGGTGCGCGCCGATCCACAGCTCGGCACAGGGGACCCTGCCGGGGTTGGCCTCACCAAGAAGAGAAGGAATGAAATCGAATCCGCCCCACGCGTAGTTCTGGACAGGGCATTCCAGCGGGAGAATGCCAGGGGCAGCTCGAAAAGCGTCGATTGCCTGGGGCTCATCGACCGCCGCCTCGAGCTTTCGTAGTGTCCCGCCGGGTGCTGTTCCCTTTCTCACGATTGCCTCGGCCCTGTCCGGGCTTCCCGCATTTGCGTAAAGGCGAAGCTCGGGAGCGTTTCCCGAAGGTCTCAGGTGGACGATGTCGCCGTTATCGAATCCGATGCGCACCCCATCGAGCCAGTTGATCCACTGCACGCCGGAAAAATCGTCATGCGCCGTGAACCAGCGTGCCGCCTCCTGGCAGATCGTCTCAAGAGCCCTGCACACGGGACTTCCGGCGCCGAGTGCGGCTCGAGTTCCGTCCTGCCGCTCGACGATCCACTGGACATTGTCCGCCTTCTCGCGCCGGGCCTCCAGAACAGAGGCATCCGGAAGGGAAAAGCGCCGTACGACTGCCAGCGCCTTTTCTCTCGGAAACTCACGCAAGAGGCCGGATTTTCCAAATCGCCGCGGAAGACGCGAGAAAAGATCGTTGAGCGTGATGCCCGAGCCTACGGACGCATAGAGAGCGGCGAGTATGGGAAGCAGGGCGTCGCGCGTGGGAAGGGCATCCAGGAGACCGCCGCCGGGGATCGAAATCGGCGCCGCCGTCAGAAATCCTCCATTTGCCTCCCAGCCGACCTGCCTCATGGCCTCGATCACATAGGGAGAGCCGATCCGCGTCTTCACGGGCCTGATCCCGCGCGGTTCGAAATGTTCATCCACTGCGTCGTTGACGCTGATGGGGACGGCGATGTGCCGAGCGCCGACGAAATCCGCGGTCACGATGCCGAGAATGTCGCCGGGGAAGAACCGGACCCTTCCCGCCTCCACCCCCAGGACGAGCGGCCTGTCTCCATCGCCGTCTGTTGAAACCACTGCATCGATCTTCGCGCCGCCGTTGGCATCCACGAGCAGCTGGACTGCCTCGAGCATTTCATCGTTGACCGCTTCGGTGTCCACGGCAACGAACGAATCGCTCCTTCCGGCGGGAATTGCGATCGCTCCCAGGCTCTCGAGCACGTTCACGAGCAAATCTCTGCCGACAGCGGAATGCTGGTAGACAAGGGTTCGCTTTCCGGCCAGCGGCCCTCGGGGAAATGCGTCAGCGTAGCGGCGTTCGTACTCGAATGCGGCGTTCGGGATGGAGTCCGGCAGCGCCCGACGAAACGCGGGGCGAAGCGCGCCCCGCTCATCGAACATACTGGCCGACGCAGGCGCCTCGTACAGTCTCGCTCGCAGGCGCTGCTGCGCCTCTCGGATGGGCTGCTCGTCCGTCTTGCGGATCTCGCCGCTGCTTCTGTTCAACTTGATGCCATTGCGGTCGAACGGGATGTGGCTTCCCGTGACCATGACGCTCGGAGCCTCGCGTTTCATCGCGTACAACAGGAGCGCCGGCGAAGGGATGCGACCGAGCAGGACGGCGGAAAAGCCGGCATCAGTGATCGCCCGGCAGACGGGGACGAAAATACGCCCGGTGCTCGGCCGCAGGTCGCCAGCGACGTAAACAGTTGCCGACGCCTGCGCATCGCCGGACTTCACGATGAACTGGAGAAAGGCCCGCACGGCGACGTATACTTCGAGATCGGTGATGTCCCTCACCAATCCCCGCAGGCCGCTCGTTCCGAACTCGAGCTCAACCGGCTCGTACTCGAGAGCCTGGCGCAGCGTCATTCGGCGCGCGCTGCGCGCTCGGCAGATGGCTGACGCGCTTTGCCCAGCGTATTGAGCATGATGACTCCCGCCACCGTCGTCAGTCCCCCGACAACGGAGAGGGCGGAGGGAACCTCGCCAAGGGCCAGGAAGGCGATGATAAGAGAAAGAATCGGGGAGAGATTGAGAGTGCTGGTCACCCGGGAAACATCAGCCCGGGAAAGGGCGACTGACCACAGCACATAGCCGATCGCGGCGGGGAAAATGCCGAGGTAGGCGACGGCAAGCGTCGATGCGACCGGTGCCGCGCCGATCTGTCTCACCAGGCCCGGCAGGTAGATCAGCATGAAGAAGGTGCCTGTCCAGATCGTGTACGTTGTGAGCTGAAGCGCGCTGTAACGCGAGAGAAGGGGCTTCTGGGCAACGAAATAGATGCTTTCCGCGAGCGCTGCCAGGACGATGAGAAGAGCGGCCGGCTCGAACCGCAAACCCGTGCCCGTTCCGACGGAGATCAGGGCAACGCCCAGGAAGCTCACGAGCGCACCGGTCGAGCCCAAGAGAGTGAGGCGCTCTCGAAGAAAGACAACGGCCAGGAGCGTCGAGAAAACGGGGACCGAAGCGACGATGAAGCTCGCGGCTCCGGCAGGCACCACTACCTCTCCCGCATTCAGACCCACGTGATACACGGTAAATCCGAGGAAGCCCAGCAGGAAGAGCATGGGAAGGTCCCGGACGGCGGGCAGAGGAAGTCGCGTGATCAGGGCGTAGACCAGCAGGGAAGCTGACGCAATGAGGAACCGAAGGAGGGCAAGATGACCCGGGCCGAAGCCGCGCAAGCCGAG